>JAGRPB010000001.1:101708-141104 GCA_020439945.1 Verrucomicrobiia bacterium
CTGGATGGTCTGGCCGCCATAGTTGCCGAAGCAAAAGTGGACGGCTTTCTCGACCGTGACCCGGTCGAGGATGCGATTGATGGCGGTGGCGGCGATGGGCGCGTTCTCGGGACTGCCCGGGATGTTGGCCTCGTCGATCTGGACGCAATCACAGTCGAGTGGTTCGACCTGGTCGGCCAGGGCATCCGCGATCCCCAGGCACAGCGAGTCGAAGTCGCCGTAGTGATCGTCGAGCAGCGTTCTCGCCAGCATGTAGGGACTGGTGAGGGTGAATTTGAGGGAGCCGTCCGCCACCGACCGGGACCGCGCGCAGGCGGCGGCGAGGTCGAGCGTGCCTTCCGTGATCGCCTCCCGGACCACGCCGGCCGGTTTCTGGCGCCAGGCGAAATCCTGTTTTTCCCGGAACCGTCGCGCATCGCTGACGCCCACGGCCGAATCGATCCCGCCCAGTTGCCGGGTGAAAAACTCGATCATCCCGTTGGTGTCCGGGTGATTGGGATCAAAGCGGTAGAGTTCGCCGTCCGTGGGGAGATCGATCCCGGCGCGCCGCTGCGTGCCGATCACCACCGAGGTGGCATCGATCACCGCCTGTTCCCCGCTCGTCTGAAGCAGCCAGTCGATCTGTGACCACGAGCCGACCGTGGTGGTGCGAATGGCGGGTTGGGGGACGGTTTCCGGTGGCATTTCGATCTAATATTTTCAGAATTGAGACGTTTTGTGAAGCGGCGTGTCCGAAGGGCAATGGGGGAGTTGCGGCTTGGGATTGGCAACGCTAAGATGCGGTTTTATGACTTTGGAATCCTTTAAACAATCGGTCGAGAGCGAAACCGAGCCACCACAGGAGTGGCCGGTCGAGCTTCAGGCGCTCTGGTGCGCGAAGCACGACCGCTGGCACCAGGCGCACGACCTGGTCCAGGACCTGTCGACATCGATGGGATCGTGGATTCATGCACATCTTCACCTGATCGAGGGCGATCTGGGCAATGCCGGGTACTGGTATTCGCGGGCCGGGAAACCGGCGGGAAGCCGCGACCGCATTGATGAAGAGTGGGAAACGATAGCCGTTGCGGCCTTGGAGCAGGCGTGAGAAAGCAGCGCGTTCAACATTGAGATTTCGAAGGCGGCCGACGAGGGCATGAAACTCCCGAACCTCCCAGGTTATCAATACGACGAGCTGATCGGCGAAGGCGCCTGCGGAGTCGCGGTACGCTGTACTCACCAGGGCCGCGACACGCGGGTGGTGAAGTTTCTGAAGGCGCAATCCATCAATCCCGGGATGGTTTCCAGCTGTATCCGGGCGCTGTCCGGGAAAGAGCGGCACCCGGGAATTGCCGAAGTCTTTGATCACAATTTTTCCGAGTACCCCTACTTCTACGTCTCGCCCTACTTCGGCGAACGCGATCCAAAGACCGGTGAATGGCAGAGCCGGTCCCTCGATTCCGTCATCGGCGAGATCCAGCCGCGGGACGCCCTCCGGTTGATCGACCAGATCGCGGAGGGCATCGCCTTTGCGCATCGGCTCGAAGTCATCCACGGCGGCCTCAAGCCGGCCAATATCTTCCTCGCCGGCGGCAACAGTCCCGACCAATGGCAGGTGAAGATCGCCGATTGGGGGCAGGGCTATCTCGCCGGCTTGCAGTATCTCGAAATGGGCGACCTGGGTTTCTACGCCAGCCCGGAACAGCTCGACAACGGCGACCCCTCGCATGGCGCCGGAAAACGCTGGGACGTCTACGCCTTCGGAGTCATCGCCTTCCTGCTCCTCACGGGGCGTTTTCCTCGATTGGAGCAGCAATACCAGGCCTACCTGCGCGAAATCCAGGGATTCAGCCACGTGCCGGCGTCCGCTTTCGGAACCGTGCTCGATCAGCCCGAACGCTACGTCGACTGGATCGTCGAGGAGGAACGCGTCATCTGGCCAAATCCGGCCACGTCGGAGTCCGAGGCGAAACGGCGCGAAGTCATCGAACGCTGTCTCGCCGTCGATCCCCGCGAGCGATTCCCGGACATGCGCGACGTGGTCGCGGCGTTCGCCGATTGCGATCACCACCTCGCGTTGATCGAGGCCGAGCGCCAGGCTACCGAAGGCCGCCATCGCGTGCTGAAACGCGCCGCCCGCTGGCAACGCGCCGCCGCCGCCGCCGCCGTCTTGTCGCTGTTCAGCGCGGCGGGTGGGGCCTTTTTCTTCGCCGAATCCCGGAACCTCAAGAAGGAGCTGAGCGTGACCCGGGAGGGCGCCCAGCAGCACGTCGCCAACATCCAGAAAACGATCGAGGCGACCGAGGACGAAAAGGCGCAGAAACAGCTCGAACTGGAAGCGGTCAAGGAACAGGGCCACGAGATCCAGGAAAAGCTCCGCGAGGAAATGCGCCACCAGATGCGCGAATCGAAAGACCTCCTCGTTTCCTCCCAGGACAATGGCGACCGATTTTTCGAACTGGTGTTGGAGAACCGCGACAGCGACGTGCCGGGTTTTGCGGAGGATCGGCGAACCGCGTTGGCCGAGGCGGCGAAATACTACGCCATGCTCCAGCAGATTTACGGCGATGCCCCGGAGTTCTTCGAACCCTCGGCCAAGGCGGCGCGTTTTCTTGGCGAGATCCGCTTCGAACTCGGGGACTTTCCCCAGGCGGAATCCGACTTCGTCACCGCCAAGGTGCGGTTGGAAAAAGTCCAGGCCGGCGCCAAGGAACCTCGCCCGGACCTCGTGAGGAACCTCGCCATCGTCAACACCCGCCTCGCCCAGATCGCGCAGATCCGCAAACAGCCGCAGTCCGGCCTGGTGGCCCTCGACGACGCGGTGGAATACTGGCTGAAAGTCTACCAGGCCACGCCGAACGATCCCGAGCCGGCGATCGCCATTGCCCATGTGCGGGTTCTCCAGGCGGAGATTCAACGTCAGCTCGGCAAGATCAATGAGGCGAAGACGCAGCTCTCCGAAGCCATCCGCATTCTGACGGCGCTCAAGGAAGCGCTCAAGGAACCGACGCCGGTCGATCACAAGATCCTCGGCGGACTGGCCCGGGCCACGGCGGCGACGGCCGACCTCATGCGGATCAGCGGCGACACCGAGGGCGCCGCGGACGCCTACCGGGAGGCGTCGGAACTCTATGCCGATGCGATCGAGCTCAACGCGGCGGTCGACGATTACCAGCTCGGTTTCGCCAAGACGCTCACCGAGGTCGCCATGGCCGAGGACAATGTCGAGAAACTCACCGCGGCCGCCAAGGTGCTGGCCGAAGTCAGCGCCCAACCGCAGAACAAGAACCGGACCGACATCTACGTGGCGCTCTCCGACTGCTATGGCGCGCTCGCCAACAAGCAACGCGATGCCAACCAGGCCGCGTCGGCGATGGAGTGGGATTCCAAGGCGATCGAGATGCTCAAACCGCTCGTGGCCGAGGCGGGCCCCGCCGCGCCCGACGAACTGGTCTACGCGCTCGCCCAACGCCAGTGCAGCCTGGCCAACCTCCAGTCCGACCGCGGCAACCACGCCGAATGCCGCGACACCTTGCGCGCCGCGAACACCCTGATCGAGAAGTTGCTGGCCGTCGACAGCACCAATCCCGCCTATCGCCGGCTCTACGCCCAGGCGCAGGGACAGCTCGGCTACGCCAGTTTCCAGGCGGGAGACAAGAACGCGGCCAAGCAACACTACGAAACCGCGCAGACCCAGTGGGAGGCCTATCTCTCCGCCAACCCGAAGGACGACCAGGCTTCCCAGGCGCTCGAATGGGTCAAAAGCCAGCTCGACAGCCTGACCTAAGAGGGTTTAGTCCACGACCCAACCCTGTTGACTCTGCGGGGTTGGGAAGCGAAGCGACCACGCTCAGGTTGGCGCTCTTTCCGTTTTCATCTCACGCCCCTCTCCGAAATGCCCCTGGAACCGATTGATTTGGATCTCGAATTCCTGAAAACCACCGCCCGACGCGCCGGTGATGCCATCCTCGAAGTCTACGGCACCGAGTTCGCCGTCGACGTGAAGGAGGACAAATCACCGCTCACCGAGGCGGATCGACGGTCCAACGAGGTCATCGTCGCGGCGCTCACGGCGCGGTATCCGGAGATCCCCGTGATCTCGGAGGAAACGCGGACCCTGCCCTACGACGAGCGGAAAAAGTGGGAGCGTTTCTGGTTGGTCGACCCCTTGGACGGCACCAAGGAGTTCATCAAGCGGAATGGCGAATTCACCGTGAACATCGCCCTGGTGGAAAAGGGCGAGCCCGTGGCCGGCGTGGTTTTTCAGCCCGCCGCCGATCGTCTCTACTGGGCCGCGCGCGGACAGGGAGCCTGGCTGTCGGTCGAGGGCGGCGCGCCCGAATCGCTGAGCGGTGGACCGCATTATCGCGACGCCGATTCCGTGGTCGTCGTTGCGAGCCGGTCGCATCTCACCGACGAGGTGAAGGATTTCGTGACTTCGCTGGAGACGGAAGGCAAGTCGGTGGAATTCCATTCCTCCGGAAGTTCGCTGAAGCTCTGCCTCGTGGCCGAAGGCGCCGCCCATGTCTACCCGAGACTCGGGCCGACCATGGAATGGGACACCGGCGCCGCCGACGCGGTGGCGCGCGAGGCGGGCAAGCAGGTGCTCAACTGGGAAACGCGCGAACCGCTGGCCTACAACAAGGAAGATCTCCTCAATCCCTGGTTTGTGGTCGAGTAAACCGCGCCCGCCACGATGACAACGACCCGGAATTCGTTTCGCCCGTGGGTGATCGGTCTCGGGCTGATCGCGTTCGGGCTCGCCACCTACCTGCTGATCGCCGACACGCCGTGGGACGCGGCGAGGGAGACGGCGGAACGGATCGAAGCGGGCAAACGCGCGCGACCGGAGGCGGATTTTGTGACCGGACTCTGGGTCGCCGCCGCCGCGAATCTGGTCGTGGTTCTGGCGCTGCTGGCAACGGTGAAAGTCTGGCTGCCACGCCTCGCTCTCGGGCCGATCGCAGCTGAAAAGGGGTGCCTTTCTCCCAAGACGCGGTTGTCCTCGGGATTCTGGTTCGGACTGGTGGCTCTGCTGCTGGTCGGTGGCTTTTTCCGCTATCCGCTGGCTTCGCGGAGCCTGTGGTGGGACGAACTCTGGGGCATCAAATTCGGGATCGTCGGCTATTACATCGGCGAGGAAGATCAGCCGGTGGAGGACCGCTACTTTGCGGAGGCGAACTGGCGACGCGCGCTCTGGTATTACACCCGGCCGACCAATCACCCGGCGGCCTCGTTCCCGGCCCGGATCAGTCACGTGATCTGGAAATCGATCGCCGATCCCGAAAAACCGCACGCCTTCAGCGATTTCGCGGTCCGCTTTTTCAATTTCCTCTCCAGTCTCGGAGCCGTCGCCGGATTGGCGCTGGTGGGCGCCGCCTGGGGGCGTCCGGCGGGTGGACTGATGGCGGCGTTTTTCCTCGCCCTCCATCCGTGGGCGATCCGATACGGCGTCGATCTCCGCGGGTATTCCTGGGTGATGCTCTGGACGGTGGCGGGATTCCTGTGGTTGGCGGCTCTCTTTCGCTCGGGGAAATCCCGCTGGTGGCCGTGGTGGGGTTTCGGGATCAACCAGGCGCTGCTGGTCTGGTCGTTTCCGCACGCGGCTTTCGTGGCGCTCGGTTTTTTTGTCGCGGCGTTTTTTCTCGTTTTTTCCGGGTGGAAGGAGAAGCCGGAACGATGGGCGGCGCTGGGAAGGCTGCTTCTGGTCAACGTGGCGGCGGGGATGCTTTTTCTTCAGCTGTTCGCGCCCAACGTCCTCCAGATGACGCGGTGGTACGAGTCGGTCAACGCGAACCACACTCATCACGCCCTGGGAACCGAATTGCTGCGGGAACTGGCGGTGGATGTGGTGTCGGGTCAGCCATGGCGAATCTCGCCCGACGAACGCGCCCAAGGCTACGCCGATCTCGCATCTCTGGGACCCTGGCTGTGGCCGGTGTTGGTCGTGCTCGGACTGACGGCGCTCTGGGGGGCGATTTCCCTCTGTCGAAAGAACCGGGTCGCCCTCGTCAGCGTCGCTTGCGTGGTTGGCGCGGGAGCCCTGTTGTTGGTCGTGTTCCGGCTCACCGGAACCTTTTTCTACACCCGTTTCGCGATCTTCCTGCTGATCCCGTTCGTGCTTTTGCTCGGAATGGCTTTCGAACCCGCGAAGGGAAACAAAAAATGGTTGCCCGCCTTGTTGATGATCCTGCCGCTGGTCGCCTTTTTCGATGCCACCTGGAAGGAACGATCGAATCTGCGGAGCCGACCGTTTTGCCCGATGCATGAGGTCGCCGATCGCATGGCTGCGATCGAATCGGAGTCTCAAACACCGGTCATTTTCGCCTGCTACGGACACAGTCGGGAAATGATGCCGCTCTACGCGCCGGAAGTTCGTGGCGCGGTTTCGCTGGGGCAATTGGAGGCGCTGGCGTCCGAGGCAAAGACGAATGGGGCGCGGCTGTTTGTCGCCTACGGCTATCCCGCCTTCAACCGCGCCGAGGTGCCGGACGGTTTCACCTGGTTGGACGACGCGTCGCGATTTGCCGAAGTGGCGTCGTGGCAGGGCATCGATCCGGATTCCGGCTTCACGCTGCTTGAATGGCGGGGAGAAAAGGCGAGAGAGTGAGGTAGCCATGTCCGATCCGAAACCAGCGAATGCGACTCCCGCGGCCGAGAAGCGCCGCCTGCGCTGGCTGGGACGCTGGTTGCTGAAGCTGGTCGGCTGGTTTTTCGCCCTGTCGATCGTGGTGCTCCTGATCGGCACGATCGTGGCTTGGTTCGCGTGGCAAAACCTGACCGGCCTCGCCAACATGGCCGCTACCCGCTTCGTGGCTCCCTACCGGGTGGAACTGGGCAAAGTCGATGTCTCGAAGCGCGGCGAGGTCCATGTGGATACGGTCCGGCTGCTGCCGCCGCCTGATCTGGCAAACCCGGAAGACGCGCCCTGGGTGAGTCTCGATGGGATCGATCTGACCTACGACCTCGACGAATTGCGGAACGAGCGACGCTTCCGCACCGTCACCCTGCGGGGACCGGTGGTGAGGATCGACGACGCCAGCCTGGACCTGTTCGCCGAGGCGAAAGCGGGCTCGGGAGAATCGGAAGCGGCCAGTGTGACGCCGGACTTGTCTTATCTTGGTCGTTTGGCCGAGCGCATCGAGGTGATCAACGGAAAGCTCGATATCGACACGTCGAAGGCGCCGCGAATCCAGGCCAATTGGGACCTGAGCGTGCCACCGGTGAATTTCGGCGACGAGGAATGGCTGAATCAGGAACCGCTCGGCTGGCGTTTTTCCCAGGTCCGCCTCGGAAAGGACGGAGACGGGGGAACCATCGACCGCATCGACCTGCGCGGCCGGGTGCGCAGCGATCTGAGCGGCGTCGAGGTTGCCGAGTTGAGCTTTTCCGATCCGAAACTGAAGATCACGCCGGATTGGTTTCCCGAACCGGCCGAGGCGGATGCGGGAGGAAAACCGGAACCCGAAACGGCCGAATCGGCCACCGCCGAACCGGCGACGGCGGCGCGTCGGGTCTTCGAGGTGCTCGTCGGCGCCTTCCGAATCGATGGAGCCGAGATTTCGATTCGAGGCTTCGAGGGCGACCGATCGTCGAGGCACCTGCCCGATTTCGAGTTTTCGCCCTCGCTCGACTGGCGGGATCTGCGGATCGCCGGTGGCCGATTCTCTTCCTCCGACCCGTTGACGCTCTCGCTGGCCGACATCCGTCTCGATGGACATGAAGGCGGACGGGGCGATCAGCCACCGACGCTTTCTCTGGAAAAACTGGCGCTGAAATTCGAGCCGACGGCCTTGTATGAAAGACGTCGTCTGGAATCGATCGAACTGGATTCGCCGCGCCTGCACCTGACTCCGGATTCGTTGGCCCGGTTTTCCAGTGGGAAGAGTGGAGAGACGGAGTCGTCGGAATACGCGGCTCCTGGAACGACGGAGAATGCCGAATCGTCCTGGGAGATCGGTTTCCTGTCGGTCACGGATGGCAAGCTCGATGCGAGCGGCTGGCGGTGGGACGAACGAAACATTCCGGCGGCCTCGGCCGATTGGGAAACCCGGCTGACCGAACTCTCGCCGCGTTCCTTCGCGACCAGCGGGACGGACGAAGTGAGCGCCGACATGCCGACGCAGCAGTTCGCCATCGCCAACCTGCGTGTCGATGACAATGCGATGCCCGAGAAGGATTCGACGTCGATCGCGGAGATCGGGAAGATCGAGGGCCGTTTCCGTTTTCCCGAGTTACTGGGAAAGCACCGGATGGATTTTCTCCGGGTGGAGCGTCCCGTCCTTGACCTGACCGACGAACGGCTCCCGGATTGGGTCTCCGACTTTTCGGCGAAGGATTCGGATTCCAAAACGCTGGAAGAAACCGCTGAGGGCGATTCCGAAAAACCGACCGAGGCACCGGTCCCGTTCGTGATCGGCGACGCCACGATCATCGATGGCGCGTTGAGGCTCGACACCGGAGCCTTCGGCGGTCGCATTCCGAAATTGCAGGGACGTTTCTCGCTCGAAACTCTGCCGGCGGAAAACACCGACCCCGCGGACAATGATCCGCGTTATCATTTCGAATTCGGTCAGCTTCGGGTGCGCAGCCAGCAGGGTGAAGCCCTGCCGGGAAGTGCGGTCGCAGAGAAGGACGCGAAGGCGGCGGTGGAACCCCTCGGTGGGCTTTTTCCGCAGGATCCCGACCCCACTGCGCCGGCGGATGGCCCCGCGTTGGTGGATGAAGCGGGGAGGGCGGGCGCGATTCGCGAGCGCGATGTCGCTTTCGTCCGGGAACTGACGGTCGAATTCGACGCAGCCGGGGTGCAGCGGGATCGACGGGTCGAGAAGATCGAGGTCAGAGGCGGCGAATTTCAGATCGGCAAGGGCCTTCGCGAGATGGTCGATGGCGGAGAGGCCGTGGAAGATGAAGCGGACAAGGCCGCCGAACCACCGAAGCCGGACGGTGGTCAGGCGGCCAACACGAAGGAATCCGACCCGCTCGACCGAACCGGCGAGTGGACGGTGGGAGAATTTGTCGTCACCGAGAGCCAGGTGCGTTTCGAATCGCTGATTCCCCAGATCGAGGGGTTGGAATTCGCTATTGAGACCCGTCTTCACGACATCCCGCTCAGCCAGGGAGGTCTTCTCGCCCAAGATCGAAAACAGAAGGTCGAGCTGGCCGGTATCGAGGTTCGCGATCCCTACGATTCGTTCATCACCGTGGCTTTCCTGCCGACGATCTTTGTCGAGTTCTCCTTTGCCGGCCTGGTGAATCAGCGGATCGACAAGATCGACCTGATCAGCCCGTCGATCTACGTGCGGCAGGGGCTTTTCTGGTGGATCGACTACCAGCGGAACTACCGGAAGCAGAATGAAGGCGTGGGGTTTGGCGTCGATGGGACCACCGCACCCGTCGCCTATGCCGATCCGGATGAGGCGGGAACCGACTGGGAAATCAGGGAGATCAACGCCCACTTCGGCAAGATCGTGATCGCCCCGACCGGCCGGCCCATCGGGATCGTTCCCTTTCCGTTCAATGCCAGCACCAACATGGAGAAAGGCGAGATCTCGCTGAAACTCCAGATCCCCCGCGAGCAGCAGTATGTCTACGAATTCCCCGACCTGAAACTCGCCCTCTTCGGACTCGAAGGCGACATCGAGTTCAACGTTCCCATCAAGCAAGAGGACAACAACCTCGTCCAGACCTTCACCCTCGAGCGTGCTGTCTGGAAGCAATACGAGGTGGAGAAACTCTACCTCACCGTCACCTACGACTCCGACGGCATCTACGGAAAATTCGGTGGCGAGGCCTACGATGGATACGCCGAGGGGCAGTTCAATGTTTACCTCAATGATGTCGGCCGCTGGGATGCCTGGTTGGCGGGGACGACCTTTCAGATGGGACCGGTGACAACCGTCGTGGCGCCGGACAACTTCGTGATGGACGGCAAAGTGAACGCCAAGCTCGTGTCCGAGGGGCGCGGCCTGGTATTCGGCGAAACGTGGGGCGAGATCGATACCCTGTCTCCGGGCCGCATCGATTTCACCAAGCTCAACGAGGTGATCCAGGACCTGCCGGATGACTGGTCCCAGTTGAAACGCAGCGCCACCAGGCTGTGCCTCGACACCTTGAAGCAGTTCGACTACCAGACCGGCAAGGGAGATCTCTACTTCGTCAACCGGGATGGCTGGCTGCGGCTGGACCTGGAGGGCGAGAGCGGTTCCCGGAAACTGGAACTTTACGCCCACGATTGGCGGGCCGCCGATGCCGGTTCGGCCGATCGCGAAGAAAACCCGGTCACCCCCTCCGTGGCGACGTCGGAACCGGAAGCAACGGACCCGGCTGCCGTTCCCGAATCCCGCACCAGACCGCGGCAGCGAATTCGCCAGAGGGGACGGTGACGACCGGGGGCGCAATCGGGCGCAGAAAACCCCTTGCGTGGTCAACTTTTCGAACGAAGCTTAGACCCGATGCGGCCCATTTCTTGATACCTGGTCGCGCCCTCACACCCTGTAAAGTTTGTTCCGTCTCCTATCGGCACCTGGTCGCCAGTAAAAGGGTTTCCCCGTTCTACGTTGGGGCTTGATTCTGGATTACCCTTCTGCCCGAAAAATATTCGGCACGAATTTTGCAAGTTAGCAATCCAAACAACAACAGCAGCAATCCGTGAAACTCTACGTAGGAAACATCCCATACGAAACCACCGAAGCCGAGCTTCGGGGCATGTTCGAACCTTGGGAGCCCTTGACTGACTTCTTCTATCCCGTCGACCGGGATACCGGCCGCCAGCGCGGCTTTGCCTTCGTGACCTTCGGCAGTCGTGAAGCCGGGGAAGCCGCCCTCGAAGCCCTGAACGGCGCCGAATGCGGTGGCCGTCCTTTGCGTGTGAACGAAGCCGAAGAACGCCGCGGTGGCGGTGGTGGCGGCGGCGGATTCCGTGGAGGTGGCGGTGGCGGTGGCCAGCGTGGTGGTGGAGGCGGCGGCTACCGTGGAGGTGGCGGCGGCGGAGGAGGCGGTGGCGGCGGCTACCGTGGAGAACGTCGCGGTGGTGGCGGAGGAGGCGGTGGCGGTGGCTACCGCGGAGATCGTCGCGGTGGTGGCGGTGGCGGTGGCTACCGTGGAGATCGTCGCAGTGGCGGCGGTGGCGGTGGTGACGAATGGTGAACCCGGTTCACCTGAGACGCCATCCCGGCCTTCTCTGATATTTTCAAATTTCGCGGAGCGGCTTCGAGAATCTTCGAAGCCGCTCTCTCCTTTCAGGGATCTGATACCTTTCCCGATCCACAGGCGCCCGGTCCAGGCCGCGCCATCATTCGAACCCAGCCCCAAGCAAAAGCCTAGCCTACCTATGACCACGATCGAAAAAGACAAAGTCGCTTCCATTCACTACAAGCTCACCAACGACGCCGGCGATGTCGTTGACACCAGCCAGGGTCGCGAACCCCTGGAATATCTGCACGGTCACGGAAATATCGTCGCCGGATTGGAAAACGCGCTGACCGGCAAAAGCGAGGGAGAATCGCTCAAGGTTTCCGTTTCTCCCGAGGAAGGTTACGGCCAGCCCGACGAATCCCTGGTCATCGACGTGCCCCGCGAGCATCTGCCCGTCGAGGAACTCGCTCCCGGCATGCGTTTTTCCGCCGAAACCTCCGCCGGCATGCGCCTGTTCACCGTGCAGGAAGTCGGCGAAGACAAGGTCAAGCTCGACGGCAACCACCCCCTCGCCGGCGAGACCCTTCATTTTGAAGTCGACGTCGTCGGTGTGCGTGATGCCCAGCCCGAAGAAATCTCCCACGGTCACGTCCACGGCCCCGGCGGACATTCGCACGAGGAAGAAGAGGGTGAAGGCGGCGGTTGCGGCGAAGGCTGCGGCTGCCACTGAGTCGGCCCCTCCGATTCTTATTCCTTGTCCTGTTCTTATTCTCATCAGACGGAATAAGACGAAGACGAGGAATGGGAACAAGAGGGTTCAATGATAGACCCAACACGGTCAGGTCGCGGACTTGACCCTGTTGGGTTTTTTTCGTGTTTCCGATTCCCTCCGCGCCGCAACGCCGCCGTTGCGTTGCGAAGGCAATCAATGATAGAAGCTGCCGCATGAAAATTACCTCCCGATTTTTTGCCGCGGCATTGCTCGTACTTTCGTTCGATGTGGCGGTGGGTCATGCCGAGGAAAAGCCCAACGTCCTGTTCATCGCCATTGATGATCAGAACGACTGGATCGGTTATCTCGGTGGGCACCCGAATGCGATCACGCCGAACATCGACGCCCTGGCGGCGCGGGGGACCGCTTTCACCAACGCGCACTGTCAGGCGCCGCTTTGCAATCCGTCGCGGACTTCGCTGATGACGGGCAGGCGGCCTGGCAGCACGGGAATCTACGGCCTGCAGCCGTGGTTTCGAGAGGTCGACTATCTGAAGGATCTGGAAACCCTGCCCCAGCATTTCATGGCCAGCGGTTACCGGACCTACTACACGGGAAAGATCTATCACGGGGGCTACGGACGGCAGAAGAAGGACATCGGAGTCGAGTGGGACGAACTCGGTCCCGCCGCCAGCGGGGGCCCGGTTCCGAAGGAGAAACTGGTGAAGACGCCGCAACCGCACAAGCTGGTCGATTGGGGTGTTTTTCCCCACAAGGACGAGGACAAGGGCGATTGGAAGGTGGCGAGTTGGGCGGTCGAAAAGCTGGACGCCATGCCGAAGGACGAGCCGTTTTTTCTCGCGTGCGGATTCTTCCTGCCCCACGTGCCCTGCTACGCGACACAGAAATGGTTCGACCTGCATCCCGAGAACGAAACGAAGCTGCCGATCATCCAGCGGGGCGACCGAGATGACACGCCACGTTTTTCCTGGTATCTGCATTGGAAGCTGCCCGAGCCGCGCCTGAAGTTTCTCGAAGAGGAAAACCAGTGGCTGAACCTGACCCGTTCCTATCTGGCCTGCACCAGTTTCGTCGACAGCCAGGTGAAACGCGTCGCCGACGCGCTCTCGCGCAACGGTTTTGAGGAAAACACCGTCGTCGTTCTCTGGTCCGACCACGGTTGGCACATCGGTGAAAAGGCCATCACGGGAAAGAACACGCTCTGGGACGACGGGACACGCGTGCCGCTCATTTTTGCCGGTCCGGGCGTGAAACCGGCGCAGTTGTGCGGTCGACCGGCCGAGTTGCTGGATATCTACCCGACGTTGATCGATCTCTGCGATCTGCCTCCGGTCGAGGGACTGGAGGGACACAGCCTGCTGCCGCAACTACAGGATGCGAACGCACCGCGGGAGTTTCCGGCCATCACCACGCACAATCACGACAACCATGGTATCCGCTCCGAAAAGTGGCGCTACATCATCTATGCGGACGGCAGCGAGGAACTCTACGACATGGAAGCCGATCCCAACGAGTGGAAGAATCTCGCCGGAGATCCCCAGTATGCCGACGTCATCGCCGAACACCGGAAATACATTCCCAAAGAAAACCGGAAACCGGCTCCGAACAGCGCCGCCCGCGTGCTGATCTACGAAAACGGAAAAGCCAACTGGGAAGGCGAGGACATTGGCGACGAGGATGCGATACCGGAGATTTGAGGGAAGGAAGATTGGGAATTTGGAATAAGTCTCGCGCGGAGAGGGGGAGACGCAGAGGGGGAGACGCAGAGGAGGCTCCTCGTATGGCTCGTATGATTTAGCGCCACAGGGGCTCGACCATTTCGCTGTTGTGGGCTTCCCAGCGTTCGATGAGTTGCTGGAGTTTTTCGGGTTCCTTTTCGGCGACGTTGGCTTCTTCGGCGATGTCCTCGTCCAGCCGGTAGAGCTGCCAGGCGTTGCTTTCACCCTTGCCGGGATTTCGGACCAGCTTCCAATCTCCGGACCGGAGCGCGCCGCGATTGCCGACGCGCCAGAAGATTTCGTCGTGGGGATCGGTCTGGTTTTCTCCTTTCAGGAAAGGCAGCAGATTGACCCCATCCAATTGGCGATTTTTCGGCGGGTCGATTCCGGCGAGGGCGATGGCGGTGGCGAAAATATCGAGAGAGAGCACGGGGCGGTCATAGGTTTTGCCTGCCGGAATGACGCCCGGCCATTTTGCGATGAAGGGAATGCGAAGCCCGCCTTCATAGACGCCACCTTTGCCGCCGCGAAGCGGAGCATTACTGGAGGTCAGCTCCGCGGTGGGACCGCCATTGTCGCTGAGAAAGAAGACGAGCGTGTTTTCCTCCAGCCCGGCATCGCGCAACGCCGCGGTCACCTTTCCGACGCCGTCATCCAACTGCGACAGCATGGCCGCGAAGATGCGGCGCTGAATGTCGTCGATGTGCTCGAATTTCTTGAGGTAGTCATCGCGTCCCTGCAATGGACTGTGGACGGCGTTGTAAGCGAGGTAGAGGAAGAAGGGACGATCGGCGTTGTCCTCGATGAACGAGACGGCTTCGCGGGTGAAGGCGTCGGTGAGGTTTTCCGTTTCGGAAACGGGTTGGCCGGCGCGGTATAGCGGATTGTCGGCATCGTAGGCGGGCTCGTTATGACCCATGTGTGAGGTGTAAACCGTGCGACCGTCGCGGGAGGTCCACCGTTCACCCGACGTTCCGGGGGGCAACGTTTTCCGCCTCAGCCAGGTGACATGGTCATCGTAGGGCGGAGGGACGTAGTAGTGGCCCTCGTGGAGAAAGCCGTAGAAGGTATCGAAACCCCGGCGGATAGGGTTGTAGTGGGCGGTGCCGCCGAGGTGCCACTTCCCAATCATGCCGGTGGTGTAGCCGGCGCCGTCCTTGAGCGTTTCCGCCAGCGTGGTCTCGGTCTCGGGAAGACCCGCATCGGGATCTTCGTTGCGGGCGCCGATGGGATTGAACTCGAACCCGAAACGTGTCTGGTAGCGGCCGGTGAGCAACCCGGCTCGGGAGGCCGCGCAGAAGGGTGCCGTCACGTAGCCATCGGTGAAACGCACGCCCGCTGCCGCGATGGCGTCGATATTCGGCGTAGGAATATCTGACTCCGCGTTCTGGCAGCTGAGTTCACCGTAGCCGAGGTCGTCGGCGACAATCACGACGATATTGGGAGGAGCGGCGACGAGAGGCGCCGTGGTCAGCATCGCCACGACGAGAAAACGAATCACAGTATGCATGGCGCCAGCGTCTCAGAATCACGGGGGGCGTCAAGTCGCGTCGAGACGGCGGCCGTCATGCCGTATTCGAATGCATTTGTCGCGGTAGCATCGTCGCGAGCAGAATGCGGGCATGATGCGATTTCAACTCCTCGCTTTCACCGCATTGATTGCAATGTCTGCCTCGACGAGAGCCGGTGAGGCCTGGGACACCATCGCTCCCGCTTTTTCGGCGCCCGAACCATTCGCGGGCAAACTCGGTGACTTCCGCTCCCCGTTGCTCTTCACGGACGGAACGGAAGTGAAGACACCTGAAGATTGGCAGAGACGACGGGAGGAAATCCGGCAGCAATGGCAGGAACTCATGGGCCCGTGGCCGGAAGTGATCACCGAACCGGAAGTGGAAATCCTGAAATCCGAAAGGCGCGAGGATTTCACCCAGCACACCGTCCGCTTTCTCTGGACGCCGAACGAGAAGACGACCGGCTACCTGCTGGTGCCGGACGGAGAGGGAAGACATCCCGCCGTGCTGACGGTCTACTACGAACCCGAGACCGCGATCGGCCTGGGAAAGGAGAATCGCGATTTTGCCTACCAGCTGACGAAGCGGGGATTCGTGACACTGTCGATTGGCACCAAGGAAGCCTCGGAGGCAAAAACCTACTCGCTTTACTGGCCATCGATCGAAGATGCGAAGGTGCAACCCCTCTCGATGCTCGCTTACGCGGCGGCGAACGCCTATCACGTGCTGGCGTCGCGTCCCGAGGTGGATCCGTCACGTGTGGGCGTGACCGGACATTCCTTCGGGGGCAAGTGGGCGATGTTCGCCTCCTGTCTCTACGACAAATTCGCCTGCGCGGTCTGGTCCGATCCGGGCATTGTCTTCGATACCCGGCCCAGCGTGAACTATTGGGAACCCTGGTATCTCGGTTGGCACCCGAAGCCCTGGCGGGAGCGCGGCATCCCCACCGCGGCGAATCCCGCTCGGGGCTTGTATCCCCGTCTGCTGGCGGAGGGCCGGGATCTTCACGAACTCCACGCCCTCATGGCGCCCCGGCCATTTCTCATCTCAGGAGGCAGCGAAGATACCCCGGCTCGCTGGCCGGCGCTCAATCATGCGGTCGCCGTGAATCGCCTCCTCGGATTCGAGAATCGCGTCGCCATGCACAATCGTCCCGACCATGGTCCGACAACGGAATCCAACGCCGTGATCTACGACTTTTTCACACACTTCCTCGAACCCGGGAAAGCGCGGTGAAAGGTCAGCTCTTGGCGTCCTCGTTCTTCTTGGGCTCGCTTTCCCCTTCCTCGATTTTGGGAACCTCGGAACGTGTCACTTCCGAATCCGCGTCGGGTTTGAGTTTCTTCCGGTGCAACGGCTTCACCGGCGGCAGCCAGGCCTTGAACGTTTCGCCGTAGATTTCCCAGATCATGAGGAAGAGACCGCAGATCACGGGCCCGATGATGAAACCGATCACGCCGAACATGAAAATCCCGCCGAGAGTCCCGAGGAGAATCAACAGGTCGGGCATCTCGGCATCCCGGCCGACGAGGATCGGGCGAAGCACGTTGTCGATCGTGCCGACGACCGCCGCCATGTAGGTGCCGAGAATGACCCCCTTGACCACGTCGCCGGTGGCCAGCAGGTAGATTACCGCCGGAATCCATACCAGGGCGGTGCCGATACCGGGGACGATGGAAAGAATGACCATGATGGTGCCCCAGAAGGCCGCGCCGCCGATCCCGGCGACGGCGAAACCGATGCCGCCGAGCGTCCCCTGGATCAGGCCGATGAGCATCGTGCCCTTGATGGTCGCGCGCGTGATCGAGAGGAATCGATCGAGCATCAGCTCCTCCTCATCCGGTCCGAGCGGGATGTAGTAGAGGATCTTCTCGAGGATCTTTCTTCCATCGATCAGGAAGAAGAACATCGCGTAGAGCATGACGAAGAGGCTGAGAAAGAAACTCGCCGTTCCCGCCGTCATCTTCTGCGCGCTGTTGACGAGGAACTGGCCGGCGGATTGGGCGAGGTTGGCGACGCCGTTCAGGATCTGATCGCGATCGGGGAGAAAGTCGGCCATGAAAGGAGCCTTCTCCAGCACCCAGTCTTTGGCTTGATTGTAGGAATCGCTTCCGAATTTGTCTTTGAACCAGGGAAGAATGGTATTCGCGGCTTCGCCATCCGACGTCGGTTCGTCATCGCCCGATTTCGCTTTCCCGATCTCCTGCGTCTCCTCTCCATGCTGCCCCTCCTGCGGTTTGTCTTCGCCTTCCGCCGCTTCCTTCTGATCCGGAATGATGGACTGGGTGATCTCCACGGCCTGCTTGGCCACGATCCCGACAAATCCAGACAAGGGTCCCAATATGAGCAGGATCACGATGAGGATGGTGGCGATTGATGCCGGCGTCTCCCTTCGGCGAAACAGGATCAACAGCCTTCGATAAATCGGATACACCATGGCCGTGAAAATTGCGGCCAGGAGCAACGGTTTGAGGAAGGACCAGATCAGGGCGAAGAACAGCGTCGAGATCGCCAGGGCCAGGATGATGACGAAGGCGCCTCGGAACTTGGCGCTGCTTTCCGGTTTGTGCTCGCTCATGATTTGGCTTTTCCCTTACCACAGAACAGAGCGGGAAGGGATCACGGAATTGGAAAATTCACGCGAAATTGGAATGGCGGGAAATGGATCGCGCGGTTCGAAAATCATACCCTGTTGGGTGACGGACCAGACCCGGTTGAGTCAATGCGGGGGCGTGATGATGGCTGCCTGAGGGCTTGCCGGTGGAGGTCGGCGCGGGAGAGGATCGATTTCATGAATGGATATTCCCGTCGCCAATTCCTCAAGCGCGGAGCCGCCATGGCCGGTGGCGGTCTCGCGGCGCCCGCGTTTCTCTCGACCGCGAAGCCGAACGAAAAGATCGCCATCGCCTGCATCGGCGTGGGCGGCAAAGGCTGGACCGATATGCTGGAAGTCGCACCCGGAAACGAGATCGTGGCCATTTGCGACATCGACGAAGAACGGTTGGCGAAAGCGGCGGTGCGTTTCGACAAGGCGAAAAAGTTTACCGACTGGCGGAAACTGCTGGAGATGCCGGGAATCGAAGCCGTGACGGTGACGACGCCCGATCACACCCACGCCCCGGTAACGGCCACGGCGATGGAACTGGGGATTCATTGTTACACCCAGAAGCCGCTCACCCATTCCATCCACGAAGCCCGTCAACTGGCTCGAATCGCGGCCGAGCATCCGGATCTCGTGACCCAGATGGGCGTCCAGCACCACGCCACCCGGCGCATCAAGACGGCGGTGCACGCGTTGCGTGAGGATCACATCATCGGCAAGGTGAGCGAGGTGCACGCCTGGACGGATCGACCCATCAATTTCTGGCAACAGGGGATGGATCGGCCGGCACCCGGTGGTGAGCCGCCCGCCACCGTGCATTGGGATCAGTGGCTCGGCGTGGCGCCGGAACGTCCCTGGGTGAGCGGAGTTTATCACCCTTTCAAATGGCGAGGCTGGTGGGAGTTTGGAACCGGCGTGGCCGGCGACATGGGTTGTCATTTGCTGGACCCGGTGGTGAATTCTCTCGAACTCGGACCGCCCGCCACGGTTGAGGCCGAGGGACCGCCACCTCATCCTGAATCCGGACCCGAATGGTGCCTGGTCCACTACACCTTTCCCGGCACCAGGCACACCACCGATACGCTGAAACTGACGTGGTATGAAGCCGGCAAACAACCATCGCGGGAACTGTTCCAGGCGCCTCCCGACTGGCCCGGTACCAAAAATGGACTCTTGTTTGTCGGAGAAAAAGGCAACCTCTTCGTCGGATTTCCCGAGATGCCGGAGCTTTTCCCGAAAGAGAATTTTGCCGATTATCAATGGGCCGATCTCCCGGACCACAATCACTACGAGGAATGGATTCACGCCATCCGCGGCAAAGGCAAAACGGCGACCCCGTTCGCCTACTCGGGACCGCTGACGGAAACCGTTCTGCTCGGCAATGTGGCTTACCGGACCGGGGCGAAAATCACCTGGGACTCAAAAAACCTGAAAGTCACCGACGTCTCCGAAGCGAACCAGTTTTTGAAGAGAGAATACCGCAAGGGCTGGGAGGTTCCGTCGCTGGCATGAAGCGGATCACGAGTCCGCGCTTGTGAGCGGGACCGGGGAGTTTTAGTTTCCCGCATGTCTCACAGCTCTCCGGATCGCCCCGAACGTTCACTGGTCAAATCCCTCCTCGCCGCCGACGGGCCGCGTGAGGAGGTTCGCATCCAGGGATGGGTGAGGACGCGGCGGGACTCGAAGGCGTTTTCCTTTGTGGAGGTCAATGATGGCTCCTGCCTGAAGGGAATCCAGGTGATTGCGGATGCGGATCTGGCCAACTACGAATCGGAAATCGTTCACATTCGCACCGGCGCCTCGGTGGAGATCGTGGGGGCGTTGGTGGAGTCGCAGGGCGGGGGACAGGCGTTCGAGATCCAGGCGCGTGATGTGATCGTTCACGGCAATGCCGACGAGGATTTTCCGCTCCAGAAGAAAGGGCACACCATGGAGTTCCTGCGGTCCATTGCCCACCTGCGGCCACGATCAAATCTCTTCGGCGCGGTGTTTCGGGTGCGCAGTCGGCTGGCCTATGCGATTCACCGATTCTTCCAGGAACGCGATTTTGTCTACGTGCACACCCCGATCATCACGGCCAGTGATTGCGAAGGAGCGGGCGAGATGTTCCGGGTGACCACGCTGAAGGGTGAGGATTTCGCGGCTGGAAATGACGCGAAGGACTTTTTCGACAAGCGCGCCTATCTCACGGTGAGCGGACAGCTCGAAGGGGAGACTTTTGCCTGCGCGCTGTCGAACATCTACACCTTCGGACCGACGTTCCGGGCAGAGAATTCGCACACGTCGCGACACGCGTCTGAGTTCTGGATGATCGAACCGGAAATGGCCTTTTGCGACCTCGGCGGCGACATGGACCTGGCCGAAGCAATGATTAAGTTCCTGGTCGAAGATGCGCTCGAGAACTGCGCTGGCGACTTGGACTTCTTCGGCAAATTCATCGACAGGGGATTGCACGAGCGGCTTGAGTTCGTTCGCGATCGGGCCTTCGAACGGGTCAGTTATACGGAGGCGGTGGAGATCCTGCAGAGCAGCGGCGAAAAGTTCGAGTACCCGGTCGAGTACGGTCACAATCTTCAATCCGAGCACGAGCGTTTCCTGACCGAGAAGCACTTCAAGTGTCCGGTCACGGTTTACAACTACCCGCGCGAGATCAAGCCGTTCTACATGCGGCTCAACGACGACCAGAAAACGGTCGCGGCGATGGATTTGCTCGTTCCCGGGATCGGTGAAATCGTCGGAGGCAGCCAGCGCGAAGAACGGCTCGACCTGCTTCAATCGAACCTGGAATCACACGGTCTCTCGGAGGAGGACTACTGGTGGTATGTCGACCTGCGTCGCTACGGCACGGTGCCACACGCGGGTTTCGGGCTCGGATTCGAGCGAATGCTGATGTTCGTGACCGGCGTGGCCAATATCCGCGACGTGATTCCCTTTCCGCGAGTGCCGGGCTGGGCGGAGTTTTGAGATGACTATGCGTAGCATGGGATTCCAATCCCGTGCACGTCCGGGCGGGATTGAATCCCGCCCAGCCAAAGCCAATACGGTGAATCGCGGGATACAATCCCACGGGGACATGCACGGCTTGAAAAGCCATGCTACTGACCATCGCCAAAATCCGGGCAGGTTTTGGCAGTCGCTGCCGATCGCGACTGGTTCATCGGCAACAGACTATAGGTATGAAGGATCATGCTATTCGCTGCCGGTACCTTTCACAGGAAGACCTCCTTCACGCCGGCTGTCTCGATCTTCGCCTGGCCATGGAGGCGGCCGAACACGCGATGACGGCGTTCAAGGCGGGCGATGTCCTGTTTCCCGAAAAAATCGTCCAAATCTTCAATCAGGACACCCAGGAACGAATCAACTGTCTGCCGGCGACGTTTGTCCCGGAAAAGGTTTGCGGGGTGAAATGGGTCTCGGTCTTCCCGCCGAACCCGGTGAAATACGGACTGCAGAATCTCTCGGCGGTCATCATTCTCAGCGAGATCGAGACCGGTTTCCCGATTGCCTTCATGGAAGGCACGCTCTGCTCCAACATGCGGGTCGGGGCGATGGGTGGGATTGCGGCGAAATACCTGTCACGCGAGGATTCCGAGGTCATCGGTTTCATCGGTTCGGGCGAGCAGGCCAAGATGCATCTCATCGCGATGAAAACGGTGCGGCCCTCACTGAAAGAGTGTCGCATCGGGGCGAAGACCGAGGCGGAAGAGGCACAGTTCATTCGGGAAATGTCGGCGCTGCTGCCGCAGATGACTTTCGTCGCCGCTGGAACCGATCTCCAGAAAGCGACCGACGGCGCGGACATCATCGTCACCGCCACCAGCGCGCAAGCGCCGCTACTGAAAGCGGAATGGATGAAGCCTGGTGCCTTTTACAGTCATGTCGGCGGTTGGGAAGACGAGTACGCCGTGGCCAAGCAATGCGACAAGATCGTGACCGATGACTGGGAAACGGTAAAACACCGCACCCAGACGCTAAGCCGGATGTATCAGGACGGTGAACTGGCCGACGAAGACATCCACGCGAATCTCGTCGATCTCGTCACCGGCGAAAAACCGGGCCGCGAATCAGACGTCGAGCGCACCTATTTCAACGCCGTCGGCCTCGCCTACACGGATGTGGGAATTGCCCACGCCATGTTTCAGCGGGCGATGGAAGCCGGCAAGGGAACGGTCCTGACCGTTCAGGAATCGATGATTTTCGAGCACGAAGACCTCAAGGACTGGGTGCGGCTGTGAACGAAATTCGGCGCCATCCGTGAAGCCGGACGTATTCGTGTCGATTCGCTCAATTCGAGTGAATTCGTGTTTTCCTGGGTTTAACCACGGATTTTCACGAATCAGTCAAATGGCCACGAATTCATTTCCCGGTCTTTCTCCGAACACACTCCCGTCATGAGACAAGCCTGCTGACTCCCGTCATTTCTTCTCGCCCACGGTCGACTTCACATACAGCTCGCGCAGCTGTTTGAAATCGACTTCCGCCGGGCTGGCGGACATGAGGTCGACGCCCTTGTTGTTCTTCGGAAAGGCGATGACTTCGCGAATGCTGTCCTCGTAGCAGGCCAGCATGACGAGTCGGTCGAGCCCGAGGGCAATGCCGCCGTGGGGCGGAGCGCCGAACTGGAAGGCGCTGAGGATGTGACCGAAATTCTCGGCCTGCTCCTCGTCGCTGATGCCCAGCACGGTGAACATCTTCGCCTGAAGATCCTTTTCGTGAATTCGGAGGCTGCCGCCGCCGAGTTCGTAACCGTTCAGGACCACATCATAGGCTTCGGCCCGAACCTTGCCCCAGTTGGCTTCGTCTTCGAGCAGCGCCACGTCGTCGGCCTTGGGACGGGTGAACGGGTGGTGAACCGCGTTCCACTTGCCTTCTTCCTCATCGTAGCCGAGCAGGGGAAATTCGGTGACCCAGAGGAAATCGAGTTCCTCTTCCTTGCCTTCGTAGAGGTTCTGCATGCTGGCGACTTCGAGGCGAAGACGGCCGAGGACTTCGCAGCAGACGGCCCATTGGTCGCAGCCGAAAAGCACGAGGTCACCTTCCTCGATGCCGAGTTTCTCGGTGAGAGCGGCTTTCTCCTCGTCAGTGAAGAATTTCACGATGGGCGACTTCCATTCGCCACCCTCGACCTTGATGTAGGCGAGTCCGCCGGCGCCGGCTTCCTTGGCGATCTCTTCGAGGCGCTTGATCTGGCCGGTGGTGACGCAGGCAAATCCCTTGGCGTTGATGGCGCGGACGGTACCGCCCTTTTCAATCGTTCCGGCGAAAACCTTGAAGGCCGATCCGGCGAAGGCGTCGGAAAAGTCGACGATCTCCATGCCGATGCGGCGCTCTGGCTTATCGCTGCCGAACTGGTCCATGGCCTGCTGGTAGGTCAGGCGCGGGAAAGGCGTGGGAACCTCGACGCCGCGCGAAACCTTGAATGAAGACGCGAGCAACCCTTCGATCAGAGAAATGATGTCCTCGTCGGTAACGAAGCTGGCCTCGATATCGACCTGGGTGAATTCCGGCTGACGGTCGGCGCGCAAATCCTCGTCGCGGAAACAGCGGGCGATCTGGAAATACTTCTCGATCCCGGCCACCATCAGCATCTGCTTGTACTGCTGGGGCGCCTGGGGCAGGGCGTAGAACTTGCCCGGGTTGAGGCGCGCAGGAACGAGGAAATCGCGAGCGCCTTCCGGGGTCGATTTCGACAGGATCGGCGTCTCGATTTCGAGGTAGCCTTCGGCGTCGAGGTGATCGCGGATCGCCTTGGTGATCTGGTGGCGCTGGCGCAGGTTTTTCGCCATGCGCGGGCGACGCAGGTCGAGATAGCGGTGCTTCATCCGCAGGTCCTCGTTGCTCAGTTCCTTGTCGAGCTGGAAAGGCAGAACCTCCGCCTTGTTCAGCACCTTCAGGCCGGTGGCGACCAGTTCGATCTCGCCCGTAGCGATCGTTTCATTGACGGTAGTCTGGCCCTCGAATTCGGGACGACGATCGACGCGTCCGGTGACTTGGATGACGTCCTCCTGGCGCAGCGCGTGACTCAGCTCGGCGGCCTCGGCGTTTTCCTCGGGACGAAAGACGCACTGGGTCACGCCCTCGCGGTCACGCACGTCGATGAAAATGACGCCGTGGTGATCGCGCTTGGTATTCACCCAACCCACCAGGGTAGCGGTTTCGCCGGCGTGCTCGGGCCGGAGTTCATTGCAGTGATGGGTGCGATACGTCATCGGAGTTCAGGTTTTGGAGTGAGAGGGAGAGGGGAGGAAAAACGGGGCAACCCTAGTGCGGGAAGGCCGGTGCGCAAGCAGCGGGGCGGGGCAAATCGGAAAGAAAAACGCCGCCCTGGAGAGACCGGGGGCGGCGTTGATCGGTGAAAGCGTTGGGTCGTTTGTTGCTCAACCTTGGGGCCGTCAGGCGCCGCCGAAATCAATCTTCGGACTTGTCCGAATCAGGCTTCGGATCATTCAGGGTGAAACGGAAACGATTCCGGCTGCGCTTCGCTTTGGCGCGAGCCTTGCGCTTGGTGCGCTGAGCCGGGGTTTCGAAAGCACGCAGTCGACGGATCTCTTCCATGATCCCTTCGGACTCAAGCTTGTTCTTGAGACGCTTCAGGGCGCGATCGATCGACTCTCCTTTTTTGACATTAACTTCGGGCATACAGGCGGCTTTCGTTTGTGTTGGTGGTGCGGAAAAACAAGGGGGGAGGTGGAAACCTCCGGAAAAAGGGCGGGAATTTAGGAGCGAAGCGGGCCGCTGTCAAGTGATGACCGGCGGCCCATTTTTCCGTAGTTCATGCCTTGGCAGTGCCGGAATCGACCCGGCTGGCTTCGGTGTCGAGCACCTCGCGGCGCAGGTTGGTGCCGGTGCGGCGAGCCCACCAGAGCACGATCGGCGAGGCGACGAAGATCGACGAATAGGTTCCCACGAGGATCCCGATGATCAGCGGCAGCGAGAAACCCTTCAGGGCGGGACCGCCGAACAGGTAAAGGACCACCACGGTGAACAGGGTGGTGCCCGATGTCAGCAAGGTGCGTCCCAAGGTGGCGTTCAGCGCGTGATTCATCACGTCTTTCACGTCGCCGCGTTTCGTGGCCAGACCTTCGCGGACGCGGTCGAACACGATGATGGTGTCGTTGATCGAGTAACCGGCGATCGTCAGGAAGGCGCCGACGGTGATCAGCGAGACTTCCTCACCGAGCAGCGTGGTGATGCCCAGCGTAATGACGAGGTCGTGGAACAACGCGGCGATGGCACCGAGGGCGAACGCGAATTCGAATCGGATCGTGAGGTAAACCAGGATGACGAGAAGGCCGAGTCCGAGGGCGATGACGGAACTGCGCAGCATTTCCGATCCCACCGCGGAGCCCACCGAATCCTTGGTCAGGTCTTCCAATTCGCCGAACTTCTCCTGAAGCTTCTCAATCACCGTGTCGCCCTTCTCGAAGCCGGTGCGGACGGTGACGAATTCGCCGTCGGTCCCCACCGGTTTCTGGATCTGGACGATGGGTTGGAGGTCGAGGTCGGCGTCCTGCAACAGTTCGGCTACCTGGCCTTTTTCCAGAGTATCCGGCGCCCGGAAAGTGACGAGGTCCCCTTCCTTGAGGTCCACGCCGCGCGGATCCGAGACAAAGATCACCACCAGCGACACCACAAAGGCGACCGCGGAACAGAGAATGGCGATTTTTCGCTTCCCGAGGAAATCGATGATTTTCGAGGGGATGATGTTCAGGAACTTGAGGCTCTGCAGGAATCCGGTGTCGGTCATCCAACTGAAACAGACCCGGGTCACGATCAGGGCCGAGAAGAGGGTCGCGATGATCCCGATCATGAGGGTGACGGCGAAACCGCGCACCGTGCCCGTGGCCACCGCGAAGAGAATGATCGCGGTGAAAAGGGTGGTGATGTTCGCGTCGATAATGGCCGACAGCGCTTTTTCGAAGGCCGTCTTGATGGCGGCGGGCAGCGATTTGCCGGCCGCCATTTCCTCGCGTAATCGCTCGTAGATGAGCACGTTGGCGTCGACCGCGATCCCGATGGTCAGGATGATCCCGGCGATCCCGGGAAGGGTCAGGGTAAATTTGAAAAGCGCCATGGCGCCGAAGATCATGGCGAGGTTCAGCGTCAGGCCGACCATGGCCAGCAGTCCGGCGAAGCGGTAGTAGACGAGGATGAACAGCAGGGTCAGCGCCAGGCCGGCGACCCCCGCGAAAACCCCTTGGTGGATGGTCTGGGCACCCATGGTCGGCGAAATCACCGAGGAACGCTCGATCTTGATCGGATTCTCCAGCGGATTCTCCAGGGCCGAGGCGAGCGCCGTGGCGGATTCCTGGGTGAAATTCCCCGTGATCTGGCAACCGGAAGAAAACGGCTGCTTGATGTTGGGCGCCGAAAGGATCTCGTCGTCCATGATGATGGCCAACTGCTCATTTTGGTGCTGGCTGGTCAGCGCCGCCATGATCTTGGCGCCCTCACCATCGAAGCTCACGCTGATGGCGTCGCCCTCCGGTCCGTAAAAGTGAAAAGCCTTGGTGACGTGTTTCCCGAGCATGTCGGGCTTGATCTTCACCAGTTCGTAGCCGCGCGAAGGCAGCGGATTGCCTTCGTCGTCCTCCTGGGGAATGTAGGGAAGCGCCCGCCAACCGGCAACGACGTCGGCACCGCCCGCTACCTGGGCTGCCTTGAAGCGGCTGTCGGGATGGACCAGCGAAAACTCCAGTTTCGCCACCTTGGCGAGCGTTTCCTCGATTTGCTTCCGCTCTTTTTCATCCTTGCCCGGCAGTTGCAGGAAAATGCGGTCCTCGCCCTGCGGGGAAATGGTGATGTCCTGGGTGCCGAGGTTGTCGAGGCGGCGTTGCAGGACCTTGATCGCCTGCTGCTGCGCTCCCGGAGAAACCGGCTTGGGGTTCCCGTCTTCATCTTCACCGGGATCGATGCGGATCGTCATGGCGATCCCGCCCTGGATTTCGATCCCTTTCTTGATGCCCAGCGAATCGTAGAACCACCACGAGCCGGCAGCCACGGCGATGGCCAGCACGGTGCCGATGAGACGTTTCCGGCGTGAAGATTCGGTGCCGAAGTACCAGAGAAACATGCCCATCAGCAACACCCCGAGCCCGAAGATGACTTGCGACGGCAAACCCGCGGCGCCAGCGGCATCGGCCTCCTTGGCGACGGCGTCACTGCCGGCGGGCACTTCCATCGTGGCGGTCGTCGTAGTCGCATCGGTCGTTGCCGGAGCAGGCGCATCCGTGGCGGGTGCAGCCGGAGCGGGAGCCGGTTTTTCCACTGCTGCGTCCTGTTTCGCCTCAGCCGGGGCCGGCTTATCGGCGACAGGAGCCGCCGGAGTTTCGGTTTTGGCTTCCGGTTTCGCCGCGGGAGCAGCAGCTTCGGTTTTGGCCGCGGGGGTGGCGTTTTCCGTTCCGGATTTCGGAGCCGGGGTCGCGGTTTGCGCGAGGATTTTCATGGGAGGGAGATCGGTCGGATCAGAGAGGGTTGGGTCGTGGACCGAACAGGGTAAAACGGCCGGGGCGAGAGGGTTGATCGATTGCCCGCGGGCGATTTTTGAGATCAGGAATCGGTGGACTTTTCCTCGATGACTTCGGCGTCAGCCTCGGTCGCGTCGGATTGTTCCTTGTTGTTGGGGAAGACCTGGTTGATGGCGGATTTCTCGAATTTGAGCTTCGTGTTGTTGTCGGAAACCTTGACCGTCACGGTCCGGTCCGACTTGTTGGTCACGCGGCCGTGAATTCCGCCGATGGTCACCACATCATCGCCGATCTGGATGCTGTCGCGTTTTTTCTCCAGTTCCTTCTGTTGTTTCCGCTGCGGACGGATGAGGACGAAATAGAAGATGACCAGCATCAGGAGCATCATGGGCAACATCGAGCCCATGGGGTTCGCATTGGGATTCTGGGGAGGGCCACCGGGACTGCCGGCGGGGGCGGATTCCTGGGCCAGAATGAGGTGCTGGGGAAAATTCATGAGACTAGGGTACTGTGGGATTGGGTCGCGAAAAGAGGCGCGCCGCCCGGATCAAGCGGTGGAGGCGCGGTAGCGCCGGAGGAAGTCGGCTTGGAAATGGGCAAAAACGCCGGCTTCAATAGCACGCCGGACCTGCTTCATCAAGTCGAGATAGAAGTGGAGGTTGTGGAGCGTCAGCAGGCGCAGTCCGAGGATTTCGTCGTTCTTGATGAGATGCCGGAGGTAGCCGCGGCTGAATCCCTCGCAAAGCGGGTGCGTGGATTCGGCGAGAGGCCGGTCGTCGGATTCGTGTTTCTGGTTCTTCAGGTTCAGCGTGCCGTCTGCCGTGTAGGCGGTGCCGTTGCGGGCCACACGGGTTGGCAGGACGCAGTCGAACATGTCCACACCGCGTCCGATCAGCTCCAGCAACTGGTCCGGTTGGCCGAGTCCCATGGCGTAGCGGGGCTTGTCGGCGGGCAGGTGGGGCTCGGCGTTTTCGACGGCGGTATACATCTCGGGAATACTCTCGCCGACGCTGAGTCCCCCGATCGCGTATCCGTCGAAATCGAGTGCCACCAGGTCGCGGGCGGCCTTTTCCCGCAAATCGGCGAAGACGGAACCCTGGACGATCCCGAAATAACGTTGCCCCTCGGGACGATTTTTCTCGATCCAGTCGCGGGAGCGATCGGCCCAACGCTGGGTCAGGGCGAGACTGTTCTCGGCGTACTCGTGCCCGCAACCAGCCGGCGGGCATTCGTCGAGAATCATGGCGATGTCGCTGCCGATGACTTTCTGGACGTCGAGTGCCGTTTCCGGTCCGAGAAACAGCTTCGAACCGTCGAGGTGACTCAGGAAGTGAACGCCGTCCTCCTTGATTTCCCGGAGCTTGGCGAGGGAAAATACCTGGTAGCCGCCCGAGTCGGTCAGGATGGCGCGGTCCCAACGCATGAACCGATGGAGTCCGCCGAAACGCTCGAGGATCTCCGTTCCGGGCCGGATAAAGAGGTGATAGGTGTTCCCGAGAATGATCCGGGTGTCGAGTTCCGGGTAGAGCAGTTCCGCCGGGTGCACCGATTTCACCGTGCCGCGCGTGCCCACGGGCATGAAGCAGGGAGTCTCGACGGTGGCGTGGGCCAGTTCGAGACGACCGCGGCGAGCCTTGGTTTCGGGATCGGTCTGGAGGAGGGTGAACAAGGGAAATGCTCAGTGATCAGTGGTCGGTAATCAGTATTCAGTGGTCGGTAATCAGTGGTCGATGGATGATCACGATGGTAGACGGGCGCCGATCCATAGGCGCAACGGGACGGTTCGTCACCGACTTTTCATTCCTCACGGGAATCAGGACGACTGACTACCGATCACTGAATACTGATTACCGATTCGGCGTCACCGATCACTTCACCCCCAGCCGATAGATCGTCGTCTGGTGATAGGTCTCGCCAGGGCGCAGGACGGGGGAGGGGAACTGGGTCTGGTTCGGCGAGTCGGGAAAGGTCTGCGCCTCCAGGCAGAAGGCTTCACGGTAACCGTAGGTCTTGCCATCCTTGCCCTGCATCGGGTCGTCCTTGGGCAGGAAATTGCCGACGTAGAGTTGGAGGCCGGGCTCGTCGCTTTCCACCTCCAGCAGACGACCGCTGTCGGGATCGTGGACGGTGGCGACCAGTTGAAGCTTGCCGTCGCGACTGTCCTTGATGACGAAGTTGTGGTCGTAGCCGAGCCCGTTTTTCAGCTGCTCGTTGTCTTCCCCAATGCGGGCGCCGATCGGCGTCGGTTTCCGGAAATCGAAAGGCGTTCCTTCGACCGAGGGCAGATCGCCCAAGGGGATCGAGGTCGCGTCGATCGGCGTGTAACGATCGGCCGCGATCATCAGTTCATGATCGAGGATGGTGCCGCTGCCGTGACCGCCGAGGTTGAAGTAGCTGTGGTTGGTCAGGTTGAGGACCGTCGGTTTGTCCGTGGTGGCCTCGTAGTCGATCTTCAGGCCATTATCGTCCGTCAGGGTGTAGGTCACCGTGGTGTCGAGGTTGCCGGGATACCCTTCCTCACCATCGGGACTGACCCGGTGCAGTTTCAGGCTGGGGCCGTCGGGCGTCATCTTCGGCTCGGCATCCCAGATGCGCTTGTCGAAGCCCTTGTCACCACCGTGGAGGTGGTTGGGATCGTTGTTGGTGGCGAGGGTGTATTCCTTGCCGTCGATGGTGAATTTGCCCTTGGCGATCCGATTCGCATAACGGCCGGCGATGCAGCCGAAATACGGACTCTCCTTGCTCACATACTCATCGGCGGAGTCGAAGCCGAGGACCACGTCCGCCAGGTTCCCATCCTTGTCGGGGGCGATGAAGGAAACCACGATGCCGCCGTAGTTCATGATTTTCGCGACGACACCATTCTCGTTGGTCAGGGTGTAAAGCTGGACCTCCTGACCGTCGATGGTGCCGAAGGGTTCTTCTTTGATGGCGTTGGAATCGGACACGGTGGAGCTTTCGTTGGATGAGGAGTCGGCTTTTTCCTCCTGGCAGGCCCCGAAAGGCAGGGCGAGCAAGGCGGCGATGAAATGAATTCGGTAGGGGCGTTTCATGGCGGGTTCGGTTTTTTTTCCGGGGCGTCAAGAAAATCAGATCACCGGAGTTTCGGCAAGGGGTTTCCGAACCCGCCGGACCGGCGTAACTTTCCGTGATGAACCACCCTTTTCGAGGCTTTCCGCTTTCGCTTCTCTCCTTCGAGAGATGGCGAGCCCAGGTGGTTCGGTTCGCGTCGTGTTCCCGATCGCGATCCCGGGTTTCCGCCTGAACCCGATTCCTGTGGCGCCGGCGACGGCATTGTTTTGGCGCGCGGCGGCATCTGACCCTCTTGGGTCGGCGACTCAACAGGGTTGAGTCTCGGGAATCGGTAGTTGGTTCGCGCGCCGCGCCGCGTCTGTTTACCTTGTCTTCTGTGTCTTCCACTCTTTTTCATGCCATGAATACTCCCGCCAATGATCAACGTCCCCACATCCTGGTGCTCGGCGCCGGGTTTGCCGGGTTGGAATTCTGCCAGGCCATGCGGGGCCACGACGAATTCCGCGTCACCCTGGTCGATCGCCAGAATCACCACCTCTTTCAGCCGCTGCTCTACCAGGTCGCCTCGGCCGGTCTGGCGGCGCCGGAGATCGCCCACCCGGTGCGCAGCGTGTTTTCCGACGACGAGAATGTGACCGTGCTGATGGACGAGGTCCGGTCGATCGATCTGGAAAACAAAACGGTGAAGATGCGCGACCGCGAACTGGTCTACGACTACCTCGTGATCGGTCTCGGGGTGCGGACCGGCTATTTCGGCCACGACGAGTGGGCCACGCACACGATCGGCCTGAAAAGTCTCGATGATGCCACCCAGATGCGTCGCCGGGTGCTGATGGCCTTCGAGCAGGCCGAAATGTGCGACGACCCGGAGGAACGCGAGCGGCTCATGACCATCGTGATCGTCGGCGGCGGACCGACGGGAGTGGAACTGGCGGGCGCGTTCGCCGAACTGGCGCGCCACGTCCTGCGCTCGGATTTTCGGCGCATCGATACCGACAATGCGAAGATCGTCCTCGTCGAAGCCTTGCCGCGGCTGCTTTCGATGTACGATGAAGACTTGTCGGAATACACGCGCCGGAAACTGGAAGCGATGGGCGTGACGGTCCTGACCGAATCGCCGGTTCAGAATGTGCGCGAGCGCGCCATCGAATTGCCGGAGCGAACCCTCGAGGCGGAAAACATCGTGTGGGCGGCCGGCGTGCAGGCGGTGCCCTTGACGAATACGCTTGGCGTCGAAACCGACAAGGCGGGCCGCATCACGGTCGAAAAGGACCTGAGCATTCCCGGACACCCCGAGGTGTTCGCGGTGGGAGACATCGCGGATTGCGTCGACCAGGCCGAAGTGCGGGTGCCTGGCCTGTGTCCCGCCGCGATGCAGATGGGCCGGCACGCGGCGAGAGTGATCATGGACGAATGGAAACGGAAGCAACGTCGGGGAAAGGGTAGCGGCTACGAGGTGCGGCCCCAGTTTCGCTATTTCGACAAAGGCAGCATGGCCACGATCGGCCGGAGCGCGGCGGTGGCATCGAGCATGGGGATGAAGTTCAAGGGGTTCATCGCCTGGCTGATGTGGCTGTTCATCCACCTCATGTTCCTGGTCGGATTCCGCAACAAGCTGGCGGTCCTGCTCCAGTGGTTCTACGCCTACGTCCGCTATCGGCGCGGGGCGCGTATCATCACCGGACTCGGGGTGAAGGAAGACTCCTGACATCACGATCTCGTCATTTTGCGATGGGAAGAATCGTGTTTGCCGCCGCTGTCAGGCTGGCGGAAATTGAATCGGTTCAGTCCGAGGACTCTCGAGCCTTTTTTCCTCCTATCGTTTAGACCTGTCGATCCGCGTGAATTTTCGAATCCTGTCAGTAATGATCGCCGCTCTGTGCGGCTGGTTCTGGACGTCTGGATCGGCCCGATCTCAGGGCGCGCTGCCGGATCCGATTTTCGGAGATCCCTCGCTGATCGCGGATGAGAACACCATTCATCCGCTGGCGACGAAGCATTGTAGCGGCTGTCACCTGCCACCGCGACCGGGCTCGATGACGCAGAAAGGCTGGGCGCCGACTTTTCTCAACATGGTTCAGTTCATGCGGGATCAGCAGATCCCGATCATCAAAGACGAGCTGAACTGGCTCTACGAGTTCTATATCACTAACAGCCCGGCGGAGTACACCATGCCACCCGATGACTTCGGGCCAATGGGGCTGAAATTCGTAAAGTCCGTGGCCGGCGATCCGCCGAGGAGCGAACGCCCGGCGATCACCCACATCCAGATCGTGGATCTGGATCAGGATGGACGCCGCGGCGCCCTGGTCTGTGACGACGAGCGCAGCCAGGTGAGCTGGGTGGAGTACCAGAACGGCGAGTGGACGGAGAAACCGTTGGCCGCGGTGAACGCCCCGGTGAAAACGGCGACCTTCGATTTCGAGGGCGATGGCGATCGGGACATTGTCGTCGCCGGCCTGGGTTACCTGCATCCGACGGATGAAAAAATCGGGGAAGCCCATCTGCTGATCAATCAGGGCGACGAGACGTTCAAGCAGATCGGCCTGATCAAGGACGTGGAACGGATCGCCGACGTGCAGCCTGGCGACTTTGACGGCGACGGCGATACCGATTTCGTGATTGCCCACTTCGGCTGGCGCAAGACCGGAGGGCTGAGTTGGATGGAGCAGGAAAGTCCCACCACCTTTCGGAGGCACGACATCATCAAGATCAACGGACCCATGCGGCTGGAGGTGCTCGACCAGGACGACGATGGCGACGATGATTTCGTGGTGCTGATCACCCAGCAGCACGAGAGCCTGGTGCTGTTCACCAATGATGGGAAGGGGAATTTCACCAACCAGATTCTCATCCGGGCGACCCATCCCGCCTATGGCTCGTCGAGCTTTCAAATGGTCGACATGGATGGCGACGGCGACCGCGACATCCTCCAGACCAACGGCGATATGATGGATGAGAATCCGGAATGGAAACCGTTCCATGGAGTGCGCTGGTTTGAAAAAGCGAACGGCAACTACACGATGCACGAACTGGCGGCGATGCCCGGCTGCTATTTCGCGAGAGCGGTCGACATGGACGGCGATGGCGACCTCGACGTGGTGGCCTCGACACTGAATTTCTTCTGGGACGTGCAGGATTTCCCGAGCCTGGTGTGGTTCGAAAACGACGGCAGTCAGCAGTTCACCAAGCGGCTCATCGCCCACGCGCCGTCGAACCTCGCGAATTTCGACGTCGGCGATCTGAATGGCGATGGACGCCCCGACATTCTCGCGGGAGGCATGCACATTCCCGGGCCGCTGGGACGGGTGGGACGATTGACGGTCTGGATGAACGAAGGTCCTGATTCAGAGGCGTCGAAAAGCGATTGAATTTGTCGCTTCCACCTGAGAGCGGCCGTCAGAGAATCAGCATGCAATCGCCGTAGCTGAAGAATCGGTAGCGTTCTTCCACCGCCTTCGCATAGGCCTCCAGAATGAGATCCCTGCTTGCGAGACCGCTCACCAGCATCAGGAGAGTGGATTTGGGTAGGTGAAAATTGGTCAGCAACGCCCCGACGGCGCGGAACTCGTAGGGCGGATAGATGAAGATGTCGGTTTCGCCTCGGCGAGGTGAAAGTGGTAGTCCGCCGTCGAGCTTCGCGCAGTGCTCCAGCACGCGGACCACGGTGGTGCCAACGGCCACGATGCGTTCGGCGGCATTGATTTCCGCGGCCGTGTCGGCATTCAGCGAAAAGCGTTCACTGTGCATGTGGTGGGCGGTGACGTCCTCGACGGAAACCGGGCGGAAGGTCCCGATGCCGACGTGGAGCGTGAGGAAGCTGTGGGGCAGTGCGCCCAACAGCTCGTCGGTGAAGTGAAGTCCCGCCGTCGGCGCCGCGATGGCTCCGGTTTCGCGGGCGAACACGGTCTGGTAGCGATCGCGGTCCTCTGCGGCTTCGGGCCGGTCAATGTAGGGTGGCAGGGCGAGATGACCGTGGGTTTCCTCGTCGATGGGCCGATCGAACTCGATGATCCGCTCGCCGCTCTCGGGCAGGATCTCGATCACGGTTCCCGTGGCGTCGGCGATCTCCACCGTGCGACCGAGTTTCATGCGCTTCCCCGGCTTCACCAGGCAACGCCAGACGGTGGGCGATCGGGCATCGACCTTGAGCAGCTCGATGCGGCCGTCATTGGAGAAAAACCGCGCCGGGGCAACCCGTGTGTCGTTCAGCACGAGCCGATCGCCGGTCTGGATGAACTCGGGAAACTCGCGAAACCAGCGATGTTCGATCAAGCCGGAATCGCGATGCACCACCATCATGCGTGACTCTCCCCGTCGCTCCGGAGGATACTGGGCGATGAGTTCCGTGGGAAGGTCGTAGTCGAAATCGGCGGTGCGCATGGGTTGCTTGGCGAGCGCAGGGGTGGAGATCATAGCCGCTTCCAGTAGAATTGGGAAATCGGATCTTGTGCGGCCCACCCCGAGTTGGTAGTACGATCATGATGAGGCTTCCCGGAAAGTTCTTAGCGAAGTTTGCCATTCCCTGCATGGTCCTCTCCAGCCTCTCTGGAGCCGAGGAAAAGGGGAATAACGGGATTTCCATTGCGGTGGTGGGACCTCCTGCGACCCTCGACGCCGTATCTCTCCTCGTCGCGGAATGGGAAGGCACGTTCGATTTGGTGGATCGGGTGGATTTAAACTTGGTGGCAAACGAGAACTTGGTTTCGTTGAAATCCCCGGCCATCGCGAAGGCGGACCTTTTCGTACTCGTGGAAGAACCATCGGGATTGAGCGAATTCGGCATCCTGGTTGCGCGCCTCGTGGAAACCAGGACGGGGATGGTGCTGGGAGAGGAGTTCTTTGACATCGAGAAGGTTCCTGAGGTGGCACGGAGCCTGGCGGAGAAGGCGCGGAATTTCGATGGTGAGAAAAGTCCCCTGTTGGGCGACAGGGTCGCGCTATCGATTCTGGGATTCGGAACAGAGGCCCTTCCGGGCGAGAGCGTCGATGCGCAGCGAGCGGCGGCGGGATTCGCGACCCTGCTCGGGGCGCGACTTTCAGCGGAACCGGGTATCGCGGTGCTCGAGCGTCGAGGGCTCGGGGAACTTTCCTTCGATCAGGGACTGGTGGAAATTGAAAAGGTCTCTTTTGCCACCGGCGACTTCATTCTCGATGGGTCGGTCGACGATCGGGAGGGGCGATCCAAGGTCAGGGTTCGCCTGAATCGTCCCGAGTCGGTGGATGGTCGATGGGTCTCATCCCGTTTTTCGACGGTTCGGGAACAGGAGATCGAGATAGAAGGGCGGGCTCTCGGCAGGACCGGTATTGAAAAAGTGGCGGCCGCAGTCGTGGAAATGATTGCCGAGGCGACGAATCGAGAACCGACGCAGGCGCCCGCGGAGGCATGGCGTCCCGAGGCGGAGGTCGTGAATCTCCACAATGAGGCCATCAGGCTCCATCGCTTGGGTGCCTACGAAGAGGCGAGGGCCAGGTTGTCGACCGCTCTCGCTCTCACCGACGGCGACTTTTTCCCGGCGAGGGCACTGGAATTCCGGGTGCGTTTGTCGCAGGCGCTCCCCCATCTGGAACCGATCGAGGGGCGCATCGCCAGCGTCAGGGAGGACAGTAGGGAATTTCGCAACTTTCTCGGAGAGGTCGTGGACGGGGCCAGTTACGGAGACCTGGGTAAATTGCTTGGCCCCGAAGGGTGGTCCAAGACACCCCAGCCCCAATCGGTCTGGCACCTTGCCGAACTGGCGAGGGAACTGCGCGCCTTCCTGGAATCTTCGGTGCCCGTCAAGGCCGCGGGAGAGGAGGGCGAAATGCGGAAACGAGGGGCGGAACAGATCCTCGGAGATTTTCTGCCCGGCTACGAGTCCGTCATCGAATACCTGCTGGACTGGATCGGGATGGAAGGAGACGGGGATCGAGCGCTGAAATTCGAGATCCAGGAACTGAAAGCCGAATTGGCCGCCTTGGGAAGGGTGTGCTCGGAGCGCAAAATGGAACTTCCGGGACGACTGGCTGATTGGCAGCAGGCAGTTCCGGTGCCGGGAGGTTCGGAGGAAGGTCCGGAAAGCGAAACGGGACCGCGGGTGCCCACCCTGGATGGAAGTGGCTGGGTCACGATTGCTTCCTGGCCCGGCGAAGGCGATCTGATCGGTCCGGGTCTTCCCCTGCCTCTTGGGGTCTCCGCGCCGATCAACCACGGTCGGCGACAGGGAAACCGGGAGCCGGAGGAGAGGGATTTCCAACACCTCTCCCAGACCTTTGCGAGTGTTCGGGTGGGGATGGCGTTCGGGGCCTGGCTGACCGAGGACATCGTGCACAGCCCGGCCGAGGTGCGGAAGTCCGAAGAGCTCTCACGAGCTCTGGAGGAACATTTCTTCGGGGAACACGAGGCGTTCCCAAATCCCGGCATCGAGGCCTGCTACCAGATGGACCGGGCCTTTTTCCGCGCTTTCTCGGCGAAGGATTCGGAGAGAGACGACCGGGTGTCCGATTTTCGAGAAGTACTCTTCGAGCACGGCAGGACCCTCGCCGAGATGCGTCTCCTGGGGACCTACCTGTCGTTGGAACACCGATTGTTCACCTCCCAGTTTTCCTATCAGACGGACGAGTTCCAGAACCCCTATTGCTTTCCGGACGGGGAAAAAAGAAAGGCATTCTTTGATCTTCTTCGCCTCGCCTCCGAGATTGACAGCCCCCTTATCTCTACAGACGTGGTAAATTCGGTGGCGCTTAGCCTTGCTGGCGCCCCTGCCGAGATCGGGATGGAGGAGAGAGACTTGATCACGGAGATCCTTCGGGATTTGCGCGATCGCCTGCCGGAATTCTCGCCGATGAGAGGTTGGATCCGAAACTCGCTGGAGCATCTTGGGGCGCCGGGTTCGGAAAGAGATCCTAGGGAGGCGATCGTCAGTTTGAAGGGCTACGCTGACTTCTCCGAGCCCGGAAGAACGATTGTCGCCGGATCTGAGGCCTGGTTCCTTCGGCTCAACGGGGGGGGAGTGGAGATTCTCCCATTATTCCTTCGCAGAGGCGGAATTCTCCAATCCCTTCCCGGACCTGCCGCGGGAAGCGGAAGAGGAATTGCTGGGCTCGAAAGGCGCGAAAGGAGAGGCAATCGCCCTCTTCGAGAAGGTGGGGGATCGATTCTGGATCGTCTGTCGCTCCTTTGTCGCCGATTGGAAAAGTGGAGAAACGGAATGGAGAGTGCGCAGGACCGATCTCCTGAAACACCTGAGTGGGGGAACGATCGCGGGAGGTGACCTGTTTTTCTACACCAATGAGCGGGCACCCCAAACGAGCTACGGGTTAGCATCCGGGACGGCTGGCGAAACGGCGGCCTACGCGCTATCTCTGGATTCGTTGGAAGCTCGGACACTTTTCTCCTCGAATCGCTATCCCCAGAGGAACGAACTGGATCGTGCCCGGAAGCCGGTTTTCGCGCTGATTCCCGGGGCGAAGGCACGCCTGTTGGTGGCTCTTTCGCAGGGCTTGCACGAATTGAACAGCGAAGACCTTTCGGACCGGCTCCTTCTCTCGGACCGTGATTGGAAAGTGTCACTCTCTTTCCCGAACCAGTGGGAATCCTGGAACGTGTCCGAAAAGTGGAGCACCACGGTAGCCGATCGCCTCGGCGGAGGTCCTGGCACCACGGTCGTGACCGTGAACCGGGAAACGGGCGAATCGCGGCTTCTCCTTCATCGCCGGTATCCCCGTCCGGAATCTCGTTCTACCATGATGCCGGGATTTCCCGGCATCCAGCCGCCCGAATCCCTCCTATCCACCGAGGAGACCGAATTCACGTTCCCGGACGATCTTCCCGGCACGTGGATTGCCGATCTTCGTCCCGTCGCGGACTACGATGGTCGCCGGCTCTTCCTGATTACGGACCGGCTTACGGATGAAGGGCGCCGGGTGTGTTGTTTCTGGCCAGACGGACCCGGTTCCGATCCACTGGTCCTGTTCTTGGCAACCCCGGGTTGGGAGTACCACTTCAAGTATTGCGACAAGCATTCCGAAGATCAAATGTCATGGCGGTTGTGGGGAGATCGGCACAGCCTGGAATCGTCCCCCAGAATCCGGCTTTGGCCGGATTTCCTGGTGATCTACGGGCCGGAAACACCGCGGATCTCCCTGGGCGACCGCCACCTTTTTGACGAGTTGGTCCGAAAGCTGGCCCGCAGTCGATAGACTGCCTTTTCAAACGAGGCCCGATCGCTTCGATTCGGGCATCAGTTGCGAATTCCGTGCTGATGTCAAAAACGAACCGTTTGGAAGTCAAGCCAGGCCAGAGGTCATGCCGAGTTGCTGGCTGGTTTCGTGACGGAGGCTGATGATTCCCCAACCGGAGATGTCACCGGGAAGCGGGCGAAACAGGTGGAGAAGGGACACGGCCACCACCAGCAATCCGGCGACTCCCCACGGAGAATAGCCGCCGTTCAGCCCCACCAATCCTCCGATCAAAATCAAGAGGAGAGGGGGAAGGAAGAATCGCCAGACGGGACGAGGGTTGAATCGAATGCGAGTGAGGCAACGACCGTCGCCGTGGTATTCAGTCATGGCGGCAATCTGGTAACGGCAACGGCGGGGATTTCCGACGATCAGATCGAAACGGCTCTGTTCGGGAGGAATTTCGAACGGGATTCCCAATTCGGAGAGCTTGGCGGTGAAAGCCTCCAGCCACCGGTCCCGATCGACTCCCTCTTCGCTCCAGTAGGACTTCACCTGTCGATTGAGATCCCAGGGAAAGCATTCCGGTGCGTCCCGGTAGGTGGGGCTCTCGTGATCCGCTTGACTGTCCGCCGCGCAGACCCCCGTTGCCGTGGCCTGGCTTTCACTTCGCGAGGTGCGACGCGAAAGCAGGCCGAAGGTCCTTCGCAGGCTTCTCGTCGGGCCTTGAATGAAAGTCAGCAGTGCGATCCCCAGGCGGACGCTCCGCTTGTCGAACCGTGGTGGGCGAACGTCCGTCCGTCTGGATTGAAGCCTGGCGCGAGCGACTGAGCTTCCCAGCATCGCGAGGCCGAACGCCCCAGTGATCGAAAGATGCGATAGGATTCCGAGGAGAACGAGAACCAGGCCTGCCGCCACCCACGTCCAGTCCAGCAGTAGATTCCACGGCGAATGCGAGGACCCGTTTCCGTAAAGTGCCTGAAACGGCGCGTAGCCGCGGGGGCCGTGATAGATGCGCGAGCCCCTGGTGGCGAGCCGGGCGGCCGGGCTTTCGAGG
>JAGRPB010000196.1 GCA_020439945.1 Verrucomicrobiia bacterium
GCTCGTCGAAGCCGACGCCGTGCTGGTGACCACGGCGACCGAGCGTCCTTCCGATCTCGATTTCGACGCGGACGGGAACGGCTACGTGCTCGACGAGAACGGCATCGTTTTCCGCATCAAGCAGACCGGTTCGCGCGACACGGTGCCGTGGTTGATTCTCACCAACGAACATTCGGAGCGCTCGGTTCCCTTCCGTTCCATCGCCTTGCATCCGGGTTTCCTCGATCAGGATTCGCGCGGCTACGGTCGTTTCTACACCATCGAACCCGAGAAAGCCGGCAGCGGTCATCCCGATTTCCTCCCCGAATACGGTTCCGATCACGAGCATCACCAGGACGCGCTCGTGGAATACCAGACCCTCGAGCCGGGCGCCCGGACCTTCACCGGCTCCCGCAAAGTGCTGGCTCGCTTCAGCCAGCCGGGTGCGGATCACAATGTGAACGACCTCGTGTTCGACCGGATCGGCCGGTTGTTCGTGGCCGTGGGCGATGGAGGTTCGACCGAACAACCGGGTCGTGACGCGCCTTCGCGCAACGCGATGTCGCTGATGAACGCCTACGGCAAGGTTCTCCGCATCGATCCGTTGGGCAACAACTCGGCCAACGGTCGCTACGGCGTGCCGCCGAGGAATCCGTTCCTGGTCATCGACCAGGCGCTTCCGGAAATCTGGTGCTACGGCCTGCGCGACCCGCGCCGCATCGAGTTCGATCCGTATCGCGACTGGCTCAGCATCGTCGACCTCGGGCAGGACGGCATCGAAGAGCTCAACATCAGCGAAAACGGGGGCGAGCATTTCGGCTGGGATCTCTGTGAAGGCTCCTACTTCTATCCTCCGGCCCGTGGCCGCAAACCGACCGAAGGTGTCGTCGGTCCCCGGGTCGAGTTTGCTGCCGAAAGTGGAATGCGCGCGGCCGGCGGTTTCATCTACCGGGGGAACCAGTTTCCCGCGCTGCGCGGTCGCATGCTGTTCAGCGGATCGGATGGCCGCCTCATGACTTCCCGCATCGACGGCCAAGGCCAGATCGATCGGCTGCTGGTGGGCAATCAGAATTCGCTGGCCGCCAATGCGATCACCGCGATTCGTCCCGGACCGACCGGCGAACTTTTCGTCCTGACCCGGAACGGCGACATCTTCGAGCTGCAGAAGCGCACCACCTCGGCCCGCTCGAAAAAATCGCGCCGCCCGATTCTCTGCTGGGCGCTCTGAGTCGGAGTCGGGGCTGAATTCACTCCCGCGTCAGCCGGACGATCGCCCGGCCTTCAGGGGCGAAATACCGGGCGGCGGTTTCGCGAATCTGCTCGGGCGTGAGGGCACGGATGGCGTCGGGCGTGCTGCGGAAATGATCCCAGCCGACGCCGATGACCTCATCGACCGCGGTTCTCGCGGCGAGTTGCTGGGCACTCTGGCGATTCATGATCTCGCGGCCCAGGAACGAGCTGCGGGCGCGCTCGAACTCCTCCGTTTCCAATCCCTCGCGACGCAACAGGTCGATTTCGTCCAGCAACTCCGACTGGACCCGATCCAGTTGCTCGGGCGAGGTCGCCACGTAGAAGAGAAACAACCCGGTATCCAGCCCGATCAGCTGGGTGGCGCCGACGGAATAGGCGAGCCCGAGTTCTTCGCGGATGCGGATGAAAACGCGGGAGGCCATGTCGCTGCAGGCTTCATCGAGCAAATCGAGGGCGTACCGATCCTCGTTTTCGACCCCGGGGATGCGGAAGCCGACCAGGAGCACGGCCTGCTCCTTTCGATGATGAAGCGTCAGCGGCTCGGGAGTGATCGTGGGAAGATCGTAGCCGGTGCGGTTGTCGGGAAAGGCCCGGGTTCCGGCCGGCAGGGCGGATTCGAAACGGGCGCGAAGCAGGTCTTCCCCGCGGGAGGCGTCGATGTCCCCGAAGACGGCCACGACGCCGTTGCGACCGCACACCACCTGCTGCCGGAGCGTCTCGAGGGCGCCGCGGTCGAGGGAATCGATCGATGACGGGCTGCCGGAGGCGCGCAGACCGTAGGGATGGCTGGCGCCGAAAAGTTGCTCGCGCAGCGCCTGCATGGCCACAGAGAAAGGGCGGTCGTCCTCCTCTTTGATGGCGGCGAGCTGGAAGGCTTTTTCCCGAATCAGCGTTTCGTCCAGCAAAGCCGGGCAGGTCAGGGCGTCGCCGACCAGTTCGATGGCGAGATCGAGATTTGGCCGCATCACGCCGGCACTGACGTGCAGCGTGTTGCGCCCGCTCCCGGCGCCAATGCTGCCGCCGACGGACTCGGCGAGGCGGGCGACTTCCTCGGCCGAACGGTTCTTGGTGTCCTTGGTCAGGAGACGCGCCAGCAGGGAGGAGATGCCCGAGGTTTCCGGCGTGGCCGAGAGCATGCCCCCGCGGAACGTGGCATAGGTCGACACCAGTGGAACCCTGTCATCCGCGAGAAGCAACAGGGTCAGACCGTTTTCCAGGGTGACCTTTTTCACGCCTTCCGCCAGATCACGGCGCGCGGCGACCGGCGGTTTCGGGGCCGGGTTTTGCTCGATGGGATTGAGCGACACGACGGTCATCGCGTCGTCGAGCAGGTAGCGTCGCACCGCTTCGGTGACGTCGTCCGCGCCGACCCGTTGGGTGGCTTCGACATAGTCGCGGGTGAAATCGAGATTCCGGGTCAGGATCCAGTTCGAGCCGAGATCGCTGGCCTGGCCGTTCATGGAAACCAGGGTGCGGAACTGCGCCGACAACGACTGTCGCATGGCGGTTTCCAGTTCGCCGGACTCGGGACCGTCGAGGGCGATTTTCCGGAGGCAATCGAGCGAGGCGTCGAGGGCCTCGTCGCGATTTTCCGGGGCGGTGTCGGCACTGACGATGAACAAGCCCGCGTGGGCCGGCGTGTAGGAATAGGCGCTGACGCTGTGGGCCAGGCTCCGTTTTTCCCGGACCTCGCGATAGAGCCGCGAACTGCGTCCCCCCCCGGCGATGGAGGCCAGCAGATCCAGCACCGGCATGTCCGGATGCGAGACATCGGGAATGTGCCAGGCCATCTCCGAGCGACTCACCTCGGTGGGAAACTCCTGGTGGATCTCCCGTCGGCCCAGTTGGCGAGGTTCGGCGGGAATGACCTCGTGGTGTCGCCGCCGCCGTCGTTTCAGGCCGCCGAGATGTTCGCCGATCAGTTCCCGGACATGATCGGCCTCCACATCGCCGACCACCACGAGGAACAGATTGTCCGGGGAGTATTGCCGGTGGTAATAAGCCGCGAGGTCGTCGCGGGTGAGCTGGTTGAACAGGTCGAGGTGACCGATCACGGGATGGCGGCAGGGATTTTCCGCGAAAGCGGTCCGGAACAGCAGTTTGCTCAGCACCGAGTCGGGATTGTCGTCACCCATGGCGAACTCCCGCCGGATCACTTCGGCTTCCTTGGCGAATTCGTCCTCCGGCAGTTGTGAATCGGCGACGACATCGCAGAGCACGTCGAGACAGGTCTCGAAACCCTCGGCGGGCGTGTCGATCCAGTAGACGGTGCGATCGAACGAGGTGTAGGCATTCACGTAGCCGCCCGCCGCCTGCACGGACTTGGCGATCTCGTTGGCGTCGCGCCGCGAGGTGCCTTTGAAGAGCATGTGCTCGAGGAAATGAGAGAGGCCCGCGCCGAGCCATTCGCCCTCGTGAATGCTGCCGGTGCGGCACCAGGCCTGGAGGCTGACGACCGGGGAGGAATGATCCTCCTTCACGATGATCTCAAGTCCGTTGGGCAGGGTGGATACCGTGGCCGTACTGGCGGGAAAGCTGATGAGCGTCGAATCCGACACGAGGCGAGGGGAGAGTGCGGAAGACCGAAGCCGGAAGGGGATTGGCCTCCGGAATCAGTTGAGGGTCTGGTTGGGCGCCTCGTCGGCCGAGGATGACGGCTTCGGCGTGAGACCTCGCGGCCTGGGACCGTCGGCTTCATCCGAATCGCGGCCGAGGGGATTCAGGTTTCGCTGACGCGGTCGGAAAGGCTCGCGAAACGCTTCGTCGAAGTCGAACACGCCGGCAAAATCGGCGGGATCGTCCTCGTCCGAGCGGCCGAAGGCGCCGACCTCGATGAGTTGAAAGACCATGTCGCCCAGGTCCTCACAGCGGGTGATGCCCCAGTTTTCCAGTACCGTGGCCGCGAGCGGACCGAACTCCTGCAGGGCGAACTCGCGCAGGCCGTTCAACAGCTCCGGCCCGCAGACATGCCGGTGTTCCTCCGATTCTTCACCGCGCAATTTCTTGACGGTGAAATCCAGGGAATCTCGGAGGAAAGCGTAGGCGTCGGAGTCGAACCGGGGATCGTTTTTCCGGATCGCACGAACGGCTTCTTGGAAGGGAACCTTTTGCATTGCAGTCGGTCTTTGACCTATCAGATAGAACGGGGTGGTTCGTCAAGACAAAGGCGGGGGAAATGCGATTTGGCGGGAGGGGTTCGGCGGTTTCGGGCGCGCCTGGTTGGTGGTTTCTGAGCTGCAATCGACTGAAAATCAATTGGTTTTGGCCGAATCATGGTCCTGCGGCGCCTCCGACGTGGGTGGAGCCACCAGATTCTGCCTTCCCGCCCGGAAAACCTGCCACCACCGGAGAAGACTGCCTGTAATCACCAGGCTGAGAAGAATAATCAGGGCCAACCGTTCAGCCCGGGTAAAGCGATTCATCGTGGAAACCTGATCGACGTTCAATCGACCGGTGATGTTAGGAGATTTCAGACGTAACGTCGAGCTGTCATGGAAACGTTCAAATCATTCCTCGAAAAGATCGATGTCCAGCAGCTCACGACTCAGTATGTGATTCCCTGGGTGTCGAACATTCTCTTTGCCATCCTGATCTTCGTGATCGGGCGGTTGATCTCGAAATGGATCGTCGCCCTCGTCCGCCGCGGCCTCGGCCGGAGCAAGCTCGACGCGATGCTGATCAATTTCGTGCTCTCGATCCTGAGCTGGATACTCTTTCTCGTCGTGCTCGTGGCCACGCTCGATCAACTCCAGGTCGACACCACTTCCTTCATCGCCCTGCTCGGAGCCGCCGGGTTGGCCGTCGGCCTGGCGCTGAAGGATTCCCTGCAGAATTTCGCGTCCGGTGTCATGCTGATCCTGTTTCGTCCGTTCAAGGCGGGTGACTTCGTCTCGGCGGGTGGGGCCGAGGGAGTCGTCGAGGAGATCCGCATCTTCAGCACCACCATGCGAACGCCCGACAATCGCGAGGTGGTGGTTCCCAACGGCGATATTTTCACCAGCGTCATCATCAACAACAATGCCCGCGAGACCCGCCGGATCGATTTCGTCATCGGGATCGGCTACGACGACGATCTGCGCCTCGCCAAGCAGACGCTCGAACAAGTGGTCACCGCCGACGAGCGCGTGCTCCAGGATCCCGTGCCGTTCATCGCCGTGGGAGAACTCGGCGGCAGCAGCGTCGACATCCTGGTGCGTCCCTGGGTGAAAACGTCCGACTATTTCGCGACCAAGTGCGACCTGACGGAGCGCATCAAGCTCGCGCTCGACGAGGCCGGCGTCTCCATTCCCTATCCGCAGATGGACGTCCACCTCGACAAGCCGGTGGCGGCGTGATCAGCAAAAAGACAGAGGCGGGACGTCGTCGACGGCGATGGTGGCTGAGGCCGAAATGGCTGTCGGTTCTGGCGGCGTTTGGATTGCTGCTCGGTTGGTTAGTCTGGCCCATCCCGATCTTTCACCCCGGAGTCTCGACCTATCTGATAGCGGATCAGTCGAGCGGAGAAATGGAGATCGCGGGTGTGGTTCAGATTGCTCGGAGTGCCACTCCAAAGCGCGCCGCGGAGGAACTCTCCGCGGGTCGTGCCCTGGGAATTCGCGAAGTTCCAACACCCGATGGATTCCTCTGGGTTTTTCAAAGAGGGGCATCGCCTTGTCTGCTGATTCGACTTTCCAATCTTTTGATCCAAGTGAAGCCATCGCGTCCGGATCTCGATTCGGACGACGTTTTCGAGAAAGAACGCGATTTCTATGAAATGACCGGTCGAGAAACACGGTCAGGGATTCTCGCCCGCTCGGTCGGCGGAAAAGAAGTGGACGTCGAGAGAGTGCCGCGAGGGCTCTTGCTCTTGTTTCCTGACGGAACCGATAGGGATGGGCGGGAGAAGAGATGGAAAGAGTTCCGGAGTCTTTTTCCCAACGGTCCGTAAACACCATTCCGTATCAGGCGAACGCCACGCCCGGCTCGTCGCCGTAGGTGATGTCGACCCGCTTGCCGCCGTTGAGGATGGAAAGGCGACCCGCCTCGACGACCAGTTCGTTGTAGACGCTGTTCGCCGGGGTGGCGTGCCAGCCGGCATCGTCGATGGCGAGCAGCTTGCGTCGGCGCGCGTCGAGATCGCCGGCTTCGGCCACCAGCGCGGCACTTTCGACCAACTGCTCGATGGCGCGATAGCCATAACCGACCGGGCGCAGACCCGGCCCGTCGGAGCGTTCGATCATCTGGAAATAGTCCGGATTCACGAAGTGGTGGGCGGTGTCGCCGGGATCCCCTCCGGGAGCGATGGCGCAGTATTCGGCGCCGCGAATGTTGTCGGAGTGGGCGATGAAACCACCGACGCCGCTGGCTTCGTCCTTGGTGTAGAGCGTCATGCCCTGGTCGTTGCCGGCCGAAGCCTGGTTGGGGTAGGCGATGCCGTTCTGGACGTTGAGCACGGCGTCGTTTTCCCAGATGACCCGCGCGTCGGTGTAGAGATAGCCGACGTTTCCGTTGGGGAACTTGTCCTCGATCCCGTGAACGGAAACCGCGACCGGTTTCAGCCCGGTGATGAAGGCGACGAGGTCGACGTAGTGACAACCGATGTAGACGAAGAAGTCGGTCTGGTCGGTGGTGCACCAGTTCATGAAATTCGAATCGCGATACCACCACTTCTCGTGAAGCCGGGCCTGGCCGAGCTTGAATTCACCGAGCTGGCCGGAGCGGTATTTCTTCCGCGCGATCCAGTTCTTGTCGTCATACCGTTTGTGATACTCGACGCCGACGAAGACGCCCTTTTCGTGGGCCCGGCGCTGAACGTCGAGGGCGTGCTCGTGGCTGAGGACGAGTGGTTTCACGCAGACCACGTGATGCCCGCGATCGATCGTTTCGCAGAGCACCTCGTAGTGATTCTGATCGGGAATCGCGATGTAGACGATCGATTGCTCCGGCAACGCGTCGAGCAGCTGCTTGTAGAGATCCGGTTGCGTTTCGTCGCCGGCTTCGGGACCGGGATGCGGGGTGAAGCCCTGGTCGGGAAAGGCGGCTTTCAGCGAGTCGTCCTCGAGCAGGGGCGTCAGCGTCGACTTGCGGCGCGCGGTGATCGAGATATCGCCGATCTTTCCGAGGCGCTGCATCTGGTAGAGCGAAGGCAGCACCTGGACGCGGGTGATCATGCCACCGCCGATGACGAGAACGGGACGCGGAGTAGGGGTCATGGGTCAGAGAGGAAGGTTTTCCGGATTCAACAGGGTATCGTCCGCGAGTCAACCCTCTTGAATCCGGCGGGATCTCTCAGCGAAGCGGCGCGGCAAAGATGCCGAGGTGGGCGCCGGTGACGCGGGGGAGGGCGGTGCAGGGCTGGTTGAGGATGGTGGCGCCGGTGAGACCGCCGTCGGTGACGAGGACGGTGGAGCCTCCGCCGTCGAAATTGATGCCGTCGCGGGCGCCCAGCGCGACCAGCCAGCGAGCGGCATCGTGAAGGCTGACGCCGATGCTGTGCTGTGGCTGACGTCCATCGATGACGGCGATGAGGAGATGGCGGCCGTCCCGGCTCACCCCGGCGACGGTTCGAGGATGACGATTGTCGTTTTGCTCGTGAACCGGTTTGCCGTCGCGAAGCAGATCCATCCCGGCGCAGGCGAACCAGAGATTCTCGATCGATTTCGGTTCGCTTCGCAGAAAGGCGACCTCGTTGGTTCGAGTGATGGCGAGAACGACGGGGCGCGACCGGTTCCAGACGGAAATCTTTTTGCCCTGGGAAACGGCGAAACCGATGAGGTCGACCGGTTCGCTGCCGAGGTAGCGGCAACAGGGGGTGAAGAACGCGGTGTTGACGGCGACCTGCGCTTTTTCCCTTTTCAGGAAATGGGTGCAGGTCTCGCTCTCGGTATCCAGCGGCTCGTCGCCGTTTCCTTCCGTGGCGACAAAGCGGATTCCCTCGGCGTGGAGATCGATCCGGACGGCGACCATCCTCTCGGGACCCTCGGCGGTCTCCCTGCTTCCGCGGGTCGTCTCGATGCCCAGGTAGGCCGGTTGCCAGGGCTGGACCTGAAAATCGCCGGCTTTCGCTGACGAGAAAACCGAGAAGCCGACTGCGGCAGACAGGACCAGAAAACACTTCATCTCCGCGGGATCCTACGCGGGCGAATCACTGGTCGACGAGGTCTTTTGCCGCTTTCACCTGTCGGCGCAGTTCGTCGCAATCGAGCAGTTCCTCGCCGTTGGGAAACTCCAGCCCGGCGGCCTGGGGAGTCTCCTTGTCGGGCGAAGTGTGGTGGGCCTTCACCTGTCGGCGCAGTTCGTCGCAATCGAGCAATTCCTCGCCATTGGGGAATTCCAGGCCATGGGCCTGAGCGACGTGCTCGTCAGGCGAAGTATCGTGGTTCCTTTCCTGATCGTGCATGCATAACTATCGCCGCCGAAATATGATCTGCAATCGCCAAAACTTTCATAGCGAGTCCGCACCAAAGACCTTTAGATTAGAATGATTCCAATAACGCTTGCGGCGGTGATGGGCGGTGGCATTCTCAGCGGGCCGCCGATTTGAATCGCTGGTGCGGCCGGGCGCCGAAGCGGGCCCGCCTTTCCTTCCATGAACCTGTCGACCACTCCTGAATCTGAATCAGATGACGCGGCCGTTTCGCCGTGGATGCAGAGCCTGGTCGAGTTTCTCAATCAGGAGGACAAGGTCGAGGCGCTGCGGGTGGATCCGACGAAGGGCACGGTGTCCGTGGCGACGCTTGGCGTGGTGGATTTGGGGGATCTGCAGGAGCGACTCGAAAGCCTCCTGGAGGGATTGGATCGGGAACATCTTTTCGACGGGGCCGGGAAGGAATCCGCGGGTGATACCGCGTTGGCGGGGAGTTTCGGTTTGCATCTGAGCCGGCAGCAAAACGGCGCCACTCTGGAAAAGCCCTCCTGTCCCACGGCGCCGAAACTGTGGAAGTGGCGGGAGTTCTCCTGGCCCGAGCCGGAGGAAATCGAACGACAGAGTCGCGAGGAATGGCAGACGCTGGCCATCCAGGCGGGCATCTGCGGCACCGCCCTGGTGGCGGCGTTGGTGACGGGAAACCTGGCGGGCGAAGCCACCGGTGGCGGACTGTTTCTCGCGAGCCGGATTCTCTTCCTGATCTCGCTGATCGCGGGGGCGTGGGATGCGGCGATCGATGCGTGGGAAAAAATCCGCGAGCGGGTGCTCGACATCCACTTTCTCATGCTGGCGGTGGCGGCGGGAGCGGTCTCCATCGGCGCCTGGACGGA
>JAGRPB010000197.1 GCA_020439945.1 Verrucomicrobiia bacterium
TCGCCCTCGGCCTTCCAGAAATCGAGCACGTTCTCCGGATGGGCACCATAGGAAACGTTGGCCTGGGTTGGGACCGGCGTTTTCGGCGCGGCGGCTTCGGCTGGCTTTTTGTCATCGGCGACCGATGGCGACAGCATCCCGGCGAGAAGGGTGAAGGTGAGCAGATGGGTTTTCATGAAATCGGGTAATGGAAAAAAGGGGCATACCATGGTTTTCCGCCAGGCGCCGAGGCGAAAATCTTCGCGATCGAGCCATTGGCGCGCCGGGAATCGGCGGTTGCCAAGCACCGCGCCGGGCGGGAGATTCGGGCTCACGTATTTCACTGAGAACCATGGCCAAAGGCTACGAGAGCAACCAGGAACGGGTGCGGATGATCGCCTCGTTCGGAAAGGATCTGGCACGACGTGCCCGGTCGCGTTGCGAACTCTGTGAGACCACGGGCGTGAAATTGACGGCTTATGAGGTGCCACCCGAGCCGAAGGTGCCGGACTTCGATCGTTGCCTGTTTCTGTGCGATCGCTGCCGCGAACAGGCGGAGAATCCGAAGCGATTCGAGCCCGGCGAGGAATGGCGCTGTCTCGCCCAGGCGATCTGGAGCGAGGTGCCGGCGGTGCAGGTGATGGCGGTGCGATTACTCAGGCGGCAGGCCGATTCGCAGAACTGGGCCCGGGAAACGCTGGAGCAGGCCTACCTGGATCCGGAAATCGAAACCTGGGCGGATCAGGCCGAGTAAGCCGGGGTTTCATCCGACAGTCATGAAATCGATCGCTGTTTCCCTGTTCGCGTTTTCCACGATGCTGTCCGCGGTTGGCGCGGTCGATTACGTGAAAGACGTGCTTCCCATCATGAAGGAACGGTGCTGGAAATGCCACAGCAACGAGGAATCGGTGAAGGGCAACCTGGCGCTCGACGATTTCGACGAGGTACGCGATTTCCAGATCGGTCCCTATAACATCATCCGTCCGGGCAATCCGGAAGAGAGCGGCTTTCTGGAACAGTTGAAATTGCCCCCAGGCGACAGTGATTTCATGCCGAGGAAAGGTGATCCCTTGCCCGAAAGCGAAATCAAACTCATCGAGAAATGGATTGCCGAGGGCGCCATTGTCGACGCGAAGAAACCGAGCGAAAAGGAAGCCGCCTTCATGGCTGGAGGCAAGGCGCCGGTTGAGGATGAGAAACTGAAATTCCACACCTGGACCAACACCGAGGGTCGCACTATTGAGGCGCGATTTGTCCGGTTTGTCGACAACGGGGTGACCGTGGTGATGCGCGACGGGAAGAGTTACGTGGTGCCGATGGAAAAGCTCTCCGGCGATAGCCAGGCGCTCGCAAAGCGGCTTGCGGGTGTGGAATGACCGAATCGCCTGCGGACCTGAAAAAAGCATTGGCTGACGCGTGAACGCGGCGCTTTACACGTTTCGGTTGGTGTCCGATAAAAGCCGGATGAAAACTCTCCCCGCTTTTCTCGCAACGTTCGTGGCTGCGTTCGCTCTGAACGTGGTCGTGCGAGCCGACGAGAAACCGAATATTCTCTTCATTTTTGCTGACGACGAATGCTACGAAACGATTCATGCCTTCGGCTACACGGACATCGAGACACCGAACCTCGATCGTCTTGTCGAATCTGGCACCACGTTCACCCATGCCTACAACATGGGCAGTTGGAGCGGGGCCGTCTGTGTCGCCAGCCGCCACATGCTGAACACGGGTGCCTTCGTCTGGAAGGCTGAGGAAATCTCCAAGCGCATCGGTACGGCCAATAAGAAAAACGCCAAGGCTGAGGGTGATTCGGAATGGCCGGATTTCCAGGCCAAAGGCTGGATGTGGTCGCAGTTGATGTCGAAGGCGGGTTACGACACCTACATGACCGGCAAGTGGCATGTGAAAGCGCCCGCCGACAAAGTCTTCGACGTGGCGAGCAACGTTCGCGGCGGAATGCCGAAACAGACGCCCGAAGGCTACAACCGACCGATTGAGGGACAGCCGGATGTGTGGAGCCCCTACGACCCGAAGTTCGGGGGCTTCTGGGAAGGCGGAAAGCACTGGAGCGAAGTCGTGCGGGACGACGCCATCGACTTCCTGAAACTGGCCAAAGACGACGCCGATCCGTTTTTCATGTATATCGCCTTCAACGCGGCTCACGATCCTCGTCAGTCGCCGAAAGAGTTCGTGGATAAATACCCACTCGATCGCATCGAGGTGCCGGTAAACTTTTTGCCCGAGTATCCCTACAAGGACAAGATCGACAATCGGCCCAGCCTGCGGGACGAGGCCCTGGCGCCCTTTCCCCGCACCGAGTATGCGGTGAAAGTAAATCGGCAGGAATACTATGCGCTCATCACGCACATGGACGTCCAGATCGGCAAGATCCTGGACGAGCTTGAAGCCACCGGCAAAGCGGACAATACCTGGATCTTCTTCACCGCCGATCATGGTCTCGCCGTGGGGCATCACGGGTTGATGGGAAAGCAGAATCTGTTCGATCACAGCGTTCGCGTGCCCATGATCGTGAAAGGTCCCGGAGTGAAAGCGGGCGAGCGGATCGACGAGCCGGTTTACCTGCAGGATGTCATGCCGACCTCGCTTGAACTCGCCGGAGCCGAGAAACCCGGTCACGTTCAATTCAAATCGCTTCTCCCGATCCTGAAAGGCGAATCGAACGGTTACGACGCGATCTACGGCGGCTACTTGAAGAGCCAGCGCTCGGTTACTTCGGGCGGCTTCAAGCTGATCTTCTATCCCAACGTGCCGAAGATTCTTCTCTTTGATTTGAATGAAGATCCGCTCGAAGTGAACGACCTGTCCGACGATCCCAAGTATCAGGACAGGATCAAAGCGATGGTGGAGCAATTCAAAACGCTCCAGGAAGAAACCGGCGACCAGTTGGATCTGAAGACCACTTTTCCCGACCTTTTTTGAGCCATGGCCCGGTCAGGGCAGGGGTGTTTTTGGCCCCTGCGGATCGGGCGAGGGGAGCGGCGCGTTGTCGCCTTCGCGATCGGCGACAAAGCTGATCAGCGTGTCGCCCTCTTTCAGTGCCAGTGAGGTGCCCCCCGCAGGAATGGCGAGGTCGCCATTTTCGCGGATGACGAACAGGATGATGGCATCCTTGCCATAGCGTTCGCGAAAAGAGGCTTCGTCGAAGGTTTCGCTGAGCTTCGTTTTCTTGATAGTGGCGTCGCTCGTTTCGAGGGAGGTCAACTGGGCTGAAGTGATGCCGTTGCCAAACAGCAGTCGGCCCGTCAATTCCGACGAGACACCGTGGGAACCTTCGCTGCCGGTGGAGGGCGCGATCTGGTAGACGTTCGACCGACCCAGGGAATGACCAAACGCCATGCAGGCCATCGCGTTGACGTTGTCGTTGGGCGTGATCGCGAACAACCGACCGATCCCGGAGAGATCGACCTCTTCGGTCACGTAGTCGGAAAGGATGTTCGCATTCACCGCCGCCACGCCAGCCATGCGCGCCGCGCGGGTCGCCTGGTAGTTGCTGTCGACCATCAGGGCGCGAAACCCGGCGCGCTGGAGGGCCCGGGCGGCCTCGATGGACCAGGGACGGATGCCGGCGAAAAGAACGCCCTGGGGATTTTTCACCGCCAGTTGCAAGCGGTTTGCCAGCGGCGCGGCCAGCAGTCCGTAGAAAGCCACCGTTCCCACAATCACCGTGTAAGCGACCGGCACGATGCGTGCCGCCTCCGCGGCGAAAGCGCCGCCCGTTTCGGCGAGTTCGAGCGCGAAAATGGCCGACACCGCCGCCGCGACGATCCCGCGCGGGGCCATCAGGGAAAGGTAGAGTTTTTCCCGCCAGTGGAGCTTGCTGCCCAAGATGCTGAGAAAAACCGAGATCGGCCTGACGATGACGATGAGAACCAGCAGAAACCCGAGCGCCTCCCGCCAGACCATGGCGAGGTCGTCGAACCCGATTCTTCCACCAAGAACGATGAAGAGGCTGGAGATCAGGAGCGTGCGGAGGTTTTCCTTGAACTCGATGATGTGGCGAACCTTGGCGGCGTGCTGATTCGCCAGCACCACGCCGAGAACGGTCACCGTCAGCAATCCTGACTCGTGTTGCAGGTGATTCGAGAGAGCGAACAAGGAGAGCGCGAGGACGAGAATCACCACGCTTTGCAGGAAATCCGGCACCCAGTGATTTCTCAGCACGTAGGTCAACAGGTAGGCCGTTCCCCATCCCAGTCCGCCACCCACGAGGAGGGTGCGCCCGACGGCCAGCGGTACCGAGGAATGGTGACCCTCGCCGCCGGCAAAGAGGGCTCCGAATACCAAAACGGCCAGCACCGCGCCGACCGGGTCGATCACGATGCCTTCCCACTTCAGGATCGTGCCGATTGGTTTTTTCGGTTTTACCGCGCGGAGCAGGGGACCGATCACGGTGGGCCCCGTCACCACCAGGATCGCGCCGATCAGGAGGCTCACCTGCCACGTGAACCCGGCCAGGTAGTGGGCCGCGACCGTGGAGAGCAACCAGGTGACCAGCGCGCCGAGACTGACGAGACGCAGCACCGTCATGCCCGCCTCCTTCAATTCCCGAAATTTCAGCGATAGCCCGCCCTCCAGCATGATGATCGCCACCGACATCGAGACGATGGCAAACAGGGTCTGGTCTTCGATGATCCTGGAAGTGTCGTAGAAATGCCCGCCAAGGAATCCGAAGGCGAGCAGTAGCAGGATGGACGGCAGCTTGAGGCGCCACGCCAGCCATTGAGCAAAAATGCCGGCCAGGAGGACGGCGCTGAAATAAAGGAGACGCTCTTCCATGGCGCGAGACGACACCACCGTATGGGCGCAAATCCCGACGGAGTCAACAGGGTTAGGTCGCGGACCTGACCCTGTTGGACCCGATTTTTTCGGAATGAGGGAGAGAAACCCGGCTCAGGTTCCCAATTCTCCGCGGGCCATGACCACTTTGCCGGTCCGGACCGTTTCGATGATGTCGTAGTTCGACAGCAGGCGAATGGCGGCATCCACTTTTTCCGAATCTCCCTCGATACGGGCGATCATGGAGGTTTCCGCCAGATCCACCGTCTTTCCGCCGAAGTGTTCCAGGATTTGAAGCACTTCCGTACGGCGCTCGGCATTGGTCACCTGAATCTTGATCAACACCATGTCGCGCACCACGGCGTCGCCGGGAGTGTGCTCGGTGCAGTGGATCACGTCGATGAGCTTGTGGCACTGCTTGATGATCTGGTCGAGGCCGGCCGGATCGCCGGAAATGCCGAGCGTGAGCCGGGAAAAACGCGGGTCGCGCCCTTGGGAAACGACCAGCGAATCGATATTGTAGGCACGCCGGGCGAAGACCTGGCAGATGCGCATGAGCACGCCGGGCTGGTTGTTCACGTGCATCGAAAGCGTGTGCCCGCCGATCACGTCGGGACGCGGCTTGGGCTTTCGGTCGGTGGTGGTAATTGTCTGGGACATTTTTCTAAATGTGAAATTGGAAAAGTGGAGTGGGAAGGGTATCGATCAGGTCGAGCCGACCGGTTTCTCCATCTTGTATTTGGGCGGCTCGATGAGCATGTCCTCGAGCGCGGCTCCGGCGGGAATCATCGGGAACACGTTTTCGGTCTTGATGCATTCGGCGTTGATGAGCACCGGGCCGTTTTTGCGCAGTTCCATGGCTTCCTCAAGTCGCTTCCGCACATCGGCCGGACGCTTCACGGTCAGACCGGTGGCGCCGTAGGCTTCGGCGAGTTTGGCGAAATCCGGATTGCCATCCAGGTCCACGCCGCTTTCCCGATTGTCGAAGAACAGCTCCTGCCATTGGCGAACCATGCCGAGGTAGTGATTGTTCAGGACCAGGATGATCACGGGCAGTTTGGCGAGCACGGCAGTGGCCAGTTCGCAGAGCGTCATCTGGAATCCGCCGTCGCCCACGACCGCGACCACGATGTCGTCCGGGCAGGCGAACTGCGCGCCGATGGCTGCCGGAAATCCGAAGCCCATGGTTCCCGCACCGCCGGAGCTGATCCATTTCCAGCTCTCGTCGTTGCGGTAAAACTGCGCCGCCCACATCTGGTGCTGACCCACGTCGGTGGTCACGATGGCCTTGCCGTCAGTCACTTCGAACAGTTCGTCGAGCACCTGCTGCATCCGGAGTCCGCCCTGCTTCTTGTAGTTGAGCGGGAACTTCTTCTTGTAGCCGTCGATTTTTGCCAGCCATTCGCCGGTGTCGAGCGGAGAGATCTGCTTGTTGATCAATTTCAGCGCGGCTTTTGCGTCGCCAACGATCTGCACATCGGGGCGGATCATCTTGTTCATTTCCGCCGGATCGATATCGATGTGAATGATCTTGGCATTGGCGCCGAACTTGTCGGCCTGGCCGATGATGCGGTCATCGAAACGCGAGCCGATGTTGATGATCAGGTCGCACTCGCACATCGCCTTGTTGGCGTAGGCCGTGCCGTGCATCCCGAGCATCCCGAGTGACAGGTCGTGTGTCTCAGGGAAAACGCCTTTCCCCAGCAACGTGTTCGTCACCGGACAGCCGATCGTGGTGGCCAAGTGCATCAATTCCTTCTCCGCTCCGGCAATCATGGCGCCGTGACCGGCGAGAATGACCGGTCGCTTCGACATGGCAATCAGGCGCGCGGCCTGTTCGATCGAGTCCTCGTCGATGTCGAAGGCCTCTTCCGGATGATAGCCAGGCAGGTCGATTTCGGCGTCGAGATCGCCGGTGAAAGGCGATTGGCTCACGTTTTTCGGCACGTCGATCAACACCGGACCCGGGCGACCCGTGGTCGCGATGTGATAGGCTTCGCGGGTGATGCGAGGGAGGTCGTTCGTGTTGCGAACCAGGTAGTTGTGCTTCACCACGGGAATGGTGATCCCGAAAATGTCCGCTTCCTGGAAAGCGTCTTTGCCCAGCATCCAGGTCACCTGCTGTCCGGTGATGATGATCATCGGTATGGAATCCATCTGCGCGGTCATGATGCCGGTGATGGTGTTGCCCGCGCCGGGACCGGAGGTCACGAGAACCACGGCGGGTTTTCCCGTGGCGCGCGCGTAGCCATCGGCCATGTGGGTCGCGCCCTGCTCGTGGCGGGTCAGAATGAACTTGATGTTCGTCTTGACCGTTTCCAACGCGTCGAAGATCGGCAGCGCCGCGCCGCCGGAATAACCGAAGATGTATTCCACGCCCAGCTCATCGAGGGTCTTGATGAGAGCCTGGGCACCGTCGAGTTCTTGTTTTTTGGCCATGAGGAGAAAAAGGGGTGATTTTCACGGAAAGATTAATCCAATTTGATTTGATGCAATCAAAAATTGCCAATTTTTCGTGAAGTTTGCCTATTTTCTCGCCGAAGGTCTGTCAAAATTGGTGATTTTGGCCAAATTGTCTCAATTTGGCCGCTTCCATTGCGTAAAGTTCTCCAAAATGACCGCAAAGTGTGAAAGCGATGCCGTGCTTCGAAGTGAAGAGTGCGGACCAATCAGTGGCCGTTCCGTGATTCGGCACGGGTCAGTGACAGAGAAATCGCGGCGCAGATCACCCGCAATTCTCGAAAAGCCGGAGGATCTCTCCGAAAGTGGTGACCCGATCAGAACGGAATCATGGAGCGCATCACTCGGCTCTGGGCTTCCTGCATGCGGACCTGTTGCGCCATCGGACTGTCATACCAGCTGGCGAAGGGCGAAGACGCGTAGGGGGACGCCGAACTGGTCGTGCTGTAGTCTCCGCCGGAGGCGCAGCTCGAAAGAAACAGGGCAACGGCTCCCAGAAGGATCACGGAAGAAATCGTGGCGGCTTTCATGGCGTTGGTCAGTGTGAAAGTTGGTTCGTTCTTCGAGAAACCGCGAGATCATTTGCCGGCATTTCGCAGGCTCTGGTTCAGGTGGTAAAGCTTCTGGAGCGCGTTGTCGCCTTCCGATTTCATCAGGTGAACGTTGAAGATATCGGCCTCGGCGCGATCGATCTCGCCGTCGTCATTGCTGTCGAAGGTTTCGATCAGGCGATCGAAGGTGTGATTTTTCTCCGCATAGCGATCCAGTTCGTCCGGGGTCACGTAGCCGTCGTCATTGAGATCGCGTTCGCTGAAACGACTGGTGGGGAAGTCTGGGGCGACCAGCTTGAATTCGCCGAGCGAGATCTTGCCGTCGCCATCGGGATCGCCGTTGGCATAGATGGCCGACTGGAGCGCTTTCTTCACTTCGCTGCGTGAGAGGCCGCCGCTGCCGTCGGAGTCTGCCGCTGAAAAGTTGTCGGGAGCAGCGCATCCCGCCGCGAGGAATAGAGTCGCGGTCGCGATGCTGAGCCGGGTCGAGGTATTCATGAAATGTGGTCGGTGAGTGTTTGAAGCAAAGCTAGAATCTTTTCTGGGAGGAGGTCAAGGTCAGGGAAGCGCGGGGAGCAGTTTTAGCAGACCCTTTCGCTCGCTGGAGGTTTGGGGAGCGGGAGGCGCCGACGTGCCGTCGAGCGTCAGATACTGACCGACGAGAGCGATCACGTCGGGGTTGGAGAGGATGCCGACGTGATCGGAATTGAAGCCCGCCACGGAAACGACGTCGCTCTGAACGGCGGGAAACAGCTCGCTGGCCACGCTGACCGTTCCATCGTTGCTGGAGGGCAGGGACATCGATTTCTCGCCGGCGTAGCCAAAGATGAGATGGTGGTCCACCACGCCCCTGAGCCGCTTTTCATAGAGATCCTGCTGGAATTTGCTGCCGGTCTGCATGTCGTACCAGGATGGCACGACTTTCGGGGCGTGCTTCACGCCCATGGCGGCCGCTTCGTGGCCGCCCCATGGGCTGGAGATGGTGATGAATCGATCGATGTAGCGGTTCCCGTCCTCGAGAACGTTCTTGGTGACGAACGAACGCGAGACGAGGCCTCCCATGCTGTGGGCGACCACTTTCAAGTGGGCGAAACCGTAATGCCTGTGCAGAAGCTTGATGCCCCGATTCAGCGCCTCTCCCATCTCGTCCAGGCGACGGCCGGTCGGGTAGTAGAAAAACCAGGGCTGAAACCGGCTGCGGTCGATGTCGCGGAAAAACGTGCGCCAGTCCTGTGGCGATCCCGACATGCCATAGACGAAGAGAACGGGGATCTTCTTCGGATCGTATGCTTCCAGGAAATAGATGCCGATGCCGGATTCGAGAGGAAAGGAGGCTGGCTCCCAGAGACCCTCCTCGCCACGGGCGGAGCTGAACTTGGGATCGTTGAGGTCCGCGATCTCCCCGAGGGCGATTTTCAGATCCATTCCGGCGGCCAACTCGCTCAGGGAACCTCCGTTCTGATTCTGAAACTGCTGGCTGGCTTTTACCAGGCGATCGGGAATGATCGTCTTGGTGGAAAGTTCACCGGAGGTTCGTCCTTTTCCGGATTTGGGATCGATGGGCAAGGGGATGGCCTCGCCCGACTCGTTGGCGTGATACCAGGCCGGTTCACCGGAATCGTATTTCTGATCCTTATCGAGATCGACGAAGGCGCCG
>JAGRPB010000198.1 GCA_020439945.1 Verrucomicrobiia bacterium
CGATTGCGGTATCCGTCTCCCTGGCCGAGCCCGGCATTGAATCCCGGCCCTTCGCCAAAACCGGTCACGAACCCGCCGGCGACACCCTTTTCACGCTCCTGAAACCGGAGGAAACGGGAATCTCGCTGACCATTCCCATCGATACCACCCATCCGCTGAAGCGCGCCTATCACTCCAGTTCCGCCTGCGGAGCGGTCGGGATCGCGGATCTGAATCTGGACGGGAAGCAGGACATCTACGCCGGAAACGGCCCGGGCAACAATGCTCTCTATCTGCAAACCGGCCCGCTGAAATTCGAGGATGTCGCCGAAAAGCTCGGCGTGACCGGGGATGATGCCTGGGGCGTCGGCGTCTGCCTGGCGGATTTCGACAACGACGGCGACTTCGACATCTATGTCTGCAACTACGACGCGCCGAACCAGCTCTTCGTGAACCTGCTCATCGACGGTGGTCAACGGTCGGACACGCTTCGTTTCGAGGAACGTGCCGCTCAGTATGGGCTCGACATCGCGGACGGCTCGGTCGTCTCCGCCTTCGCCGATTACGACCGGGACGGCGATCTGGACATGTATCTGTTGACCCACCAGATCTATCGCGACGGCGGCCGGCCTTCGGAACCGATCCGCATTTACGAGAAGAACGGTCAGTTCAAGGTCGAGGAAAAATATCAGCGCTGGTATGAGGTCGAGCAGGGCAAGCGTGGCGACAACGGGGAATTCCTCTACACGGAATCGGGGCGTCCGGACTACCTGTTCCGGAATGATGGCGAGGCCGGTTTCACCAATGTGACCGCCGAAGCCGGTATTCATACCGAGCGCGCCTGGGGCAACTCATCGACCTGGTGGGACTACAACAACGATTCATGGCCCGATCTCTACGTGGGGAACGATTTCAAGAGCCCGGATTACCTGTATCGAAACAACGGGGATGGCACTTTCACCGAAGTCTCGAAGGAACATTTCCGCCACACGACGTGGTTTTCCATGGGAGCGGTGCAGTCGGATTTCAACAATGACGGACTCTTCGACTTCGTGATCGCCGACATGATGCCCCGGACGCACTACATGCAGAAGGCGTCGATGGCGTCGATGGCCTCGCGCAGCGACGAACTGGAAAACGTCGATGGCGTGAACCAGCTGATGCGAAACACCTTCCACATCAATTCCGGGACCGACCAGTTCATCGAGGGCGCGTGGCTGGCCGACATCGCGCACACCGAATGGACCTGGGCGATCCGGAGCGGCGATTTCGACAACGACGGACTGCCCGACCTCTTTTTCTGCAACGGGGTGCCCCGCCAGTTCAACCACTCCGATCTGCCACCGATCAATCACCAGACGTTGGTCGGCAATACCAGTTGGGATCATTACGAGAGTGCCTTCGGCGGCGCGGAACGGCGCGAACAGAACATGGCGTTCAAAAACAAGGGCGATTTCCAGTTTGAAGACGTCTCGGCGAAGTGGGGACTCGACCACGTGAGCATGTCCTACGGCGCTTCACTCTGCGACCTGGACGGCGACGGTCGGCTGGATCTGCTCACCTCGAATCTGGAGGACCCGCTCAGCGTTTACCTGAATACCGGCACTGAAGGGAACCGCATCGTCGTAGAACTGAAGAGCACCCAGGGAAACCTGCAGGGAGTCGGCGCACTGGTATCGACGGAGACGCCCGACGGACAGACCCGGAGCCGCCAGTTTTTTCCCTACGGCGGATTCCTCGACGCGGACGAACCGGTCATTCACATTGGCCTCGGCGATCAGGAAAAGGTGGCGAATCTCCACATCGAGTGGCCGAGCGGACAGGTTCAGAATTTCAAGGACCTCGACGTGAACCAACACTACACGGTCACCGAACCTGCCGAGCCGGCCGAGAAGCGGGAGCCGGTGAAAACCCGCAAGCCGGAGAACACCATGTTCACCAAATCGGAAACGCTGGACGGATTCCGCCACGTGGAAGAAGAGTTCGATGACTTCGATCGGCAGCCGTTGATGTTGCTGAAACTCTCGCAACTCGGGCCGGGCCAGGCGTGGGGCGACATCGATGGCGATGGCGATGCCGACCTCTATCTCGGTGGCGCCGCCGGTCAGCCCGGGCAGATTTTCCGCAACCGGACCGAGGAAGGTTCGAACGACATTCAACTGCTTCCCGATCCCGCTCCCGCCTTCTCGCTCGATGCGATGAGCGAGGACATGGGCGCGGCGTTCATCGATGCCGACGGCGACGGAGACCTGGATCTCTACGTGGCCAGTGGCGGGGTGGAATGCGAACCGGGCGACGAGGTGTTGCGCGATCGACTCTATCTGAACGATGGCGAGGGCAACTTCAAGCACGCCGCCGACGACGCCGTGCCGGATGTCCGCGAAAGCTCCAGCGTGGTGGCTCCGGCGGACTTCGATCACGATGGCGACCTCGACCTCTTTGTCGGTACCCGGTCCATTCCGGGCGACTATCCGGCGACTCCTCAGAGCGTGCTGCTGATCAACGAAGGCGGCAAGTTCACCGTTGCCGATGAAAAAGCGGCCCCCGGTCTCCAGAAGTGTGGCCTGGTCTGCGGCGCAATCTGGAGCGATGTGGACAACGACGGCTGGATCGACTTGATGGTGACGACCGACTGGGGTCCGGTCCGGCTCTTCCGCAACCAGGAGGGCAACCTGATCGACGACACATCCGGCGCGGGCCTCGACGGCCCCGGCCTCGCCACCATCGGCTGGTGGTCGGGGATCGACGGACGCGACATCGACAACGACGGCGACATCGATTTCGTGGTCGGCAACATGGGCCGCAACACCCGCTACCAGCCGTCCCTCGATTCGCCCGAGCTGCTGTTTTACGGCGACTTCGACAACTCCGGAAAGAATCATATCGTCGAGGCCCGCTTCATGGTCGAGAAAGGCGAGCAGATCTGTTACCCGTGGGCCGGTTTCATGGAAGCCGGCATGGCGATGCCCTACATCGCGGACGAGATGGTGACTTTTGACAAGTATGCCAAGCTCCCGCTGACCGGCATCTACGATATCAAGAAGCTGGAAAACTCGATGCAACTGAAGGCGAACCGCATGGATGCCTCCGTGCTGCTCAACGACGGCGAGGGACATTTCGATCTCGTGCCCCTGCCGGTGCTGGCCCAGGTTTCCCCCAGCTACGGGATCGTGCTGCGGGATGTCGATCTCGACGGACGGACCGATTGCTATGTGGTTCACAACATCTACTCGGTCACCGATGAAGTTGGTGAAATGGCCACCGGAATCAGCCAGCTGATGCGCGGCACTGGCGACGCGAAGAATCCGTTCGAGCCGATTTTCTCCCGCGAAAGCGGTCTGGAGGTTCCGGGAGACGCCAAGAGCCTGGCCGCGGTCGATCTGAACCGCGATGGCCTGGAGGATTTCGTGGTCGGCATCAACAACGACGATCCCGACGTTTTCGTGAACACGCCACGCAAGGAAAACGCCAATCGCCCGCTGCGAATCCAGCTGGCCGGCGACTCCGGAAATCCGCAGGCGATCGGCGCCCGGGTGACGGTGAGCGCCGATTCTCTCCCGCCCCAGACGGCGGAAGTCTCCGGAGGCGGCAGCTACCTGACCCAGAGCGATCCGACGCTGGTTTTCGCCGTGCCGAAAGAGGCCAAGACAGTGAAGCTGAAGATTCGCTGGCCCGACGGGAAGACTCAGGAAAGCTCGGTCGATGCGACGTCACGAACCGTCACTTTGAAGCGAATGTAAGAAAGGAACCGATCTCTCTGGGATTGCGTAAACCTTTCTGGTATCGTCAAAATCCAAGCAACGAAAGCTCCGGCCCCATGAATCTCCCAGCCCGAATCTTCTCTCTCATCCTCCTGATCGCCCTGGCCATCGGCTTGGCGCCGACGGTCCAGGCCGACGAAAGCGCCTCGATCGACGCTCCCGCTCTCCGCGAGATCCTGAAAGGCGCCGGCGTCAAATCGCTCGACCCCAAGCCCGATCTCCCGGAAGCGAAGGTCAAACTCGGCCAGGCGCTCTTTTTCGATCCCCTGCTCGGTGGAAATCAGGACGTCTCCTGCGCCACCTGTCACCATCCCCTGACCGCGACCACCGACAATCGGTCCCGCGCCGTGGGCACGCAGGCCTACACGGACCAGGGCCGCCGGATGCCGGTCGGTTTCAGCCTGATCGACGTCGGCGACAACAACCTGGTGCTGACAGGATTCAACATGAGCGGCGCCGCCCATCCTTTCACGCCACGGAATTCGCCCGACATTTTCAACCGCGGCGATTCGGAGTGGCACACCATGTTCTGGGACAGCCGCGTTCACCGGAAAGCCGACGGAGGATTCGCCGCCAACCAGATGCGTCTGTCGAAGTCCCCTGGCCTCTATCAGGCCGAGATGCCTCCGTTCGTGGAAAGCGTGCTCGCCGCCCAGGCCATGATGCCGGTGCTCTCCAGCGATGAGATGCGCGGCACCAAGGGCGAAACCGGCGTCACCGGCACCGAGAACGAAGTCGGTTTCATCAACGGTCGCTACGAGGAAAAGATCTGGTCCACGCTGATGAAGCGGATCCTGGCTTTCGACGAATACAAGGAACTCTTCGCCGCCGCCTATCCGGACATCCCCCAGGAAGAGCTGCACTTCGGCCACGCCGCCAACGCGATCGCCGCCTTTGAGATCGATGCCTATACCCTGCTGGACAGCCCCTGGGATCGATTCCTGGCCGGAGACGATTCCGCTCTGACCGAGCAACAGTTGAAAGGCGCCCACCTTTTCTACACCAAGGCGAAATGCGCCGAATGTCACTCGGGCAAGTTGATGACCGACCAGGAATTTCATAACATCGGCGTCATTCCCATCGGTCCCGGACCGGACATGCACGAGGACGCCGACTACGGGGTGGCCCACCGGAGCAACGCCGGCCTGGATCAGAAGTATCAGTTCCGCACGCCTCCGCTTCGCAACGTGGAGCTGACCGGCCCCTACATGCACAACGGTGCCTACAACACGGTCGAAGGCGCCATCCGCCAACACCTCGACCCGATCGGATCCCTGGAGCACTACGACAAGACGCAGCTCGAGCCCGAGTTCCGCGGCGCCGTCCACGACGAACCCGCGATCATCAAGGATGTGAAGAAGACGCTCTCGGACAAGATGCCTTCCCCCGAACTCACCGAGGAAGAGATCGCCTCGCTCGTCGATTTCCACCTCGCCCTCACCGCTCCCAGCGCCCGCGATCTCCGCCACACTATCCCCGACCATGTCCCCAGCGGACTGAAGATGGTCGCCTCGATTCCGGATTCGGAAATCAAGACGGATTGAGGAAAATCGGGGCGGTTCCGAAATCCAATCGAAACTGTAGATGCCCGGTCCGCGTCGCTTCGCTATCACACGAGCGATCGCGGCCATTGGGGTGATTCAAACGGTCATCGCGATCACAGGCTGGGCAGCCGTAGCGATCATCGTGAAGTTTTATGGCGGCACCGAAACCAACGCCGGATTTCGCATTTCAAAGTGGACAGGCTTTCTCCGTGCCAATCCACTACTGCCCCTGCTTGTTCCCGTTTTCTGGACGATTGGCGCCTGCTGGTTTCAGGGAAACGGTCGGGACAACCTGACCCAATTCATGCTTCGGCTGGGTATTCTAATCATTGCCCTTTTGGTAGCAGCTTTCATGGTGGCCGGTTTCCGCCCCGTGATTGCCCCGATCACTTTCCTTCGAATGACTTAGGCTATTCTCGAAAAAGAAAACGGCGGACCGGCGTGACCGGACCGCCGCCTTAAATAATATTTGCAGCGCAGTGGAAGCGCCCAGATCTACTGAGCCGCTTTCGGCGCGGTGATCATCGGCCAGTCATCGGTGCGGAAAGGCACGACGGGCAGGTTTTCCTTGCTGCGCAGGGTGGCGACGGGATTGTCGGACCAGGCATAGCGAACGGCGACGGGCTCGGTGACTTCAGGGCTCGAAACTTCCACTTTGTCTTTCCCGACGATCTTCGCGTCGGCCCAGTGCCAGACCTTGTCGGCGCCGGCGATGGCGAAGCCTTTCGGCTGCGGCACATCGAAGGAATAAAGGGTCGATCCGACATTCTCAAACATCAGGACCGCCTTGTTTCCCTTGATCTCCATCGATTGAAACTGCGGGCTCTGATAGGGAATCTCGTAACCGTAGTCGCGAGCCAGCGCGATGCGGGCCAGTCGCTTGGCGACGTCCTGTTTGTCGCGCGGATGGATGTCGCGGCCTTCGCCCAGGTCGTAGATCACGGCTTGTCCACTGTTGGGCAGCGACAGTGTTTTCGTCTGGCTCTCGCGGAGTTCCGCCCAGTCGCTATCGCCGGGGGTGTCGGTCTCGGCTTTGAAATCGGCCAGTTGCACCCAGTAGAAGGGAAAGTCACCCTGTCCCCATTCCTTGCGCCAGTGCTCGATCATGAAGGGAAACAGGTCCGCATAGTTCGCCGCCCGGCCGGTGTTGTTTTCGCCCTGATACCAGATCGCGCCGCGAATCCCGTAGCCGATGATGGGATGGAGCACACCGGCGTAGAGATTTCCCGGCCGATGCTGGCCACGCAACTGATCGCGGGGCGGACGCGGAACCGCTTTTCCCTCGGCCTTCGCCTTGTCGGCGGCTTCCTTCCATTTCGCCATCTCGGCATTGTAGTCAAAGGTGGCTTCGATCTGCTTCCATTGCTCTAGGTAGGCGGAGAAGCGACCGTCCTTTTCGATCACATCGCGCCGTACCCAGGCTTCGGCGGCGGAACCGCCCCAGGAGTTGTCGATCAGGCCGATCGGCACCTTCAGGGTCTGGTAGAGCTGGCGTCCGAAGAAGTAACCGACGGCCGAGAAATCGCCCACGGTGTCGGGAGTGCAGGCGACCCATTCCCCTTCGAAATCATCCTGGATCTCCTGGGTGCCGACCTGTGGAACGGTAATGAGGCGAATGTTCGGGATTTCGGCGGTCAGCTTTTCCAAGGCGCCATCGTAGGCTGAGCTAACCTGGAACTGCATGTTCGACTGACCGGAGCAGACCCAGACCTCACCGATGAGGACATTCTGAAGTTCGCGGGACTCGTCACCGGCGGTGATGCTCATCTACTGCGGCTGATCCGAGGCGGCCATCGGCGCGAGTTTCGCTTCCCAGCGGCCGTTTTCCGCCGCTTTGGCGCTCACTTTCTGACCGGCGAAAGCGACGGTCACTTCCTGCCCCGGCTCGGCCCAGCCCCAGATGGGAAGTTCCAGATCCCGCTGCAGGACCATGTTGTCACCGACGATGGACGGTAGTTTCAGTTCGGCATGCGCCGCGATGGGAAGCGCCAGAGCCGCCGCCACTACTGCGAGATAGGAAAGGGACAAAGGAAGAATTTTCATAAACGCGCCAATCCTCCCTATGAGGCCGCGCAGGTCAATTCCCAATCCGCCCCGATTTGCGCGGGAATCGGCGAGTTATTTCACGCTCCCAGACCTCTCGGCGGGGTGTCCCCGGCGCTCAATCCCCTGTCCCCCAAGCCACCACATCGCCATGTTCGAATCCATCTGGGAAGAGCAATTTTGGTTCGGGTTCAGGCAGCATTTCGGGCCTGAAGAGCGGTCCCAAGTCGGGAGACGTCATATCCAACGCGTCCTCGACATTCGCCTGGGTATTGGAGAAAGAGACATCGGAGAAAGTTTCCGTGAGTTTGCGATTGTAAGACAGGGTGACGGTCTCCTTCCTCTCCGAGCTGAAGACCCCGTCCGCGGGGCGAGGGGCCGATGTGATCGGATTCTTGAGTTCCGGAAACTGGCTAATCTCAGGGGAAAAAAGCTGGCTCATCTTCGCTGACGAAACCACTGTCCCGGCCGTATTCGTCGTATAGCTTCCGGACACTCTCGCGACATCGCGGGTCTTGTGACCGAAGGCTTTGGTCACGTTCGTCTCGCGCCCGGACATCGAACCCTGTTTCGACTGGATCGTGTCGTCAAAGGTGTCGTCATCGAAATCGAAAGTATCGCATTGGAAAGTCTGGAAGAAACGTTGGATGTCCACGCGCTTGTTCTTGTTGAGGTCGGGAAAACTCTGAATTCCAAAGGAATCGATCCCAGTCTGCTTCACGTATGAGCGGTTCTTCGTGTCGATAATGTAGAGCGCGTATTCGCCGGTCCCCTTCACCCAGGTAACGATCAGCGAAAAGGCGCGGGTGGATCTTTTCCGTCTGGTGGCGGTATCGCTATTCGGGAGTTCGATGCTCGCGGTATTGGCGACTCGGATTCTGACTTTTCCGGTCAGGATGTCAGTTTCGGAAAGCGCCGATTGACACAGACCAATCAAAAGAATTCCAGCAATCGACAGACTAACGAACGGCTTGTTTTTCATTTTGGCTTTCATGGGCACGGTGGTTCTAAAACAAGTCCCGGGATGCTAACTTCCCGAGTCTAAAAAGACAACGTAGTTTTGCGTTTTTTTCGGAACTCGTCTCATCTCATTGGTAAAAATGAAGCCAACCCTAACGAAACTGAGACTGCTCGCCTCACCTGGAGGAAAATGGTCACGCCAAAATCGCGAGAAATTGTATTGACCGAATATTTTACATTGTAGTTACATGATAAATGCCATGAACTCACTGCGTTCACCCGCTCGAAAAAACGCTCTCACGCTCATCGAATTGATCGTCGTCATTACCGTCATCGGCATTCTCGCCACCATCGCGATTCCCGCGACGAAATCGATTCTCGATCGCGCCCACCGGACAAGTGCCCGCAACGATGCTCACCACCTCAAGTCCGCCATCGCCAGTTACTACGCCGAATACCGGCACTTTCCCACCCGCCAGACCGGTCCGGAGTCCGCAGCCGCGCCGATCCAGTCCGATCACACCCTGATGGACATCCTGCTCGCTTCGGATCGCGAAACGGGGCCTGATGGTCTCAATCAGCGACGCCATGTTACCTTTTCCGGCGGCCGTGCCCGTCCCATGGGAAACGGAAAATTTCGGTCCGGAGTCCGGCTGGATGAGAATGGCGGCGGCACACTCTGGGATCCATGGGGAAATCACTACCGCGTCATCGTGGATCTGAACGCCGATTCCCGGGTTCCCGCTCCCGAATTCGTCGAGGACGTCCCGTTTCTCCCCCAGGACATCATCGTCTGGAGTCCCGGAAAGGACGGCGACGACGCCACCGCGATGGACAACGTGACAACCTGGTGATCACGTTTTTCTTTCCAACCTCGAACTGAACCTTCCCACCTCATTCCGCCTTCCCATGCTCAGCTATCGCCAAGGTCACCAGCTCACCATTGCCCAGTTCCGCGACCTGCTCGTCCGGTCCACTCTGGGCAAACGCCGCCCGATCGATGATCCCGACTGTCTCCGAGGCATGCTGGAGAATGCGAATCTCCAGATCACGTGTTTCGATGGTGACCATCCTGTCGGGATCGCGCGGTCGGTTACCGATTTCGACTACTGCTGTTACCTCTCGGACCTCGCGGTCG
>JAGRPB010000199.1 GCA_020439945.1 Verrucomicrobiia bacterium
AGGCGTTTCATCCACTGGGAACGATTGGCGCTCCAGTCCTGCGTCGTTTCCGGTGGCTTGACGCTTCGGGGAAAGCGACGGGTGAAATACTCATCGATGGCCGTGTTCCTTTCGTCCGCGGGAATCTCGTCGAGGACTTTCAGCTCCTTGGGATCGAAGAGTTTCGGCGCGGTGGTATCGGCAATTTCATCGGAGATATCCTTGCCCTTCAGGAATCGTTCGAACCAATGAAACGCGGGAACCCGGAGCGGTTGGGTGTCGGCATGACCACCCTCGTAGAGAGTCAGGCCGATCTTGTCACCGGCTCCCATCACCTCGTAGATGTGGTGAGCTTTTTGGTAAACATCAACCACGCCGTCGAGTGGGAAGATGCGATCCTTGTCCGTGTTGGCGATCAACAACGGACGCGGCGCGACGAGAGCGGCGATGGTGGGGAAATCCCATCGGTAGGTGTTGACGTGAAACATGCAGTCGCAATGACCCTCCACGCAGCCATCGACGACGTGGTTGTGCAGGTTGGTGATGCCGGCGACGGGAACCGCGGCCTTGATGCGTTCGTCGAGCGCCGCGATCCACCAGCTGTAGGCGCCGCCTCCGGAACGTCCCGTGACTCCAAATTTCGTCGCATCCGCTTCGGGACGGGTCTCGAGGTAGTCGAGAGAGCGAATGCAATTCCACGCCTCCACGCCTGCGGGCGTGTAACCACGTGAGTTCCACCACCAGCGATTCAGGTTGTGGGTGCCGTGGTGAATGCCCTCGATCTCGCCGAGTTGAAGCGTGTCGATGGTCAGGCACACGTATCCGTTGCGCGCGAACCATTCGCCGTGGTGTTGGTAGTGTGTCTTGTTGCCGTAGCTGACGCCATCGATCTTCACTCGACCGTGGCCACAGACATAGAGGATGGCGGGCAGGGGGCCGTCCTGGGTTTTCGGTCGATAGAAGTTCGCGGTCACGTAAAGACCCGGTCGCGATTCGAAGACGATGTTTTCCACCACGATCTCGTCGTTTTCCACCGAGCCGGTTATCTTCGGTTCGAGCGGTGACCGGGCGGGGAGCGGCTGAAGTCCCAGCATCTCGAAAAGCTGGCGGCGGTAGTTGTCGCGAACCTTTTCCCAATCCTCCTTCGTGTCGATGTTGGCGAGGTTCCGATTGGCGATACGCTTCGTTTCCGTTTCAAAAAATTCGCCGATCATCGCATCGCCCGGCTTGGGATCGGTCGGAATATCCGCGAATCCGGCTCCATGCGACCGGGGCGAGACGAGGACGCTGGCGAGAACCAGAATCGGGAGGAAGGAGCGAAAATGGAGGGGCAGGATCATAGCCTACGGGTTGTAACCGGAACGGCGCCCTGTTCCAAGTCCCGAGTTGATGACGGCGAGGAATATCGGAGTGGAACCGGGCATCGGATTCATTCCGTCGTTTCCTTGTTTTCGCGATCTTTGTCCTCTCGCAATGGTTCGTAGACGATTTTCTTGTTGAAGATGTGAACCACCTCCTGGCCTTTCCCGTCGGACCTGTCATAGAAAAACGCCATGTAATGGGCGGGAGTTGAGATGGTGATTTCATCGAGAACTCTGCCGCTTTGCTTGATGGTGAGCTCGTCATCGAATGCCACGGGCACTTCCGTGGCATAGCGGGAGTTGAGCTGGTAGGCATTCTTTCCGACCTCGACCTGAATCAGCGGTTCCTCGGAAAGCGACACCAGCGAGAGCTTTGGCTCGGTGTGTTCGTGCTGTTTCGTGAGAGTGGAGGATCGGAGGTGGTGGGTCATTTTCCCCTCCTTGTCAGTCTTGCTCTCGATGTAGAAGATCTGAGCAAAGGTCTTTCCGTCCTCGATCTCGACGGTTCCGGTCAGTTTTGGGGGATCGCAGTCGGCGTTGGAGATTTCGAAATCGTAGGGACCCGCGATCATTCCCAACATTCCCGAGATGCCTCCCGGGGGCATGGGCTTTCCTCCCATCATCTTCAGTTTCCCGAAACTGAGGTAGGTGGGTGCCTTCAAGGCGACACCGTTGACCAGCTGAATGTAGCCAACTGCCGGCGGCTCAGAACTGTTTTCCTGAGAATGGGAGGAAGGAACAACCAAGAGACAAAGTCCTATGGCGGCGATCAACGTTTTCATGGATTGAGTCATAGATCGGTTACCGAAAGCACCTCGCACTCCACGTGGTCGATTTCGTGGGTGGCATTGTCGCGAACCGGTCGAAGGAACACTTCGAAAACCTTGGCCGATCGCCCGATGACAACCGGCTCGGCACTCTTCGGGGCGAGCACTTCGCCATAGGCAAAAATGCGGAAATGACGCGAACTGAAATTGGTGAGATTGAAGAGTCGAGCGAAGGTCTCTTCTGCTTCGGCGTCATTGAAGAACTGCCTGTCCTTCCCCTCGATTTTCGTTTTCGGCATGGCATCCTCTTCCTGGACCAACTGGCCGACCACCCGAGCCAGATGGGACGGACTGTAGTAGGGGCGATCCGCCAGCAGGCGCCGGGCGATCCGCGAACAAGCGTCGGGATCGAGCCCGTGAGTGGGCGCCCGTTTGGGATCGGTTTCCTGGAGGAAAGTTGGTCCGACGAGTTGATCGGTGTTGGCAGGATCGACCATGAGGGCCGATGACGAAAACATGCCACGCAGAATCGTCTCAATTTCGAGCACCGTCGGAACGGAATTCAGATTGAGTTGGCCGTAGATTTTTCGAAAGGGGCTCTCCGCGTGATCTTCCTGCGTGTAGATCGCGGAATAGGGGAAGGAAGTCGCATCGGCACTGGTTCGGCCGGTGGGAGGGGGCTGGTGATCCCTGGGATCGTAAGCCTCGTAGTCGGCGGAGGTCCCGGCGTTGATCGTGAGATTGGTGCCATTGATTCCGGCGTGGAAAAGGTCCAGCAACTGGCTGGCTCGCATGCCGGGCTTGTCGAATTTCGTGAATTCCTTCCGCCCAATCCGTAGCGTGCTGCCGCCTCCCCAGCGTGAATCCGCTTCGGCTTCATCGGGGAGATCCCAAACCAGGTGTTCCGGATCGTTGTCGTAGGCTTGATTGCTTGGGTAGTCATAGCCCCCGGTGGGTTGCGGATGCCACATGTGGTGGTCATGCAGATTTCCCAATTCGGACACGCTCCAGTACCGGCCACTGTTGTTGATCCGAAACGGGGCCATGGCGGGATCGGTGGGAACGGCGAGTGAAGTCTCGGCCTGGTCGGGAGTGACTTCGTAGGGTTTCGATGAATTCAGGCTGCGAGGCGGGCCCGAAGGTTCTTCCGGAGTGTATCCCTTGTCGGGCCAGTCATGAAAACGCTGCTGATTCTTGAACCACTGGCCGTCATCGGATTTGGAAAAGCGAAAATTGCGACCGCCGGGAGTCCCATCGTTCACATAGTAGATCTCTTCCTGCTGGCTGGAGGTGTAGAGTCCCATCCAGGGGTCGCCGTAGTTGGAATAAGTCTTGGGACCGGTCGAGGTCAGGCAGGGAGCGGTGCTTCGCCAGAAATAGTCGCCGTCCCGGAAGTGGTCACCTTTGTTGGGAACGCTGTCGTCGTCCTTGTTGGCGGAAAGGCTGAACTCGCGAAACTTGAAACCGTCACTGCTCTCCTGGTGAAGAGGTGGAGTGCCGGGAGAGGCCGGATTGTTGAGGTGGATTTCGAAGTGGCCCTTGGTGGCTTTTCCCGAACCCACCGTTTCGGCAATCAGCGAAATGGGTGTGTCCACGACTCCTTCGGGAACGAAGACCGGAATTTCCCATTCGATGTCTCCCATCCGAACCACTTTGAATTCATTGGCGCGCAGATCGACGGAAACGGGCGTTGATAGCGCGTCATTGCGAACGGGTTCCGTAGCCGCAAAATCATTGAACGCTCCGTCCGGCCCCAAAAAACCGAACGGTTTTCTGAATTCGAATTCGAGTCGTGCCTGCGGCAGGTGTGAATCCTGATTGGTCGAGTTCCAGAATTCGGCATAGGGAGTGGCGGTGAGGTGGTGAACGATTTCGTCGCCACGCCTCGTCTTTTCGTAGAGAAACCGAAAAAAGATTTCATTCACGATGGGATAGCTGTCGACGCCCCGGTAGACGCCGCCCAGGAAGGTGGGTTCTGAGTCCTCGTCGGCGTAGTCGATTACATTTGCCGCGACTGTCTTGACATAGTCATGGGGAAAGCCGCCCTTCCGGTCAGTGAATTTGGGCAGGTTGGTTTCGATGATGCGGGTGATTTCATCGACGTCCTTTTGTCTGACGAGCCGATTGATCGAATAGCGGGGCGAACCCTCTTCCTGATAGTCGTGCCCCCAGGGAATCAGCGGACGTTCGTAGTAAGGCAACAGACCGACGGAGAATCGGTTTTCGCTCTGGGTTCCGGATTTGCGGGGAACTCCGGAACCCGCCAGCCAGAAGCGCTCCGCAGCCAGCTCATTCGCATGAGCAAAAGGATGATCTTCCGCTTCAAATGCCGCGGAGTCCCACGGGTGCAGGAAAATCTCCCGAGGGCTGAGACCGGGCGCCATTTGTCCGACGGCGCTCTGACCCCGGAAACTCTGGGGAAACTGAAAGCCGAAACGTGACAGGCTGCCGGGGATCTCGAAACGCAGCCCGGCCTGCGATCCGGAGGAGGTACCGGTGCGGGCATCGTTCGGGCCGTAGCCATAGCGAATCTGGTTGGCCGCGAGGAGTTCGGTGTCGCCCGCATCGAAGTCGTCGGTCCAGCTGCCCACGGCGTCCAGGTTCGGCAACCCCTGCAGATCTTCGATCCAGTAGGTGTAGCGAATTCTCTTATCGCCGTTCGAGTTGGTCGTGGGAGTGATGAGGCGGGTTTCCGGATGAGGATTTTCCAATTGAGGTGTCCCGTTGACGAGATGGGTGATCTGGAAAGTCCGAAGATCGCGGGAGACGGGGAGGCTGCCCTCGAAATCGACCTTGGGCGCCTCCTGGGCCTTGGATGCCAGTAGCGCGGTGCTGGCATGGTTCAGCCGCGGCATGCCAGCTGACTGTTCCCTGCCTCCGGCGAAGAGGGGGATGTGTGCGAGTTGCTCCGCACCCGGCTGGCTGATGAAAGTGTAGCGCGTCGGCAGGCCGGTCAGGGAATCCGTGACCGTGATTGCCGAGACCAGGTAATCGTCGGTCGCGGTATGGTCGATGAGAAGCGACTTCGCATCTTCGAACGCTGCGGCCACCGCCAGATCGGCGCGAAGATCATCGGCCTGGAAATCGGAGATCATCGATTCGTGACGCATCAGCGAAAGAAAGCTGATCACCGTCAGTGAAATGGCGCTGAGGATGATCAGCGTCGTCAGCAGCGACACCCCGCGTTCCCGCCGATTTGCGGCGTTTACTGTCGATGGGGCGACACGATTCATTTTTACAGAGCGGCGCCCACGGCGAGGTGGAATTGGAGTGTCTGACGGTAGTTCTCGATCAAATCACGAGCGATGGCGGAGCCGTTGCCCAGCCAATCGGCTTTCGATTCGAGGCGTGCCGCGATTTCCGAGGGAATCACGCTGATGGTGACCTCGACGAAATCGGGTTTCGCGAGGGCGGGCCACTCGGAACCGGCGAGGCCCAGGTGAGCATTCAGGGAAGTGGCGTTCATGAGCACCGAGTTTCCAGCTTGGTTTTTGACGCGCCGAAATGCCCGGCATTGGAATCCGACCACGTTGTGAGCGATGGCCTCGTCGGGAAAAAGGTAGTCGTGAACCGGATCGGTCGGATCGTTCCAACGATCCCAGGTGAACTCGGGAGGAGGATACGAGGCCGGTGGGCTGGGCAGGTTCGGCGTCGAACCGGCCAGGGGAGGATTCGAAGGCCAGGGAGCGCCCGCGTTCACCAGTTCAAGGGACGGGATCTCCTTCACGTGTTGGGAGAAGAGAAAGGGGAGCCGGTCATTGGTGAAGTGACCCTGGCGAAGTTCCGCGGGGTTCGGTTCATCGAGCTTGCGGGCCCCACCCACGGAGATCTCGTCGAACCTGTCGTTGACCAATTGGCTGAAAGCCATCACGAAACCGCGACTGTGCCCCGCTCCCAGAGAATCGCCCCCCGGCCGGAAGTGGCGAAACAATTTCAGCCCGGCCGATGAGTTGGTCGCCAGGGGGGAATCGCGGGCATAGGCCACGTAGTAGCCAACGAGACAGGGTTGAATGGTGTCGTCTGCCGTCTTCGACTCGTCGTCCGACGGATCGGTGGCGATTTTTCCAAGTCTCTTCTGATCGATCTCCGGATCGCCGGCCAGGGAGGAAGGAGTTCGTATCACGAAGGCCAATTGATCGAATCCGGGCTCCGCGTTGGCGAAACTCTGTCCGTTCCCACTCTTTGCCGTGTGCCGATTGATTTCGAAAGGAAGGCACCATTTCCCCTCGAAAAACTCGCGAGCCGCGACCGGCACCGAATCGGGAAGCGGTGGAAGATTCGCGCGGCGCTCGATCATCGCGGCTTCCAGATCGCGCCGCATCCATTCGCTCGTCGAGCGCAATTCGCCCCGGAGATCGGATCGGCCGGCATTCTTGGTCCATTGGGAGAGCGAGGCTTCCAGCGCTTCCGCCAGCAGGAGAAGGATCACCGCCAGGATCGACATCGAGACCAGCAATTCCAGCACCGTGAATCCGCGCGGGCAGGCTCGCCTCCCGGTCGGTCGCCGACGACGCTGACGTATTCGACCGGAAATCATGGGGCCAGCCGGGCAAAGGTGGTCAGGGTATCCGTGATCCGGTTTTCCCGAGTCGCCTCCACCGGCCGCTCCACCGTCACCTTCGTCTCGTAGAGATCGGGTCGGTTGGTGGCCGGTGTCGGAGAAAACTCGATCGCAATCAGGTAAACTTCGCCATTGAGCGGATTCCTGATGCCACCCTCGGCATCGCCGGCCGGAATGGCGCGGACAGGTTTGCCCTCGATGTCGAACGTCACGTAGCTTCGACTGCCCGGTGCGGCGATTCCGAGTTCGATCTCGTGACTTTGACCTGATTCGTCCGGCGAGGCCAGGCGGATCGTTTTCCCCGGTTCGGTGCGTCCGATTTCGTCAAAGACCCCGGCGGCAATGAAGGTTCCCAGCGTACGATCCACCGTCTTCCGTTGCTTGATGGACGACGAGCCCATCAGCGCGATCAATGGCAACAGCACGGTCGCGACCAAACCCATCGCGAGCAGGGTTTCCACGAGCGTGAAGGCGGGCGCACCCGGTTGTGAGAGGATTCGGCGCATGGTCAATCGGTGATCAGTCGCGCCTTGCCGGTGTATCGATTGAGGGAAAGGCATTCGCCCTGGGCAAAATCGTCCTCGCTCCGAACGCCGGGTCGCCTGCCGGTCAGGATGCGGCGGCCTGACGCCTCGTAGTAACCAGCCGCGATGCCGCAGTTCAGGAAACTGGAATCGACGATCGGCGGGACTTCGATTCGTCCCTTGGGATGAAAGGCGAAATACGGCAAGGTCAGCTGACGCTGAGAGTCGTCGATCCCGAAGGCGAAGGTTCTGCGGTAGGGCGAATCCATCACGGTTTTGAAACGCTCACCCGGCATGGCTTCGAAGTCGGCTCCCCGGGCAAAGATGAAACCCTGCGGCAGCCTTTCCCACCGCGTCACCTGGACCAGCGGCATGTTTTCGAGGGTGAGATCCTCGCGGGGCGGGGTGCCGATTTCGGGATCGGCCTCGCGGAAAATCGCGTAGAGCCGGCCCTTTGCCTCACCGTCCTTCGGCGAGTCATCAGTGAAGGCAACGAAGGTCACCCGATTGTCTTTTCGCGCGGAAAACTGCGCCTTCTCGAGCATCAACTTGACCTCGCGAATGGCCCCCTTTCTCGTCGGCGCCAGATCGATCAGGCTCGGCGCGGCGAGACTCATCAGGAGTACCGCCACCGACATGACCATCAGCATTTCGATGAGCGTGAACGCGCCGGCTTTCCGGCGACCTCGTTGCGCGGGTGAAATGGACGATCGAAGACTCACGGGGCAAACGTCAACAGACTGATTCAGAATGAGGGAGCGAGGAGGAAATAGCAACAATTCCGCCATCTGCCGATGGCGAAAGCGAGGGAGTCGGAAAATCCGGATTCTCCGAGTGGAGCAACGTCCGTGCCCTCATCCTGCTTGGACTCAACCCTCTTGGGTCCGGGATTCAAGAGGGTTGACTCGGAATTGCGAGCTTTGGTAAGCCTCGGCCTCGTGAAATGTCCGATTTGCCAGAGTTCGACCGATTGCCGGCGCTTCCGCCGGTCGGGGATCTATCCGGTTCCGGCGGCGATGCTCTATCTGGGCTATTTCTTTGCGGTCCTGTGGTTGGCGGGCCGTCCTTGGCTGTGGCAATGCGGGAGTTGCGGCGCCATTTTCAAAAAGCACTCGGCCATTTCCCTGACCTGGCGCGTTCTGGCGTGGGCCATCCTTGGCGCCGGAGTCATTTTCGTCCTCGGTACCATCGCGAGCGCGGCCGCGTTCGTGGCCCTGCGTTCGCTTCGCTAGCGCGATCTCGGGGAAACCGATCCCGTTCGGGCTCAGGTCACGATCTCCTTGACCACCCGGCCGGACACGTTGGTGAGTCGGAAATCGCGGCCGGCATAGTTGTAGGTGAGCCGTTCGTGATCGAGTCCGAGGAGGTGCAGGATGGTGGCGTGCCAATCGTGGATGTGGACCTTGTCCTCGATGGCTTGGTAGCCGTAGTCGTCGGTCATGCCGTAGCGCGTGCCGCCTTTCACGCCGCCGCCGGCCATCCAGAGGGAGAAGCCCTTGTTGTTGTGGTCGCGTCCGTCGTTGCCCTGGGAGTGCGGGGTGCGGCCGAATTCTCCGGACCACATCACCAGCGTGTCCTTGAGCATGTCGCGGCGGCGCAGGTCTTCCAGCAGGCCCGCGATGGGCTGGTCGATCTGCCCGCAGTTGGTCTCCATGCCGTTGGTGAGATTGCGGTGATGATCCCAGTTGCCGTGGGACAGTTCGATGAAGCGCACACCGGCCTCGGCCATGCGCCGGGCGATGAGACATTGGCGACCGAAGGTGTCCGTGTCGCCGCTGCCGATCCCGTAGAGCGCGAGGGTTTCCGGAGTCTCATTGGAAACGTCCAGCACCTTGGGCACCTCGTCCTGCATTCGGAAGGCCAGTTCGAAGGATTCGATGACGCCTTCGACCTCGGGCTGGTGGACGTCGCGGTTCAGTTTTTCGATGTTGAGCGACTTGATGTAGTCGAGCTGGACGCGTTGCAGGTCCTTCGGCAGGCGGGCGTTGCTGATGTTGGAAACCGGTTCCTTGTTGAGTTCCTGACTGCGCGCGAGGCGGGCGCGAAGGCCGCCGTTGCCGGCGATATTGATCGAGGTGCCCTGATAGATCGCGGGGAGAAACGCCGCGCCAAAATTCTGGGCGCCGCCGTTTCCGTTGGGCGGCGCGATGGTGATGAAGCCGGGAAGGCTGTCATTTTCCGTGCCCAACCCGTAGAG
>JAGRPB010000200.1 GCA_020439945.1 Verrucomicrobiia bacterium
TGCCGCGCCAAGGACGTAAAAGGCGGCGGTCACGATCGTGTAGGCGATCATCGCCAGGAACGCATCCAGATACATGATCTTGATCCATCCCTTGGCGCGGCGAATCCAGGCCTGATCGGGATTGTTCCCTCGCGGCCCGGTCTTGGCGGCGTAGCCTTTTTCCAAGAGCCAGTAATTGTACATCATCACTTCGTCTCCACCGACGCCGGTGATGCCGAAGGCTCCCAGCGCGACCGCGACGTAGGCCGCCGGCAGTTCGAACTTGAGCCCCGACCCGATGTCCTCCCAGGACAGGGCGAACTCGGTCTTTTGGAGCATGAAAACCGAAACGAGTGTCAGCACGGTGAAGGCACCGATCATGACCAACGAGATTTTCTCAATGGGTTGGTAGTAGCCGCGAAAGACCAGCAACGACACCGAGACCGCGACGATCGGTGTCCACAGTTTGATATCCAGCGCCGGCATCGCCATGTTGAGAATGATCGCCACGCCGCCCACGATGGCGCCAACCTGGAGGAATTTGAGGATCATGATGACCAGCCAGGTCCAGATGCTCCAGTTTCCCCTTCCCCAACGCGGTCCAGGCAATTTGTTGAACGCGGCAAAAGTCGTCTCTCCCGAAAAGATGGCGTGCTTTCCGAATTCCAACTGAACCGCCACCTTGATCAGGCAACTGAGCAGCACCACCCAAAGGCAGGTGAACCCCGCCCTCGCGCCCAGCTGTGTCGTCATGATCAACTCGCCCGAGCCCACGATCGACGCCGAGAGGATAAAACCCGGTCCCAGGTATCTCAACCGCTCCCACCAGTGAATCGGCGGTTCGGCAATGGTGTCTTCGGTGATGACGTAGGGGTTGGCGCGATCGCTCATGTAAAGAAACGGGGATGGCTTCCGGAGAAAGCTGGAACCTTGGCGTTTGAGCGATCGTTTTGGCAAGCCTCAATCCGCCGCAACCAAGTCCTCGATCATCCCGCGGCAAGGGACTCGCCCGGCACCCGCCGCCGTCCTGCGGTGAATCGCCATATCCAATAAGGGAGGTTCAGGAAAAAGATCAGGAGCACCAGTTCGCTGTTGTAGAAGCGCAGGTGCATGATGAGGAAAATGCCGCGGTGGAGGCAGATCAGGGCGACCCCGGTCCAGAATGCCCATGGCCGGTTTTTCAGCGCGATGAGCGCGAAGAGTTCGAGGAAAAACGCACCGCCGAATCCGATGCGGGCGAGCATGGGATGGGAGAGCACCCATTCGGCCGCGCCGGTGTCTCCGGCGAACTCGGGCTCCAGCAGTTTGAAATACTGTTGACGCTGGGCTTTCACGAAATCGAAGGCGACGTAGGGAGAATTCCACACCCACATCAGCTTGGAATTGATGGCCTTGCTCAAGGCGGCGATCACGTAGGTCGCGGCCACGGTTCCCTGGGTGTAGTAGAGGAGATGACTGCGCAGGCTTAGCCCCTCGGGGAACCTCACCTTCTTTCCGCGGCGCCACTCCTTCACTTTGAAAGTCACCACCACCCCCGATTGCGCCAGGAGCACCAGGGTGATCATGTGATGGGAATGATGGATGGACCCCTGCGAGTTTTCGTAGGTTCGCATCAGGGTGTGCAGAATCGTCAGAAGGGGCAGGGAGAATACCAGCCCCCGTCCCGCGACGTAGGAGATGAGACCGGTGATCGCGAGGATCTTGAATGCCGGAAAGACCCAGGGTTGATGAAGCCAGGTGAGGTCGATCAGTTTGGCAATCCCGACCGGAACCGGCTGTCGTTCGTAGGCGAATGGGTGGAAGTCCCAGAAATCGTGAAGCACGACCGGCGCAAAAAACAACGCCATCAGGAACCACTCCCACTTACCCACCGGCATGGGGCGGAAACCTTCGGCCAGCCAATTGGTCACCCGGCGTTTCCAGTTCTCGCCACGCTGATGCTTTTCCGAGGTCATGGCGCTTTTTCCTTCCCCGGTTCGAAAACTGTATCTTTCCCGAGTTCCGCCACCACCTGCGGATCTTCATTCAGTCCCTCGCGGCCAGCGCTGATGGCGACCTCGACCAGCTCGATCGGACCGGTCAGCTCACGGTTGCTGCGATCGTAGGAAAGTCCGCGCAACCACTTGAGCACGGTTTCGCCGGCTTCTTTTCGGATGGCCATGTCGTCCATGGATCCCCTCTGTCCGGATGCGATGGCCTCCTGGATATCGCCGCGATGAGTCCGGTATTTCTTGGTCAAACTGGCGGGGCTGACGCCGGTGTGCCAGAGAATGGGCAGGGCCTCGCCATCCCCATCGGTCACGTAGCAGAATCGCAACGGCACGGGCGATGGATTCGAATACATCGAGAACGGCGAAAAGGGATAAAACTCACCCGTGACCATGCAGGCCAGGATCAGCAGGAAAATCGGGAAGATCGGGTGGCGCCTCAGCGATCCCCGGCAACTTTCGGCGGGAGCATCCGATGACGCTTCCTCCGCTATCGGCTTTTCATCGCTCACCATCCCGCAAAAGGTTCGGCCGATTCTTCGAGCAACTCGTCGCTGCGGATGATTTGTGCTTCGGCACTCGCGGGATCGCGAGTCACGGCGATATGGAACAAGCCATCGCCTTCATTGACGGTGGCCTCGCGGGAAATCCCGATGACCACGCCGTCGACCCTGCTCTTGATCGGCGTCTCATGCCGACCGAAAGGATCGGCAACCGCACCGAGGACCATGCCCGGGGAAACGGCTTTTCCCAATTCCACTTCCGGAGCAAAGACCCCGCCCCGCGGCGCCCGGCTCCACGACGTGAGAGTGCTAACCACCGTTCTGGCTCGTCGTCGCGGCGAATCGCCCTTGGCTTTCTTTTCCGGTGGCAGCATTTCCAGAAACCGCATCACGGAGACGATGCCGCGCAGCCCGTAGCGCACCGCGTCGGGATCGAGCCGGTGGGCTTCGCCGGCCTCGTAGAGAATGCAGGGTTTGCCCCGCGAATAGAGCATTTCGCGAAGAGATCCCGCTCGCAAAGAGGTCTCGATCACCACCGGCGGGCGGAAAGCCTTGGCCATCTCGTAGCCTTCGTGATCGCCCGGAGAAACCCGTACCTGCGGCAGGTTGGGCCGCCCCACCGCGCCGCTATGGATGTCGATGGCGTGGGTGCAGGAAGCTACGACCTGGGTCAGGAAGGCATTGGCGAGGCGACTTCCCAGGGAACCCGCGGAGGTTCCCGGAAACAGTCGATTCAGATCGCGCCGATCCGGAAGATAGCGGGAGTGCGACAGGAAAGCCGGCATGTTCACGACCGGCACCACCAGCAGATCGCCCCGCAGCCGCTTGAGCAATTGGGTGCGAAGCAGGCGACGAATGACTTCCACTCCCACGATCTCATCTCCGTGCAGAGCCGCGCTGACCAGGAGGCACGGACCGGGGCGTTTCCCGCGCAGCACATGCACGGTCATGGTGACGGGCTGGTAATCGATCAGCGAGCCGATCGGGATATCCACCACATCCCTGTCTCCGGGGAAGAATTCGCTGCCGCCAACGAGGAGCGGCGTCCGTTCGCGGGAGAGATGACTGTCCGGAGAAGACATGCAAATGGAGAGCTTACGAACCCACGTCGTTGATCGTCACGCCAAAAACGAACGACCCCGCTCAACCCGCCCCCTTGGTCCGCGTCTTTCCCGGTTTGGCGTTCTTTTCGAGGAATGAGATGATGATACCGGCCACGTCCTTGCCGGTCGCGCTCTCGATCCCCTCGAGTCCCGGAGAAGAGTTCACCTCCATCACGACCGGGCCGTGATTGCTCCGCAACAGATCGACACCGGCCACGTTGAGTCCGAGGATCTTCGCCGCGCGAACGGCGGTCATGCGCTCCTCCGGGGTGATTTTCACCACCGAAGCGGAGCCGCCCCGGTGCAGGTTGGAGCGGAATTCACCCTCCTTTGCCTGCCGCTTGATGGATGCCACGACGCGCTCACCGACGACGAAACAACGCAGATCCGCGCCACCGGCTTCCTTGATGAATTCCTGGGCCAGGATGTTCGCGTCGAGCCCGCGAAAGGCTTCGATCACGCTTTCGGCGGCTTTCGACGTTTCCGCCAGCACGACACCCACGCCCTGCGTGCCCTCGAGCAATTTGATCACCAGCGGCGCTCCGCCGACCAGTGAGACCAGGTGTTTGGTTGCCCGGGGATCGTGAGCGAATCCCGTCACGGGCAGCCCCACCCCTTTCCGGGCGAGCAACTGCAGGCTGCGGAGTTTGTCGCGCGAACGGCTGATGGCGACCGACTCGTTGGCCGGATAAACGCCCATCATCTCGAACTGCCGCACCACCGCACAGCCGAAAAAGGTGTGCGTCGCGCCGATCCGCGGAATGATCGCGTCGAAGTCATCCAACTCCTCGTCCCCGAGGTAAATGGTCGGCCGATGCGAGGTGATGTTCATGTGACAGCGCAAGTAGTCGATGACACTCACTTCATGTCCCCGGCGCTTGGCGGCTTCGACCAGGCTGTTGGTCGAGTAAAGTTTTCGATTCCTGGAAAGAATGGCGATTTTCATGAAAAGGGAGAGTTGAAATGTTTAAGTAGGAATGGAGACGGGTGCCCCGGCGGCCGGCGATTTCAGGGTCGGGGCGGATATTTCTTCACGAGACTTTTTCCCCGCAGGTAGCTGCGCCCGGTATCGATGACGAAACGTCGCTTGAGCGCGGTCCGCCCCAGCAACATGCGAAAGCGCATGCCCTCGCGATTCGTCAGGCTGAGATCGATGGGCCACTCGATTTCCCCCAACCTCGCCAAAACCGTGATGAACGGTCGCATTTCCACATGCCCGCCGCTGTCTTTCACTTCGCGCTGCCCCGTGATCGGCGCATCGCAGGCCAGCTCGACATCTTCGCGGTCACGGAGCGGATGCAGGTGAAATCGCACCCGGGATTCGCCGCTCTCGGTTGCGTAAACCTCGTAATCGTGGGTGTGAAGCGCGGAACTACGAGCCCCTGTGTCTATCTTGGCCTTCACTCCGGGAATTCCGAGTTCGGGGAAAGACAGCCATTCCCGCCAACCGATGACGGGAAGTTCAGGAGATTCAGGAGAGTGCGATACCATGCCTCGTGACTGTCAACCTGACGCCGTCCGTGCCGGAAACCAACCGGAAATTCAAAAATCCGAACCTGAAAGGCGGAATCAACCGGAAGAATCACAGCGAATCACCCGGCATACCGCCAGACAGCCACGAAATGACATCCTGTCCCCGCCAGCACGAAGAGGTGCCAGACGAAATGGCCATAAGCGTACCGACGATCGGTCATGAAAAAAATCACCCCCACGGAGTAAGCCACCCCTCCCGCCACCAGCCAGGCGAGGCCTACGGTGGGCATGTTTTCCCACAGTGGCTTGATCGCGATCAGCACCAGCCACCCCATGGCGAGATAGATGAACGTGGAAATCTTTTCACACTTCAGGGCGCCGAGCGCCTTGATCAGGATACCGCCAATCGCCAGCCCCCAGACAATTCCCAGGAGCGTCCATCCCAAGGGCCCACGCAGCACGCCGAGCGTGAAAGGGGTGTAGCTGCCGGCGATCAGCAGGTAAATGGCGGAATGATCGAGGAGTTTGAAAACCCGCTTTGCCTGGCCTTTCGGCAGCGCATGGTAGACGGAGGAAGTCAGGTAGAGGAGCGCCATGGTGGCGGCAAAAACGCTGGCGCCGATGACACCGGCAGTTCCGCCGGTTTTCACCGCCGTCACGATCAGAATCGGCGTACCGACAATCGCGGCGACGAATCCCAGGCCGTGACTAATGGCGTTCGCCAATTCCTCGCCCGAGGTCTGAACTCTCTCACTCATGGCATCAACCTATCAGACGGGATCGGGACGGGAAATGGCATTCTCGTGACAACTTCACCCGCTCGTTTTCAGATACTCCACCGCCTCATCGAAAGTCGCGTCGCGCACCTGCCAGGCCTCGATCGTGGCGCTCGCACCATTCGGCAACTGCACTTCGATGATCTTCTCGTTTCCGTCGAGATAGCGCATCACCGTGCCCGCGGGAACGGCGGCGGAGCCTCCGGAAACTCCCGTGACGGAACCATTGACGCCGTCGCGCACCACCACGAAATGGGTTCCACCGGAAACCGGCGGCGCATCACCCGATGGTGCAATGGTCGACGGCGCGGGAGCCGGGCTCGCCACCGGAGACGGCGGTGTCGCAGGTTCGCCCGTCAAGGCGGCCACCGCGCTCGTGCTGGAGGCGGCGGAGGGAGAATCGGTCGAGGTCAGGTCCGGCGTTGAAATCGGTTCGGGAGTCGGGGCGTCCGGTTCGGAAACCGATGGTCGACTTCCGTCGGAGATTACCAGGCCCCGCGGAGCCGGTTCCGGCGCTACCGCGTCCGATTCCGGTGTCGGTGCCGGAGCGGGAACACTCGGCGGCGGAATCGCGCGCGGATCGGTGAGCAGCCGCTCGCGTTCCGAAGCCATCGGAGCGACCGCCGGGGCGACATTGGGGCCGACAGCTGAGTCATCGATCGCCGCGCGCGCCGTGTCCGGAACCGGAGTCAGATTGGAGGCCGGCACGGAGGGTGAAATATCGACCGACGTCTGCTGCGGTGCCGAAGGCGGTTCACCGGGGCCCTGGAAAGCGGGATCCGTCGCTCCGAAACGCATCGCAGCCCGACCCACCGCCGCCTGGGTTTCCGTGGACAGCGGCGACGAATTCGACGGCGGCATGGTGGGGCTGATTGGATTCGATGCCTCCACCGGTGATTCGACTTCCGCGCGGCGTTCCTCCCGCTGAACCGGCGCTCCGGGATTGAGCGAACGCGTCAACGGGATCGAGAGGCGCTCCACCGGCTGGCTCGAAGCGGTGGCGGCGGTGGAAGGCGGCGGCGCGATGGCCGGATTCTCCGTCGGCCTCGGGATGATCGTCGGCGGTGGGATGATATTGGGATTCTCGGCCCGCGCCGATTCCTTTCGGCGACCGCGAAAACGGTCGAGAAACCCACGCTCATCATCGCCCGTTTCCATCGTTGGTGGCGCCTCCACCGTCGCGCTTTCCGAATCGCGTCCCCCGGGAATGACTTTGCCCACCATCCCGGCCACGCCGCCCAGCAGGCCCCGCTCTTTCTCCGGTTCGGGAAAAGGATTCGCGCTCGGCTCGGGAACCGGTGCCGGACGGTTCGTCGCGGATGGTTGAAAAGTCGATGTCGTCACCGTGCCCGGCAGCGGCGGCGGCGGAATCCGTTCCGCGCTGGCACCCGAATTTCCCGAAACCACCGGAGGCATCGCGGGCGCGACCGGAGCCGCCGGGTTCTCCGGGTTCGGAATGACCACAGCCGCCTCGGAATCCGCCGGTATCACTGTGGCGGTCTCCTCGTCCCTGTCTTTGCCACCCGGAATCAGTTTCCCGATGAGGCGCCCGGGTTTGAAACCGCGTTTGCCCTCCTCGGCTTGAGTGGGGCCCGGCCGGGCCACGCACCAGAATACGGTGATCGCCGCCAGCGTTCCCGCCATCGTCCGCACAGTTTTCATATCACCAACCTGTTGGATGTTTCGCAAAGTCCGGCGCTTCCTGCTCCCCGAACTGAACCACGCTATCAGACTACCGCCCAATACTCAACCGGCTTCCCCACCCGCACGAACGCCACCATTCACGAGCTGGGTTCGCGATTTTTCACATGCAGAATGATGCTCTGCGACACACGGCCACCATCCGCTCCGGTGCGCAGGTGAAAAGTCCGTGTCGAGTCCGGCACCCAGTCCGCCGCCGTGATGAAGAACTTCTGCTCGACCGCTTGCTCCGGAATCATGAGGCCGTTCAGACCGATATTGTCGATGATCAGACCGTGGGCCAGGTTTCGCCCCGAGTCCTCTTTCCCGAATTCGATCCGGTCCTTGAAATCAACCCGATCCGCCTTCACCAGGGCCGTGATCGTTTCGCCGGGATGAATGGTCAGCTCAAGCGGCTTCGACTTGCCCTCCTTCGGATGGCCGCTGTCGCCATCGGGCAGGATCTCCACGAACAACTTCGGGGGTTTTGCGTCCAGTTTCAGCGGCCCCAGCGATGCCAGTTCGTGGACGATCTCCCCGTCCCCGATCGTGGCGTGGGCGACCAACTTGACCGATTTCATCGCCTCGGCGTCCGGTTCCGGCGCATCGGCCGCCGCGTAGATCGCGCCCATCGCCTGGTGTTGTCCGGCCTCGATCACGATCGGTCCTCCCACGGAAAAACCCTTCGGCAGACCGGTCACGTCGACCGTGATCTCGCCGCCGTAACCATCGAGCCGCTCGGCCGTCACCACGATCTCCTTGCCCGTCCCCGGCGCGACGACGAGCCCCTTTTTCGCGTCAATGCTGTGTCGAACCTGGAAGTCCGGTTTCGGCGGACGAATCGTCATCCGGTAATCGAACGACTCGCCCCCGAATCCGCGCACATCGGAAACTCGCGCCAGGTACTCGCCATCCGCCGGCGCCGTGAAAGTCAGCACCGAATCGCTGCCGAACCGCCGTTGGGGATCGTCGTCGTTTTCGTAGTAGATCGTGTAGATCTCGGAGGACGCCGTATCATTAAAAAAAAAACGTGGCACTTCCCGCACCACGTAGCACGGCTCGCCGAGGGCGTGCGACAGTCCCGAGGTGTTGAAGTAGGTATGCCGGTTCCCTTCGCCGGGATACACGGTGAAACCGGAATCGGGACCGCGCGGATAGAGCCAGAGTTTCACCACCTCGCCGTTGCAGTAGAGGTATTCGTTCAACTCCATCTCGCGCCAGTTGAACACGCGAAAATCGTTCACCTGGGTCGAGTTCTTGCCCCGAAATTCGAACCAGGAATCCCGCACTGCCTGCAATTTCGTCTGCTCGACCGGTTCTCCGTCGACCGTGAGCACTTCGATCTTGGAATCGAGCGGCGACTTCATCCGCGACGCATTCACTTCCAGGATCCAGTTTTGCCCCGCCTTCGCCGAAAACCGGAAATCGTCCGTGTCGCCCGGCGCCTCGATCTTTCCGCTGACCTCGGCCGGTGCCGTCACGGGCAGGACCGCGGTTCCCGGGATTTCCGTCAATTTGGCCAACTCCGTCGTCATGGTATCGCCGTTGGCCGGGGAAACCTTGCCGGATTCCGGGGAATCGACCGTACTCCCGACCAACAGGGTTGGGTCGAAGACCAGACCCTCTTCAATCGAACCGTCCATGCGGCCGGCGCGGATTCGATTTCCCCCGGCGAAAACGAGGGCCGCCGCCACGTCGGGCTGATCCTCCCAGGCCTTCACCTGCACCAGATCCGGCAGCGACCACAGCTTGATCGCCCGATCATCGCCGGAACTGGCCAGCCATTTGCCATCGTCGGAAAGTGCCAGTTTCACCACCGCGTCTTCGTGGGCGAACCGCGCGTGCAGCAGCGGATTGATCT
>JAGRPB010000201.1 GCA_020439945.1 Verrucomicrobiia bacterium
AACTTCGCGCCGGTCGCTTTCATCTTTTCAACGAGAGCACGGAGGTTCGCTTCGTAATCCGCCGGCTCGACCTGGCGTTTGCCGTCCGGCGGCATGTGCTTCAGATCGTGAATGCCCCAGTTGAAATGGATCACGTCCCAATCGCCATCGCCGAGCCATTTGTCGATATTGGCGATGCCGCGCGAGGTGGGACCGCCGTTGGTCGGAATGCGATGGACGTTGGCTTTTCCCTTCAAGCGCTCGCGGACCGGAACCGTGTAACCCATCGAAATCGAGTCGCCGATGAGGAGGACACGAGGCAGATTCGGGTCGTCTTCAACTTTCACCAGCGAGGGGTGAGCCGGTTTCTTTTCCTGGGCAAAACCGGTAACGGCTCCAAGACATAGAAGCGAAAGAAACACGGTGAATTGGGCGTATCTGCGTCGAGTCATTGACGCAATCTGAGGCCGTGACGCTCAGTGAGCAATGGAATTCCGTTCCGTGCCATTTGCATAATTGACAGGTCAGAAGCCACCACCTAACTGTTTCGGCACGAATCCGAACCCACCTGCCATGTCCGATAAGCCTTCCGATTCCGAGGAGCCCAAGGAGAAATCCTCCAAAGACCTGCCGCCCCCACCTCCTCCGATCTCGCTGCCCAAACCCGACGGCTTTGGCGACATCAATCGCGCCACCAGTCACGCGAAGGAAAAGGAGAAGGCGAGCAAGAAGAAAAAGAAGAACGAGCGCCGCCATCCGAAGGACGGCTACGAGAAAATCCGCAACAAGAAGGGTGGCGGAGGCTGCGGATGCCTGCTCGCGCTGCTAATCATTCTCCTGCTTCCCGCTGGCGGAGCCTTCCTTTGGATCAACCAACTGAAGACGGACCTCACCACCAACCAAGGCTACGAATGGGTCACGGTGAAAACGAAGAACGTGAACGAAGCTCCGGCTTCGAAAACGGCTTACCTTGGTCTGCAGGTTCTCTACGAAGTGCCTGAAACCACTTCCGAGGTCACCTTCGTCGGCGGCGCCTGGTGGTTGAGCGGGACCTTCCACGAAAAGGTTACTTTCCGAGGCGGCCAACTGACCCTCGAACCAGGATCGAAATTCCTCAAGGGACTCGACGTCCAAGCCGCCAAGCTGGACATTGGCAACGCTGAAATTACCGGCGAACTAACCGGCAAGATTCTGCAGCAAACGGCGGGCGAGTGATCCCAGCGATTCAACAGGGTCAGGTCGCGGACCTAACCCTGTTGAATGTGGTGGAAACTCTCTCCTTTCAGATCAGCCGTTCGCTTTCTGGAAAACGATCTGGCCGTTCTCGAGATCGGCCCGGACGGTGTCTCCTTCGAGGAACTTGCCTTCCAGCAGGTCGAGGCTGAGCGGATCGAGAATCCGTTTCTGAACGACTCGCTTGAGAGGACGGGCGCCGTAGGCGGGATCGTAGCCTTCGGCGGCGATCGTTGAAAGCGCCGCGTCACTGAGTTCGAGCGTCAAGCCCTGCTTGGCGAGCCGACCGCGCACGCGGGCGAGTTGGATGTCCACGATCCGTCGCAGGTCGTCTTCGGTGAGGCGATCGAAGATGATGGTCTCGTCCACCCGGTTGAGAAACTCGGGCCTGAAGTGGCCGCGCAACGCACCCATGACCAGCGCCTCGCGCTGCTCGGGATTGGTCTCGGTCAGGATGTGCTCGGAGCCGATGTTGCTGGTCATGATGATGACGGTGTTTTTGAAATCGACCGTGCGACCCTGACCATCGGTGATCCGACCGTCGTCAAGCACCTGCAAGAGGACATTGAAAACATCCGGGTGCGCTTTCTCGATCTCGTCGAAAAGCACGACGGAGTACGGCTTACGACGAACGGTTTCGCTGAGCTGGCCGCCTTCCTCGTAGCCGACGTAGCCGGGAGGCGCTCCGATGAGTCGGGCGACGGCGTGTTTCTCCATGTATTCGCTCATGTCGATGCGAATCATGGCGCTCTCGTCATCAAAGAGAAACTCGGCGAGCGCGCGGGAGAGTTCGGTCTTCCCGACACCGGTGGGACCTAGGAAGAGGAAGCTGCCGATGGGACGGTTCTCGTCCTGCAGTCCGGCGCGGGCGCGGCGCACCGCATTGGACACGGCCTTGACCGCGCTCCGCTGACCGATGACGCGTTCGCCGAGACGTTCCTCCATGTGGACGAGCTTTTCCTTTTCGCCTTCCTGGAGGCGGCTGACGGGAATGTGCGTCCACGAGCTGATGACCTGGGCGATGTCTTCCTCGGTGACCTCCTCCTTGAGCAGGCGCGAGGTGCCTTTCATGTCGCCGAGCTTGGCGGTGGCTTCGGCGTGGCGTTTCTCGAGTTCGGGCAGCTGGCCGTACTGGATCTCGCTGGCGCGGCCGAGGTTGCCCTCGCGCTGGGCGCGTTCGAGCTCGACCTTGGCGGCTTCGATTTCTTCCTGGACGGCGTTGGCTTCGTCGATGACGGCCTTTTCATTGAGCCACTGGGCGCGCAGGGCGTCGGCGCTCTCCTTTATGTCGGCGATCTCCTTTTCGACTTTCTCGAGCCGGTCCTTGCTGGCCTCGTCCTTTTCCTTGGCGAGAGCCTGGCGCTCCATTTCGAGCTGCATGCCCTGACGATCGAGCTGGTCGATCTCAGTGGGCAGGCTGTCGAGTTCGATCTTCAGGCGCGAGGCGGCCTCGTCCACGAGGTCCACAGCCTTGTCGGGAAGGAAACGGTCAGAGATGTAGCGATCGGAGAGATTCGCGGCCGCGACGAGGGCGCTGTCCTGGATGCGCACGCCGTGGTGCACTTCGTAGCGCTCCTTGATGCCGCGCAGAATGGCGATGGTGTCCTCGACGCTCGGTTCATCGACCATGACGGGTTGGAAACGGCGCTCGAGGGCCGCGTCCTTTTCGATGTACTTGCGATACTCGTCGAGCGTGGTCGCGCCGACGCAGCGGAGCTGGCCACGGGCAAGCTGGGGCTTGAGCATGTTCGACGCATCGACCGCGCCCTCGCTGGCTCCGGCGCCGACGATGGTATGCAACTCGTCGATGAAGAGAATGATCTCGCCCTCGCTGTCGGTGACTTCCTTGAGGAAGGCCTTGAGCCGGTCCTCGAATTCGCCGCGGTATTTCGCGCCGGCGATCATCGCGCCGATGTCCATGGAGATGAGCCGCTTGTTTTTCAGTGAATCGGGCACGTCGCCGCTGACGATGCGGCGGGCGAGACCCTCGGCGATGGCGGTTTTCCCGGTGCCGGGTTCACCGATGAGGACGGGATTGTTTTTCGTCCGGCGGCTGAGGATCTGCATGACGCGGCGGATCTCCTCGTCGCGACCAATGATGGGATCGATGTCGCCGCGCCGCGCGATGGCGGTGAGGTCGGTGCCGTATTTTTCGAGCGCCTGGTATTTGCCCTCGGGGTCCTGATCGGTGACCCGCTGGCTACCGCGGATCGTGGCGATGGCGGACTGGAGCGATTTCTCGTCCGCGCCCGCCGTCTTGAGGATCTTGGCGACTTCGGATTTGTTCGATTTCACGAGGGCGAGCAGGAAATGCTCGACGCTGGTGTATTCGTCCTTGAGCGCCTTTTTCTGTTTCTCGGCTTCGTTGAAAATGTCGCGCAGTTCGCCGGAAAGGTAGATCTGCCCCGACGCGCCGTCGACGCTGGACTGGCGATCGAGGAAAGCGCGCACCTGGGAGGCGACGGCATCGGGATCGACGCCGATCTTGGAGAGGATCGGGCGTGTGATGCCCTCGGGTTGGTCGAGCAGCACCGACAGTACGTGGGCGCTGCCGAGTTCGGCGTGGCCTTTTTCGGTGGCCAGACTCTGAGCGGCCTGGAGGGCTTCCTGAAGTTTGAGGGTGAATTGGTTGATATTCATGGGGGAGTTATGATGGGACAGCGTTGCTGGGTAGAAGGTATGGGAATGTATCAAAACACCGCCAAAATGGGACGGCGTTCATTTTTTTGACCATCATTGCAATGTTTTGTTCACAAAAAAAACGGGTGATTGCGCGATTTTTTGGGGTGAGGGTCCATCCGGCCATGCTCTGACGAGTGCAGGCGGGAAACGTCCACTGGCTGATCCCATGGCTCCGGGCACCGGCAGGGATGCCGGTGTCACACTGGAGCTGACGCCCGGTTCGGGGATGGCGGGGTGCTTGGAGAAGCCCCTCCCTGTCGCATTGGCTCAATACAGGTGCGCCGACCAGGTATCCGGTTGGCCGTTGACGAGGCGCAACCGACCCAGACCGCGCGGATCGCGCATGTAGAGGGTCTGGCCGGGGCCGCTGATTGGGGCGGAGTGAACGTAACGTCCCTCGGGTTGAAAACCGGGCTGCCCCTTGTCGTCGATGGAGGAGAACGAGAAACTGGCGTTCACCCCGAGCACGGAATTGGGATCGCCGACCTTGCCGTCATAACGAATCAGGTAGGCCACGGGCACTCTCAGTTCCAGCCGGCGCTCGCCTGTGGTGATGGTCTTGAGTTCGGCGGTGATTCCGCCGGAGGGAATGACGACGTTGTTGCCCGCTCCGTCTCCGAAGGCGGCGAACTGCGGCCGGTCCACGGCGATGGGGCCATCGGTCGGCGGGCAGTTGATCCGGATCTTATCGACAAAGCCGAAGCTGCCCACCTCGACCACGGGCCGGGCGTCGATGGCGATGTCGGCGATGAGCGAAGGCGTGTTGGGCACCGGACCGAAACCGACGTCGGCGAAGTCGAAGGCGAAGTAGAGAAAGTTCTGGTCGGCATCCACGCGCATGACCACACCGCCTTTACCATCGGGCAGGTCGGCGCTGCCCGACGCCGGCAACTGGTTCACGCTGCCGTAGTCCATGTAGTTGGACAGCGCGGTTCGCTCTCCCAGAGCCACGTCGCGAATGGCTTCCAGCTCCCGGGGAAAGGTGATGGTCTTGCCCCCCACCTCGACTTCCACGAAGACGGCGGACTTGTAGCGCGCGGCTCCCTTGGGCGGAGCAAATGGGAAAGTCGCCTCGAACTTTTTCGCGCCCAAGGCTGGGAGTTTGAACGGCACCCAGCCGCTCACGGCTTTGTCGCCCATGCCGATGCGGTAGCGGCCGGAGGTCTCGTCCGACGAGCCATTCACAAATCGCCACTCGAAGCGAACCTTGTCCTTCAGGTTTTTGAATCTCTGCTCGGTCCACTCGATCGACACCGGGGCGAGACGGGTGACGACATCGAACAAGCGCGAGCGCTCTTCATCCACCACAAAGTAGCTGAGCCGCAAATTGGGGTCGGCGACATCGAACGCGACATGTCCACCGGGAGCCAGCGGGGTCGCGGGGCGCTTGTATTCAAGCTCAAAGTCCTTCGATTTGCCCGGGCCCAGATCGAAGTCCTGATAGGGATTGGCCGGGGTCAGCACCTGGCCCATCATCAACGCGCCGAGGTAGCCTTTCCTGGGCTTTTCACCGAGATTCCGCAGCGTGGCGGTGACTTTCACCGTCTCGTTGTCGACGACCACGGCTTTCGCGCTCAAGTCGTAAATCTCAGCATCCGGGGCAGGGTCGATGACCGCTTTGAACAACGCGCGGCCCATCACGGCGTGCGCTTCCTCATTCGGGTGCAGCGTCTCCTCGGGGTCCGGCATGGGATCGAATTCGAAGATCCGTCCCAGGCGATCCGACATGGTGAGCAGGGCCGCCTCCGGTTGCACGCCGGCGGGAATGCCTCCACCGAGGGGCGCCAGGGATTTACCGAGATCCACGAAAAGCACGCCGTTCTGATTCGCCACCTCCTTGGCCACGGTGGCATAGGGACGCGTCAGCCCCCAGCGCATGGGACCGCTGCCCGCACGGATGATGCTCGGCGCGAGAATGATGACGTCGGCCTGGGCCGCCTTGCACGCATCGACGCTGCGCTGCAGGGCCCGGCGATAGGAATCCAGCGAGTGACCACGGACCGAATCGTTGATCCCGAAATCGATGACCACCAGATCCGGGCTGTTGAGAAAGGCATCGGTCGAGACCCGCTGGAGCGCGTCCAAGGCACAACGGCCCGGGATGGCGAGATTCTCGATGAAGATCTCCTTCCCCATGTGGGACTTCAGCTTCGCCGGCTTGCCATCCTCGGGATTCAGGGCTCGAACGCCACCGGGGTAGAAAAACTCCCGCGCCAAGTGAGTGCTGAAATTCCCCAGGTAGGACAGGAGCCAGTTCCCGTTGTTGTCGTCGCGGGTATACATCCACGTCACCGAATCGCCCAGCGCCACGATGTGGACCTGCCGTTGGCTATCCAACTTCAGGAAGGTGCGGGGAATGTAGGTCTTGAGGTGCTCGCGCTGCTCGAGGGAAAGCGGATAGGCCTCCACCGAAGCAAAGTCGGTAGCGGGCAACCCACAGATCACCAGCAGCATCCCGAGAAGTCTTCTCATTATTGAAAATTCGGAATTGAAAAATTTCAGGCGTTCCCGCTAACCAGATTCGCCGAAAAAGTCAAAAAACTAATCCCCAAAGCAGCCACAAAGCGAGATTTTTTCCAAATTCTGCGAAAGTTTGGATGTTTTCCCAAATTCCGCGAATCTGGCTGAGGCACAAGCTCCGATCGCACCAATTTTTTGCCTTTCCGCTCTTGCCAGCCCCTTCCCGCTACCGAATAAACTAGTCTCGTGGAAGAAAGCTCACACGCCTCGCCACGCATCCGGGATCTGCCGGAGGCGGATCGCCCGCGGGAAAAACTGGCCGCCCGGGGACCGGGCTCGCTGACGGATGCGGAAATACTCGCGATCTTTTTCGGCACCGGCCGGCGCGGGATGAGCGCGGTGGAACTGGGCCGCGAACTGCTCCGGCGCTTTGGCTCGCTCCAGTCCATCGCCCGCCGTTCCCTCGAAGAACTCGGCCAGGTGCCCGGCATCGGTCCGGCTAAGGCCACGCAACTGGCGGCGGTGTTCGAGTTCGGCCGCCGGCTGGCCCGGGAACGCTATCAGGATCTGCCCATCGATTCTCCCGAGGCGGTCTACGACCTGCTCGGCGCCGAGATGCGCGGCCTGACTCAGGAATCAGTCCGGCTGGTGTTGCTCGACAACCGGGCCAACCTGCTCCATGTCACCGAAGTGACTCGCGGCACGCTCAATGAGTGCATCGCCCACCCACGCGATATTTTCCGCACCGCGATCGCCTGGTCGGCGGCGTCCTTCATCCTCGTTCACAATCATCCTTCGGGAAATCCGTCGCCCAGCCAGGCCGACATCCGCCTGACGCGTCAGTTGAGAGACGCGGCCGAGTTGCTGAAAATCGAGATGCACGACCACGTGATCGTCGGATCCCCCTCCTCCGATCTCGCCAGCCAGCCCTATTACAGTTTCCGGGAATCGGGACTGATCTGATTTTCGACGAACCATCCATTCAAGAGGGTTGACTCCGGGACCTGACCCTGTTGAGTCGGCGATTGAACATGAAGGCACATCCCACCGCTTTGATCGATCCCGCCGCCGGGATCGCGGACGACGTTGAAATCGGGCCCTACACCATTATCGAATCGGGCGTTCGCATCGATGCCGGCTGCCGCATCGGATCCCACGTCCACCTGCTGGGCTCGGTGGAGATCGGTGCGGGAACCACGGTCGGCCCGGGCGCGATCATCGGGGCCGATCCCCAGTCCGTCGGTTTCGATCCGGCGGTGAAAAGCGGGGTCGTCATTGGAAAAGACAACGTGATCCGTGAATACGTCACCATTCACCGCGGCCTCAAGGACGGCGCGAACACCCGGATCGGGGACCACAATTTCCTGATGACCGGCGCCCATCTGGGACACGACGTGATTCTGGGTAACCACACCGTGATCGCGAACAACTGTCTGCTCGCGGGCCACGTGATCGTAGGAAACCGGTGCTTCCTTGGCGGCGGCTCGGTCTATCACCAGTTCATGCGCATCGGCGATTTCGTGATGGCCCAGGGATTGGCGGCGCTGGGACTCGACATCCCGCCTTTCGTAATCGCCGCCGGCACCAACCGCATCGCGGGCATCAACGTGACCGGATTGAAACGGGCCAATCTCGATCGCGACGTCCGGGCTGGAATCAAGGGTGCGTTCGATCTCTTCTACTGCCGCGGGCTGAATCTTTCACAGGCGCTGGAGGAAGCCGGGAAACGGGAATGGCGCGGAGAGGCGGCCCAATTTGTGGATTTCTTTCGGCAGGAAACTCATCGCGGCTTCTGCCTCCAGTCCCGGCGCGGGGCCCGAAACGAGGAATGACGTTGGGACCGATCCCTCAAAAAGTCGGAAATTTCTGTTGGTGTTTTCCCCGGAAGTTGCTAAAGAACGCCTTTCGACGAGAGTAGGGCTTTTCCGGGGGAAAAGCTTTTACGAATCTTCATAATTGGTATAAGTTGACCAAGACTGCATACAGGGAGATGACCGCTCTTTTTCGTAAGCCGCTTTACAGGCTGGCACGGGCTTCGCTTGGTGTCTTGATCATCGGAACCGCTTGCTCCTTGAAGGCGCAGGACGGGAGCATTCTGGCATCGGCGGCTGATGTCGCGCAGAATCTCCAGATCGAGAGTAACGAGACCACTTTCGACGACACGCTGGGAATCGCCCGCGCCACCGGAGACGTTCGCATCCGCTACGGCCAGACGGTCATCGAAGCCGACCAGGCGGAATTCCACCAATCCTCGGGCAAGGTCTACGCCCGCGACAACGTCCGCGTCTACAAGGACGGCTCGATTTTCACGGGTCAGGAGATCATTTACGACACCAACACCGAGGAGATGACGGCAACGGATCTCCGCAGTTCGCTGGCGCCTCTCTACTACGAGACGAGCGATGTGAAGGTGCCCACCGGCGATTCCGAAGTGATCGACATGGGTGAATCGTTTTTCACCACCCACGATTCGGCCGATCCCAATTTCCGCATTCGGGCCAAGTCGATGCAGATTTATCCCGGTGACAAGGTGGTGATGAAAGGCGTGAAATTCTACGCCGGCGAGACGCCGTTTTTCTGGTTCCCCTACCTTTCCCAACCTCTGGACGACGAACTGGGCTACTATTTCGTGCCCGGATACAGCACTCCTTGGGGCGCCTTCCTGCTGAACCAATACGGGTTCATGATCGGCGACAGCACGCTTGCGCAGGCGCACCTCGACTTCCGCAGCGAGCGCGGCTTGGCCGGTGGGATCGAATTCAAGTCCGAGCGTTTCCGCAGCGAGCCGAATTTCGGCCGCCTGAATCTCTACTACGCCAACGATCAGGACCCGCAGGAGTCCTACAGCGGCCGGACCCGCAATGTTCCGGTCGATCAGGACCGCTACCGGATCAATTTCCAGCACCGTGTCTATCTGCCCGGGCCGGAA
>JAGRPB010000202.1 GCA_020439945.1 Verrucomicrobiia bacterium
TCGACGTTGCCGACGATGCCAAACCGAAAGTGATCAGCCACTACGACACCGTCGAAATGGCGACCGGCATCTGGGTGTCGGGCTCGGTCGCCTTCGTGGCCACGCGTTGCTACGGGGTCGAGATCGTCGACGTGCGCGACCCCGAATCGCCGAAACATCTCAGCACCCTGAAGACCGGCGAGGCGCAGTCCTGTTGGGCACGCGATGGTTTCCTCTACATCGGCGATTGGGCTCCGAAAAAGCTGCTGGTCGCCGACGTTCGCAACCCGCTCGAACCGAAGATCGTGGGCGAAGGCCTGCTCGATGGCTACGGCGATGGCGGTTGCCTCCGCGGAAACTATTGCTTTGCGGCGACCGGCCACCATTCCCGGGCGACGAACGAGGAAGACCGTGAGGGACGAGGACACGGCCTGGAGATCTTCGATGTTTCCGATCCAGAAAAACCGTCAAAGGTTTCCGGGGTCAAGTTTCCGCCCTCCTACCACATCAGCAATGATATGTGGACGGCGCGAGTGGCGGGCGATCACTGTGTGGTGGCTGACACCTGGAACGGCTTGTTCGTGGTGAACATCGCGGACCTCGAGCAACCGAAGATCGTCGCCCATGCCGTCCTGCCGGCGCTGAGCTGGAAAGATGGGGTGCCCGATCCTGTTGGCGATGTGGCGCTCGGTGATGGCGTCATCTATGCCGCCGGCATCTACTCCGGCCTCTATGTGGTGCCAGCTCCGGGATTGGCTCAACCGGTGACCGTGGAACCGGATCGTGCGCCATTGATTTCGGAGATCACCGAGGTGAAATCCCCGTCGGACCACGATTTCCTCACCTACCGGCCCGAAGGCCAGGTGCGCTCGGTGACGGTGGTCGGCGACCTGGCTTGGACGGCGTGCGGGGAGGCGGGGATCCAGGCGATCCGGCTGGGAGACGATGGGCTGGAGCCGGTCAGCGTCACGGTGCCGCCGGAGGGGGAAGTCTGGCACGTCTCGGTTTCGGGCGATCGACTTTATTCGGCCGAAAGTTCCGGCGGATTGGGAATCTATCGGATCGAAGCCGACCAGAAGCTTACGGAGATGGGACGGCTTCGTTTGAAAGGGAAGAACATCAAGCAGGTCGCCTGCCCGCCGCCGGGGAAATATGCGCTCCTGCACTGGGGCAGCTCACAGGTTCAGATCGCCGACGTGTCCGATCCCGCGCATCCCGAGATCGCGTTTGAAGATTCCCAGGTCGGGCTTTTCTACGGTGATCAACTGGTGCCCGAAATGATGGGTGGAAAATATCTCGTCGCGTTCTGGCAGCGGAGCGGTCCGGCCTGGTACGACGTCAGCGGGCCGAAACCGAAACTCTTCGGCAACACGCCGGATAAACGGCTCTTCAGCTGGAAGGAGGGAGCCTGTTCCCTAGGCGACCAACTCCTCGTGATGCAAAAGGGGAGCTATTACCTGCTGAAGCCCGGGGACATGCGCGACGTCGAACAGCTTACCGGTTTCGGGATCGAAGGCCACCGCCTCACCGGTCGACCGACCGTGAATGCTCAGGGAAACCGTCTCGCCATCGCGAGCCGACACGAGCGGCGCATCGAAGTGCTTGACATCACCGACAGGGAAAATCCCGTCCTTCTGCGCAGCTACGAGTTCTTCGGTCATCCCGGCGCGTGCGGATTCTGGCAGGACGATCGGCTCGTGGTGCCGGCGGGCTACCAGGGGCTGTTGCTCGAAAAGCCGGAGGCGAAACGGTAGCCTGTCCCTTGCCTCGCGATCGACCGGAAGGCAGAATCTCTCTCATCATGCGATACTGGCTCTTCAAATCCGAACCCGACGTCTTTTCCTTCGATCACCTCAAGGCTCGACCGAAGAAAACCGAGCCGTGGAATGGGGTGCGGAATTACCAGGTGCGCAATTTCATGCGTGACGACATGAAACCGGGCGATCTCGGGTTTTTCTACCACTCGAGCTGTCCCGAGCCCGGCATTCCCGGCGTGGTCGAGATCGTTTCCGAGGCAAAACCCGATCCCACCGCCTTCGACAAGAAGAGCGACTACTACGATCCGAAGAGCGATCCGGACAACCCGCGATGGCTCCTCGTGGACGTGGCCTGGAAGGTCGACTTCAAGCAATTCGTTTCACTAGCCGAGTTGCGGGAACAGGAAAAACTGGCCGAGATGCTCATCCTCCGGCGCGGCAATCGCCTGTCCGTAACGCCGGTGGAAAAGGCGCACTTCAACCTGATCTGCAAGCTGGGCGGGATCGATCCGAAGAAGCTCTGAACTCAGCTTCGGAGTTTCTGTAGAATCGTCTCCGTCACCACCTTCGGGTTCGCCTTGCCTCGAGAGAGCTTCATCACCTGGCCGGTGAGGAAATTGGCGGCCTTGTCGTTGCCATCGCGGACCTCCTGGGCGGGGCCGGAGTTGGCCTCGATGGCCTGGTCGATGAAAGAGTCGATCTCACCGGCGTCGGCGGGTTCGAAACCTTTCGCTTTGGCAATCGCAGCTGGTTCCTCATCTGGCGTTTCCAGCAGGGCGGCGAAGACTTCCTTGGCCTGGTTGTTGGAAATGGTTCCCGCTTCCACCAAATCGACCAAAACACCGATCTTCTCCGGCGCGACGGGACATTCGTCGATGGTCAGGCTTTGCTCGTTGAGGAAGGCGAGCAGGTTGTTGATAACCCAGTTGGCGACCTTCTTGGGCGACTTCACCCCCTTGGCCGCCGCTTCGTAGAAATCGGCAAGCGCTCTCTCACTGGCGAGGACACTGGCGTCGTAGTGAGTGATGTCGTAATCGCTCTCGAATCGCGCGACCTTGGTATGCGGCAACTCGGGGAGGTTGATCTGCACCTTGGCGACCATCACGGCGGTGCGAACCGGAAGCAGATCGGGATCGGGAAAGTAGCGATAGTCGTGCGCTGCTTCCTTTGTCCGCATCTCGGATGTCTCGCCGAGGTCGTCATCCCAGCGGCGGGTCGATTGGATCAGCGTCTCGCCATTTTCACAGGCCTCGATCTGGCGGGCGATTTCGTAGTGCAGCGAACGACGGACGGCAGAAACCGAGTTGAGGTTTTTCAGCTCGATCTTCACCCCGAGTTCTTCCTGGCCCTTCGGACGCACGGAGACATTCACGTCGCATCGCATCTGGCCCTTCTCCATGTCGGCGTCGGAAAGATCGCCGTAGATCAGGATCTGCCGCAGGGAGTTGAGATAGGCGAAGGCTTCCTCGGGCGAATCGATATCGGGCTCGGACACGATCTCCATCAGCGGCGTGCCGGCGCGGTTGAAATCGATGGTCGTGAACGTGCTGTGGTGAGTCGATTTGGCCACGTCCTCCTCGAGGTGGATGCGGGTCAGCTTCACCACTTTGCCCGGATTGGCGATGTCTTTCTGTGCGTCTTTCGGATAGGCCAGATCATAAAGGGGCACGCCGCCACCGAGGCAGAGCGGCAGGTCGAACTGCGAAATCTGGTAATTCTTCGGCATGTCCGGATAGAAATAGTTCTTCCGGTCCCACTTCACGACTTCGGGAGTCTCGCAGCCGAGCAACTGGCCCGCGAGGATGGTGCGCTCGATCGCCCCACCGTTGAGCACCGGCAACGCGCCGGGCAGACCCAGGCAGGTCGGGCAGGTCAGCGTGTTCGGCGGCTCGGCGAATTTCACCGGGCATCCGCAGAACATCTTGCTCTGGGTCTTGAGCTGGACGTGCACCTCCAGCCCGATGGTTGCGATGTAGTCTTCTTTCGCCATTTGCCTGATGAAAAGTCGTTACTTCTGATTCGGGTCTTCCAGTTTTTCGTTGGGATCCCGCTGGTAGCTCTCCAACACGTCCTGCCACTCGCGTGAGAGTAGGAACTGGTCCACTTCGGCAGCCAGTTCCAGATTCACGAGATTTGGCCGAAGCGTGGTGTCCAGTGCCGCCGTCCGAATGTCCGGCTGTCGAAGCATCTTCAGTCGTTCGCCGTTCGTGTTCAGCTCCTGGACCTTTTCATTCACGAGAAGATTCTGAAAGGCGACTGAATCAAAAATGGGTTTCGTGACAGGATCTTCCGCAAAATGCCTCCGCAGCGCCGGCTTCTTCGACAGGACCAGCAATCCGACCAGATTCCGCTCTGCCGGTCGGCCATAGGGTTCCACGATGTCGAGAGCGTCTCGCACATTTGGCAGATCTTCGATTCCGTCACGCCATCGGGCCGGCAGCGGACGTTTCGGGTAATTCTTGGCCAGGAAGTCGCGGCCTTCGGTCGAGAAAAGCTCGAACCGACGCAGATCCACCAGGGTGCCTCCGACGCGGACGCCGATGGCGAGAATCACCACGGCGAACAGGCTGGGAACCAGCGAGACGAGGAAGCCCCCGAAGCCGTCCGACAGGAAATGCAACGGCCCCTCCGGCTCGAAGAGCCCGGTCAGCAGCGCCTTGGCGGTGAACCTCACGATCAGGTAAATGATCAGCCCTCCGAAAAACGCGAGGGTCAATTTTACCCCAAAGCTCAGCCCGAGTCCCGCGATGATGAACTGGTAGAGCAGGACGCCTCCCACCAATCCGCCGACGCACCCGATGATGCCCCAGAGCATGCCGACCACGCCGTTTTTCCAGGCATGAACCCCCAGCCCGATCACCAGGATGACCGCAAAGATCAGAAAGACGTGTTCCGCGTACATGGCGTGACCAATGGCAAATTCCGCGCGTCGGGTCAATCCTCGATTGCCCAGTTCATCTCGCCACACTGAGCCCGCTGACGCAGAGCGTGATCGCAGAGGATCAGCGCCGCCATCGCCTCCACCATCGGCACCGCGCGCGGAAGCACGCAGGGATCGTGTCGGCCGCGTCCCTTCAGTTCCGTGTCTTCGCCCTCGGTCGAAACGGTCTCCTGCGAGGTCATGATCGTCGCCGTCGGTTTGAAAGCGACGCGGAACACGATGTTCTCGCCGTTGGAAATGCCACCCTGGATGCCGCCGGAGCGATTCGTCCGGGTACGCACCCGATCGCCTTCCATGAAAAACGGGTCGTTGTGTTCGCGGCCCGTCAGCAGCGTGCCGCCAAAGCCCGACCCGATCTCAAACCCCTTGGTTGCCGGCAGGCTGAGCATTCCTTTCGCCAGTTCCGCCTCCAGCTTGTCGAAAACCGGAGCACCGAGACCGGCGGGCACGCCGCGCACCACGCACTCCACCACGCCGCCGACGGAGTTGCCATCGGCGCGCATTTCCTTGATCAGCTCGACCATCGGCGCCACCGCGTCGGGGTCACCGGTGCGAACGATGTTGCCTTCCACCTGGTCGAAGGTCACCGCGTCGGGGTCGACCTTCGCTTCCAGGTCGCGGATCGATTTCACCCAGGCGATGATTTCCAGGTCGGGCGCAAACTGCGCCGCCAGCACCTTTTTCGCGATCGCCGCCGCCGCCACGCGCCCGATCGTTTCGCGCGCCGAGGCGCGACCGCCGCCCTGCCAGTTCCGGATCCCGTACTTGGCGTCGTAGGTGTAGTCGGCGTGCGAGGGCCGGTATTTCTCCGCCATTTCCGAGTAGGCCTCCGAGCGCGCGTCCTTGTTGCGCACCAGCACCGCGATCGGGGTGCCGATGGTTTCGCCCTCGAAGGTGCCCGACAGGATCTCCGCCTGATCCTTCTCGTCGCGCGGCGTCACGATTTCCGACTGGCCGGGGCGACGCCGATCCAGATCCACCTGGATGTCGTCCGCCGTCAGCGGAATGCGCGGCGGACAGCCGTCGATGACCGCGCCGACCCCGCCTCCGTGCGATTCGCCGAAGGTGTGGACGCGAAAGAGTTGGCCGAAAGTCGAGGACATGAAACTGCTGCGGGCGACTGGTGGTTTTTCCGGGCGCCAATAGAGCGGGAAAACGCCCGTCCCGCAACCGAATCGACCCAACAGGGTTGAGTCCGCGACCCAACCCTCTTTAATCGGAACGCCGTCAGGAAAACGCCGTGAGCAGGTCGCGTAGCTCGCTGTCCACGTCTTCGTCGGGTTGCAGGGTCGTCGCTACCGCGTCTTTCAGCATGGTGATGTAGCGATTCCGCATCCGGCGAACGGCTTGCCGAAAGGCTTCAGGCTTCATCCCGAGGCGGTCGGCGATCACCGCCTGGCGTTCCGGATCCGAGGTCAGCGAGACAAAAGGCCGCAACGCATCGAACAGCGCCTCCTGTTCCTCTTGGATGTAGTGAGCCTCCAATTGCTGCAAGACGCTCTCCAGCATGGTTGTGGCCCATTGCTGGCGGAAAAAACGATCTTGATCGATGGAAGGATCCGCCGGATCGAGCGCGTTCGCCGACCCGGGGGGGGATTCGTCGATGGAGACGTGAACGTAATCACCGCCGCGCTTCTTCCGTTGATTCTTCCGCGCGTCATCCACCAGGTAGTGTTTCACCGCGCCGAGCAGATAGGATCTCAATCTCCCGCGGTCCGGGTCGGGCTTGCTGAAATCTTCACGCGCCAGGAATTCGCTGAAGAATCCCTGGGTGAGGTCTTCCGCGTCGTGTTCCGAATAACCCTGGAGAAGGATGAAGGAAAGAATCGGTTCCCAGTAGAGGCGGCAGAGCTCTTCCAGGGCTCGTTGGCTCGCGGGAACGTCTCCTCCATTCACCCGGGTGACCAGGGTCCACCTGGTATCGGGAAATTTCTTCGGTTCGCCGCGGTCTTTCGCTGCCACGTCCTATTGATAACCCATTCGGGCCCTGTCGCCAACGGACTTCGGGGCCTTCAATCCCCGATTCGGGAAAAAATGAAAAAAATTTCGCCTCGACCCGTAACATTCTCCGTCGAACGACGCAGTAAAGGGGGTAAGCGATATTTCAGCACTTCAGTTTCTTTTTCGATCCCGACACCGACTATCCTCATCAACATCGGCGAACATTTTATCCAGGGGGGTTCGCCGTTGATGGGGTAGTCGGTGTCGCCTTTTCTGGATTCGGAGCCACTGACGAGCAGGCAACGCGAAGCCGATACCGCCCTCCTGGACGCAAAGGGAGGCCTCGTTTGCGGCATTGCTTTTCCCGTCCGAACCGGCGCAGGATGGCGCACCATGAAAGCGATTCCCGGTTTTCTCTCCTTCATCCTGATCGGGTCGACCTGCCTCGGCCAGGCCGAACCTCCCGTGCCCGAGATCCGGGTGGCCGTTTTCGTCGACGCCGGAACGGGTGACAGTCGGGAAAAGGTGGTCTCCGCCTTGGAAACCGATGGCGCCATCCGCGTCGAGCGTCTCACCGCCGCCGATATACAGTCGGGCAAGCTCTCGAATTTCGAGGTGTTGATTCACCCTGGTGGGAGCGCCAGCAAGCAGGGGAAGGCGCTGGGAGCGGAGGGACGCCGGGTGGTTCGCGATTTCGTTTCCCGTGGAGGCGGCTACGTCGGCTTTTGCGCGGGATCCTATCTCGCGACCAACGACTACGATTGGTCGCTGCATCTCATCGATGCCAAGGTCGTCGATCGGAAACACTGGGCGCGCGGCAAGGGGCCCGTGGAGGTGAAGCTTTCCTCCGCCGGCGCCACGTTGCTGAAATCGGGAGGGGACACGGTGAGCATCTACTACGCGCAGGGGCCCCTGCTGGGGCGGCCCGAGTGGGACGACCCGGACACGCCCGATTACGAAAGTCTCGGCCTTTTCCAAACCGAGATCGCAAAAAACGGCGCTCCCGCCGGCGTGATGGCGCGCACCACGGCCATCGCCCGGGCCGAGTTCGGTCACGGCCGGGTGTTCTGTTTCAGTCCGCATCCCGAACTGACCGAGGGACTGGCGGGATTCGTCCCTCGCGCCGTCCGATGGGCCGCGGGTGGCGGATCGGGCGGGGACGCGCATTGACCGGCGCCGGGTTCCGTCGTAAACGAGAACCATGCCCTCAACCGCCGCCGATCGCGCCGTTCGCATTCGCGAAGTCGAACTGTTTTTCCTGCCCGTGGAAATGCGGGTGCCGCTGAAATTCGGCAACCAGGTGCTCGACTCGGTGACCTGCGCGCGCGCCCGGGTGCGGGTGGAAGGTGCCTCGGGTCAGTCGCGGAGCGGGTGGGGAGAGACCCCGCTCTCGGTCGGGTGGGTGTGGCCGGCGGCCATCGACTACGAACTGCGGCACCAGGCGATGAAGGATTTCACCGTGCGGATCGCGGAAGCGTTCGCGGCCTTCGACGAAAGTGGGCACGCCCTCGAGATCGGACATGCGTTTATCGAGGAGCGGTTGGAGTCGCTGCGCGAAGCATTCAATGCCGGCCGGCCCGAGGCGGAGCACCTGCCCCACCTGGCGGCGCTGGTCTGCTTTTCCCTGTTCGACATCGCGGCGCACGACGCCTTCGGCAAGCTCCACGACTGCCCGACCTACGCCACCTATGGTCCCGAGTTTCTCTCCCGCGATCTGAGTCACTATCTCGAACCGGCCGCCGGAGCCGATCAGGTCGATTTCTCCGGGAGGTATCCGGCCGATTTCCTGGTGAAAAACGCGCCGAAGAAACTGCCCGTGTGGCACCTCGTCGGCGGGCTGGATCCGATTTGTTTCGACGACCTGACCGGCAGCGAACCGGACGACGGCTACCCCGTATTGTTGCGCGACTGGATCCGGCGCGATGGGTTGAACTGCCTGAAAATCAAGCTGCGCGGCAACGATCGCGATTGGGACTACGACCGGTTGGAGGCCATCGGTCAGATCGCGATCGAGGAGGACGTCGAATGGCTGACGACCGACTTCAATTGCACCGTCACCGATCCTGATTACGTGAACGGGATTCTCGATCAACTGCGGGACGATTTCCCCGCCTGCTATCAGAAGATCCTCTACGTCGAGCAGCCCTTTCCCTACGACCTGGAGGCGAATCGCATCGACGTTCACAGCGTCAGCGCGCGGAAGCCGCTCTTCATGGACGAGAGCGCCCACGACTGGAAATACGTTCGCATGGGCCGCGAACTCGGCTGGACCGGCGTGGCGTTGAAGACCTGCAAGACGCAGACCGGCGCCTTGCTGAGTCTCTGCTGGGCCAAGGCGCACGGGATGACCCTGATGGTGCAGGACCTGACCAACCCGATGCTCGCCCAGGTGCCACATTTCCTCCTCGCCGCCCATGCCGGGACCATCATGGGCGTGGAAAGCAACGGGATGCAGTTCTATCCGGACGCCAGTCTGCCCGAGCAGGAAATCCATCCCGGTCTCTACCGGAGGCAACAGGGTATCCTCGACGGCTCAACCCTGTCTGATCAGGGCTTCGGCTATCGCGTCAGCGAGATCGAACGCGAACTGCCGGAGCCGGTGGCGAGTTTTTCCAAGTGATCGGTCGGAACCGGAAACCGAAAAGCCGTGAACCG
>JAGRPB010000203.1 GCA_020439945.1 Verrucomicrobiia bacterium
TCGTCGTCGCCGATGTCGCCACGCTCCAGAGCCTGCCCGATCGCGAATACAACGAGGGCTTCGCCGAAGTCATCAAGCACGCCGCCATCCGCGATTCCGGACTGCTTTCCCGTATTGAAGAACTCGGCACCAAGCGGGAGAAGCTAGTGCCGATGATCGCACGCAACGTCGCGATCAAAGCCGCCGTGGTTGAGGAAGACGAACGTGAAACCACCGGTGTTCGCGCCCTGCTCAATTTCGGCCACACCCTCGGCCATGGGATCGAAAGCGCCGGAGGCTACGGCAATTTCCTCCACGGCGAAGCTATCAGCCTCGGGCTCGTCGCGGCGGCGCGTCTGTCGGTCTGCTACGGAGGACTCTCCCAGAAGGAATCGGATCGACTCATCGCCGCCCTTCGCGCCTTCGATCTGCCGACGCATCTCGACGGCAATCTCTCACGCCACGACGTGCTCGAAGCCATGAGCCGCGACAAGAAGTTCGAGGAAGGCCAGGTGCGCTTCGTCCTCCTCCGAAAACTCGGCGACGCCTTCGTCAGCAGCGAAGTCCCCCACAACGCCATCGAGGACGCTCTCTTGACCCTGTATGGTCATTGATCTAACCCTGGTGGGTCAGCCGATATCTACGTGACCCGCACCGAAGCCTATCTCGCCCTCAATCTGTTGCCCCGAATCGGACCGATTCGGGTGCGGCGGCTGTTGGAGCGATTCGGGAACCCGGAGCGCATTCTCTCGGCAAGTGGTTCGGAATTGAAATCCGTGCCGGGGATCGGTTCGGAAATGGCGGATAGTATTCGCGACTGGGAAAATCTCGTCGACGTCGCGGAGGAACAGCGCCGAATGGCAGAGCATGGAATCGGTCTGCTGACTATCGAGGACGATGCCTATCCGCCGGCGCTTCGCGAAATCCACGACCCGCCCCATCTGCTTTATATAAAGGGCGAAATTCTCGAGCGCGATCGCTACGCCATCGCCGTGGTCGGATCGCGACGGGTGACTCACTATGGTCGCGAGGCGGCGCAACGACTTTCATTTCAACTGGCTCATGCCGGGGTCACCATCCTTTCGGGTCTTGCTCGCGGGATCGATACGGCAGCGCACGAGGCCGCGCTCGCCGCAGGCGGACGAACCATCGCGGTGCTCGGCTCGGGCATCGGCCATCTCTATCCGCCAGAAAATGCCGCCTTGGCGGAGAAGATCGCGGAAAACGGCGCGGTGATTTCCGAGTTTCCCGTACTCTACGTCCCCGATCGCCAATCTTTCCCTCTCCGAAACCGGATCGTTTCGGGAATGAGTCGCGGTATTCTTGTGGTCGAAGCCCCCGCCCGGAGTGGCGCGCTGATCACTGCCAACCAGGCCATGGAACAGGGTCGAAATGTCTACGCGGTGCCGGGCCCCATCGATCGACCGACCTCCGAGGGCTGCAATCGCCTCATTCAGGATGGCGCCAAATTGGTGATCGACAGTCGCGATGTGCTCGATGAGATGGAAATGCTATTGCCGCCCTCGCCGCGCCAGGGCGAACTGGAATTGCCCGATGCGGCGGCAGTTTCCGGTCCTCCCCTCGACGATACCGAGCGCGCCGTCCTCGCAGCCTTGGGCGACGATGAATTGCCGATCGACACCATCATCGAGGAGGCTTCGCTCCCCAGTTCGGTGGTTTCCGTGACCCTGCTGAAGCTGGAGATGAAGCGCCGCGTCAAACAGCTCCCCGGCAAATACTTTGTAAAACTAGGTTGACGGCTGCTCTATCGTGATTCAGCCATGCATGGCTCCCGTCCCCTTCTTTTTCCATGGGCAAAACACTGATCATCGCCGAAAAACCCAGCGTCGCCACCGACCTCGCAAGAGTCCTCGGAAGCGAACCCTCGGTGGGTAAGTTCAAGAAAGAGAAAGACTATTTCGAGAACGACGGCTACATCATCTCATCGGCCGTCGGTCACCTGGTCGAGCAAAAGCTGCCCACCACGGCTGACGGAAAAACGCTGCCGTGGAAGTTCGATTGCCTGCCAGTGATCCCGGATGAGTTCGAACTGCAGCCCATCGAAGGCAACAAGGGTCGACTGAATGTCCTCAAGCGCCTGATGAAGCGCAAAGATGTGGACGAGATCATCAATGCCTGTGACGCCGGCCGCGAGGGAGAACTGATTTTCCGCTACATCGTCAAGCACTCCGGCGTCGACAAGCCGACCCGCCGACTCTGGATGCAGTCGATGACCAATCAATCGATCCTCGACGCGTGGAACCATCTGCGAAGCGACGAGGAGATGCAGCCACTGGCGGCGGCCGCGGTTTGCCGATCGGAAAGCGATTGGCTGGTCGGGATCAATTCGACCCGAGCCATGACCGCCTACAACTCGCGCTATGGCGGGTTCAACAAGACGCCCGTCGGCCGCGTGCAAACGCCGACACTGGCGCTTTTGGCAGAGCGGGAAAAGGAAATCGAGGATTTCGTGCCCCGTGCCTACCATGAAGTCCACGGTGACTTTTCCGTGAGCGCGGGCAACTACGGCGCGCGCTGGTTCAGCGAGAGCTTCAAGAAAAGCGAGGACGATCCCCACGGTCGCCCCGAGCGAATTTGGAATCGCGCCGAGGCCGAAGCTATCGTCGACCGTTGCCAGGGCAAAACCGCGACGGTCGAGGAAAAGAAAAAGCCTCCCAAGCAGGTGCCGCCCATGCTTTACGACCTCACTTCGCTACAGCGCGAGGCCAACGGTCGCTTCGGTTTCAGTGCCCGGCGCACTCTGCAACTGGCGCAGCGACTTTACGAGACTCACAAGGCGCTCACCTATCCGCGAACCGATTCACGCTACCTGCCGGATGACTACGTCGGCACCACGATCGGCACGATGAAAAAGATCGCCGGCGAAAGCGGCGGAGCCGTGACCAATCTGGGCAAGTTCGCCTCCAAGGTGGTCGAAAACCAGTGGGTCAGCGGCAAGAACCGCCGCATTTTCAACGGCGCCAAGGTCAGCGATCACTTTGCGATCATTCCCACCGGCCAGTTTCCCACCAAGCTGGACACGGAAGAGCAGAAGATCTACGACATGGTGACACGCCGTTTCGTGGCGACGTTCTTCCCCCACGCGGAATTCGAGATCACGACGCGGATTTCCCGCATCGGTGACGACGCCTTCAAGTCCGACGGCAAGATTCTCGTCGTTCCCGGCTGGCTGGAAGTTTACGGAAAAGAGTCGCAGGCTTCGAACAACGACGGCGACGATAACGAGGGCGAAAGCGGCGCCGGAAAGACGCTCGTGCCGGTCGCGGACGGCGAAAAAGCCAATGCCGAGGAAATCCGTATCGAGGACAAGGAAACGCGTCCGCCGCCACGTTACAACGAAAGCACGCTGCTCTCCGCGATGGAGACCGCCGGCAAGCGCGTCGACGACGATGAATTGCGCGAAGCCATGAGCGAGCGCGGTCTCGGAACACCGGCCACCCGCGCGGCCATTATCGAAGGACTGATTCTCGACAAATACGTCAGTCGCCAGGGACGCGATCTGTTCGTCAGCAATCGTGGCGTTCGCATCATTGAACAACTTCGCGAAATGGGCATCGACATTCTCACTTCCCCGGAAATGACGGGCGAGTGGGAGCACAAGCTCAAGGAGATGGAACACGGCCGCTTGGGTCGTCCGGATTTCATGAACCAGATTCGGCGCCTGACCGAAGACGTGGTCAAGACCGCCAAGACCGCCGCCCACGAATCGCTGAATCGTGAGTATCCCGATTTCCCGGTCCCCTGCCCCGTCTGTGGCGCTGCCACGCTGGGACAGGACGAGGGTCGCTACAAGTGCAAGCAACCGGACTGCAAGTTCGCCCTGCCGAAAGTGCTGGCCACGCGTCCTTTCACCGAGGCGGAAGCCAAGCAACTCCTCACCACCAAGCACATCGGGCCCCTGACCGGTTTCATCAGCCGCTTCAAGCAACCCTTCGACGCCGAAGTGGAACTGGTGGAAGACAAGAAGGCAGGTCTGAAAGCTTCATTCGTTTTCCAGAAATCCGAGGAGGAAGAGGCCGAAGCGGAAGCGATCCTTCCGGAGAACAAGCTCTGCCCATGTCCTGTCTGCGAAAAAGGCGACATTTACGAGACTCCTCATTCCTACGTCTGCGACCGCCGCGTCGCGGGTGAGAAATGCAAGGGCCGCCTGTCCAAGGAGATGTGCAAATACGAGATTCCGCGCGAACAGGCGCTCAAGTTCTTCACCGAGGGCAAGACGGATCTCATCGAGAACTTCATCTCGAAGAAGGGTCGCCCATTCAAAGCGCACCTGACCTGCAATCCCAAGGGCCGCCGCATTCTGAACTGGGAGTTCCCTCCTCGCGAACCGGCCAAGAAAAAGAAAGCAGCCAGCAAGGAATCTTGAAAGACGGAGAGGCGAATTCCAATCGCCTGCGCTGGAAAGTCGGGCGAAAGGAAATCGCCCCTCCGAAATTTCAGGCCGTCCCAAAACGCCGACGCAATTCGTCGACGCCTTCGCGCCCGAGGTAGCGACTGAGCATCACCGGTGGCGCTTTGGCGAGATCGATCAGGATCAAAGCGTCCAACGCGTCGTTGAAGGCCGGGTCGACGTTGAAACTGAGAATGGTGGCGTCGAGTTTGAGATAATGTTTCAGCAAGATGGGAATCCCTTTCCCATCCGGCTCGATCTCGGAAACTTTCGCCGATACCTCCTGCGCAGTGAGCAGGCTTTCGCTGATTTGATCGGGGCCCAGACCATCCAGGGAATCGGTCATCCGAAACGGATTTCTCGGCTGCACAAACCGCGCCAAGGTGGGATGGGTCAGCTCGCGTGTCATGAACTCCACCATCAGATACTTGGCGATGGTCGAGTAATCCTGGCTGATGCTCACCGGACCGAAAAGGTGGCGATAGCGTTTCAGCGAGACCAGGTAGGCCCCGAGACCTTTCCACATCAGTGGCAGAGGCTGTGGTAGGCGCTGATATGCTGGGGCGATGAAGGAACGACCGAGTTCGACGCCCGGATTCAGGTAATCGAGAAACTCGGGTTCGAAATGAAACAGGGTCGAACAGTAGAGACCGTCGGCGCCATGTTTCGAGAGCACCTCATCCGTCAGCGCGAGCCGATAGGCTCCCGCGAGACTTTCGTTTTCACGATCCCAAAGGAAGAGGTGCCGGTAGTAGCGATCGAAATCATCCAGATCGCGCGCACGCCCTGTGCCTTCTCCGACCGCGCGAAAGGCGATTTCTCGAAGTCGACCGAGTTCGTTCAGAATTGCCGGAATTCGATCCGCTGTCGCCAGGAAGACACTGAACCGCCGGTCGCGCGCCTTCTCATCGGTCGCGGTCATGTCCGCGATCTCCCGGCGAATGAGATCGGGATCGACCGGATCCGCGATTTTCTCCCAGCCGTTCGCCGAATTGGCCTCACTTCGAGTCGCTTCGATCTGACCGGTAGCTTTCATAGAGTGAATCGCTCAGAGGATCAGACGCCCGCGGCCATTCGGCTTCGATACTTGAGTGTCGAGGGCGCCACTCCGAATTCCGGCGGCAGTTCGATGCGCTGCGAATGGCACATCACGCCGATGATGGCGAAGTGATGCACCGTATGTGAGATGAGAAATTGCAATTCCCGCCCCACCGTCGATCGCGTCCAAAGAGCCTCGCCTTCTCCCCCACAGTCGACCCTCACTTCGATCTCGCGATCCACCGATGCATCCTGACACGAAAACCAATCCCGCAGATCAACCAACCGGACCGCGGCAGCCCGTGGGTCGAGTTCCTCGGGCGTTCCCCGATGGCGGGCATCATAGTCGATCCTGCCGATTTCCAGCCCGGATCGAAACAGGTCGAAGTGCTCCAGGCAGTGGCGTAGATGACCGCCGATGCTGCTTCCGAAACAATTGACATGCGGCGACTGGTAGCGCGCCGGCTCTATCCGATCGGCCAGATCATTCGCCTGCTCCAGAAAATGTCCGCAAGCCTGCCAGAGAGTGCTCATGGGAAAAATGCATGAGAGACCACGCCACTATTGGCGCCCCTCCCTTCTCGATGATGTAACGAATTTCAGGAAGATTAACAATCGAATTGTCGACGTCATCGCGGAGACTCGGAAGTAACGATATCGTCACGCTGATCCTTGCGGGCCGAGGATCGGGAAAGCCGCTTGACCCTCGCCACAGATCGGAAGAATGCTGCGGCATGAGCGATTCCCCCACCCTGGTTTTCCTCGATCGCGACACGCTCGATGCCGGCGATGTCGATTTCTCGGATCTCGAAGCCATCGGCCCCGTCACCTATTTCCCACTGACCCGCTCCGGCGAGAGAGCCTCGCGCGTCGGCGAGGCCGAGATCATCCTGACCAACAAAGTCATGATCGATGTGGAGACAATGGACGCCGCGCCAAAACTCAAACTGATCCAGGTGGTCGCCACCGGCATCAACAATGTCGACGTCGAAGCCGCCAAGGCTCGCGGTATCGCGGTCTGCAACGTGAGCGGCTACTCCACGCCCTCGGTGACGCAGCATACTTTCGCGCTCATGCTCGATCTACTGAGCCACGTTCACACCTACGCCGCCGAAGCGCCGAAATGGGCGGAGTCGCCGATCTTCACACGACTCGATCATTCCATCGGCGAACTGGCGGGACGCACGCTCGGGATCGCCGGACTCGGCTCGATCGGCAAATCGGTCGCCACCGTGGCCGAGGCCTTCGGGATGAAAGTCATCGGTCTCGCCCGCGAAGGCGGCGGCACCTCCACCGGAACCGACGGCTACGAGCGCCTGCCAAAAGAACGTTTCTTCGCCGAGTCCGACGTGATCACACTCCACTGCCCCCTGACCGAAGCCACCCAGGATCTCATCAATCGCGAGACTCTCGGCATGATGAAATCCACCGCCGTGCTCATCAACACCGGTCGCGGCCCTTTGATCAACGAGTCTGATTTGGTCGAAGCGTTGAAAGCCGGGACCATTGCCGGAGCGGGACTCGACGTTCTCTCCGTCGAGCCGCCCCCGGCCGACCATCCCCTGCTGGATCCTTCGATTCCGAACCTGATGATCACGCCTCACACCGCCTGGGCCTCTCGTGAGGCCCGTCTCCGCCTCCTGGACCGCGTAGTCGAGAACCTGCATGCCTTCCTCGCCGGAGAACGGCTCAACAGGGTTGATTGACAGACCTGACCCTGTTTGATCCCCGGAATCGGAAAGAAATTCGGATGCCCTCAAGCGCGGTCAGCGACCGCGCCTACAGAAAACTTTCGGAACACTGAGGTTGGGTGGCAAGGTCGCTGACAGCGCGGGTCGTGTGCAGGAAGACAGCGGCCTTCACCTTAACTCTCTCCCGTCAATCCGCGCTCCCGGGCGTCGCAGGCGAGGCGGAAAGCCTCATCTTCGCCGTAGCGGAGAACGGAAAAGCGGACGCGGCGACGGGCGCCGGCCGATGGCGACCAGGTGGCCTGCCACGAGGCGTATTCGATGCCGTTGGCGCCGATGTTGATCACCCGGGCGACGCCGACCACGCCGGAACGATTGCGGCTCGCGGGAATGGAATGACTGCGCGCTTTGCCGGAGTCGCGACGCTCGAGGCGGTTCAGGAGGCGATCCCGAAACTGACGCGCCCGCTCCAGCGCCGCTTTCCGCCCTCCCCAGCTTTCATCGGCAAAGAAGCGCGTGAAGCGAACGCCATTTCTCTGCAGGCGGACCTGCCAACCGTGGGTCTGGCTGGTCTCCAGATCGAGGCGGCAGATCCCGTATTCCGATCGTTGCGCGCTCATGGTTTCATTTCGCCTCAAAGAAAAACGCCCCGCCAGAGGAAATCCTCCGGCGAGGCGCCACGAATCTCAACACGGAAATTGGTTGGGCCCGTGCGTGCGTCCGCAAGAATCGATCACTCCTTCACCGGAATGGCGAGAATGTCGCGACGCCCTTCGGCGTAAACCTGAAGCAGAAGCACTTCGCCTTCGAAAGCGGCACTGAGATCGAGCGCGCTGTCCGCTTCGCTGACGGGCTGCTGGTCGACCATGGTAATGACCTGTCCCGCCCTGAGCCCGGCCTCCGCCGCTGCGGAATCGGGTTGGACATCCCGGACGAGAACGCCTTCAAGGTCGTCGGGCAGATTCAGGGCCGTGCGCATCTCGTCAGTGAGGTCGCCGATCTCGACGCCTTCGAGAAAGGTGCGAGCCTTCTTGCCGGGCTTGCCGTTTTCTCCATCACCGCGGTTGCCGGTCATGGCAAGGTCGCCCGCGTCCGAGAGATCGCCCAGTTCCACGGAGATGTTCGTTTTCTTTCCGCTTCGGACGACTTCGAAATCCACCTTGGTGCCCGGGGAGGTGTTACTGATATCGAGGCGAAGCTTGGGCATGCTCTCGGCCTTCTGACCATTGTAACCCACGATCAGGTCGCCGGGCTTGAGGCCCGCATCTTCGGCGGGAGTGTTGGCACCGACATCGGTGATCAGGACGCCGGACTTGTCGTCGCGACCGAGCGCCTTGGCCATGTCGCTGTCGAGTTCCTTCAGGAAGACGCCGAGGAAGCCGCGCTTCACGGTGCCGTCGTTGTCGAGCAGGCGATTCACGATATTCAGCGCCATGTTCACGGGAATGGCGAAGCCGATGCCGATGTTTCCGCCGGAAATGCCGGACTGGATGGCGGTGTTGATGCCGATCAGCCGTCCCTGGCCATCGATGAGTGCGCCGCCGGAGTTGCCCCGGTTGATGGAGGCGTCGGTCTGGATGAAGTTCTCGTAGCCGCCGCCGGTGATGTTGAGGTCATTCCGCCCGAGGGCACTGACGATCCCGAGCGTGACGGTCTGCTCGAGACCGAAGGGATTTCCGACCGCGAGGGTCACGTCGCCCACCCGCAGGTGACTGCTGTCGCCGATGGTGACGGAGGTGAGATCCTTGGCGTCGATCTTGATCAGGGCGACATCCGTCTGCGGATCGGCGCCGACCAGAGTCGCCTTGTAGTCGCGCCGATCGGTCGGCAGCGAGACCATGATTTCATCGGCACCGCCAACGACGTGGTTGTTGGTGAGAATGTAGCCGTCCTTGGAAATGACGAC
>JAGRPB010000204.1 GCA_020439945.1 Verrucomicrobiia bacterium
ACCAGGTCTTGATCGGCTTCTTCTGATTGGCGTCGTTCAGGGTATCGATCTTGAGCAGCAGCTTCTGATCGACGTAAGGACCTTTTTTGAGGGATCGTGCCATGGCTTGTCAGCAGTAGGTAAAATGAGAATCGGTTGGCGTCGGCAGTCGCGCGATTATCCGCGGCGCTTCTTGGCATTGCGGCGCTGAACGATGAACTTGTCGCTCGCCTTGAATTTCTTGCGGGTCTTCTGGCCCTTGGCGTGACCCCAGGGGCTCTTCAGGTGCTGGCGACCACCACCGGACTTGGACTTGCCCTCACCACCACCGTTCGGGTGATCGACGGGGTTCATGCACATCCCGCGGACCGTCGGGCGGATGCCCTGCCAACGGGTACGGCCGGCCTTGGCGCTCTGCACGTTCATGTGATCGGAGTTGCCGACGACACCGATGGTGGCGTAGCAACTGACGTTCACTTTGCGGATTTCGCCGGAGGGCAACTTGATCAGCGCGTAATCGGTTTCGCGGTTGGAAAGGATGCAGCTCTGACCAGCACTGCGGGCGACCTGGCCACCACGACCGGGAATCAGCTCGACGTTGTGAATGACTGAACCGGTCGGGATCTTCGACAACGGCAGGGCGTTGCCGGGTTTCACCGGAGCGTTCTCGCCGGCCATCACCTTGGCGCCGACTTCGAGATTGCGGGGAGCCAGGATGTAGCTCTTCTGGCCGTCGCCGTATTCGATGAGCGCGATACGGGCCGATCGATTCGGATCGTATTCGATGCCCACGACTTTGGCATCCTCGTTACGACGCAGACGCTTGAAATCGATCATGCGATACTTCCGCTTGTGACCACCCCCGCGGTGACGGCAGGTGATGCGGCCGTTGTTGTTCCGTCCGCCGGATTTCTTGAGCGTCTTGAGAAGGCTTTTCTCCGGAGTGCTCTTGGTGATCTCCGCAAAATCGGGGAGCAACTTGTAGCGGCTCGACGGGGTAACCGGTTTGTGTTTTTTCAGCGCCATGACTCGAAGTGGTTGGTCGTGTCAGTTACAGGGAAAGGGATACGGGGAAATCAGGATCAAACGATATCGATGGACTCGCCTTCCGCCAGACGGACGAAGGCTTTCTTCCAGTGGGCGGTGCGGCCGTAGTCGGCGCGACGCTCACGCTTTTTCTTCCCGAAGTAGTTCGCGGTGCGGACGCTGACGACTTTCTTGCCGAACAGCTTTTCGACCGCCTGCTTGATCTCCAGCTTGTTGGCGCGGCGATTGACCTTGAACACGTATTCGTTGTTCACTTCGGTCAGCAGCGTGGCTTTCTCGCTCAGCTGGATGGTGTCGATGACTTGGAAAAGGTCTTTCATGGCTCCGTCAGTCGGTCGGTGGATGAAAATTCGGGAAAGGGAAAAATCGGAATCAATCAGTTCGCGCCAGTGCGGGCGGCCAGGGTATCCAGCGCGTCCTTGGTGACGACGATCGCGCCGAAGTAGAGCACTTGCTCGGTATTGACTTCGGAAGCGGTCATGAGAAGCGCGGTGGCGTAGTTGCGGGCGGCGCGCTTGGTGGATTCGTCAAACTCATTCGCAATGACGAGGACCTTTGCGGCATCCGTGCTGCCTTTGAGTTCGGAAACGAAGGACTTGGTCTTTCCATCGTTGATCGAGAAAGCGTCGACCACGAAGACGTCGCCATCCTTGATCCGCTCACTGAGCGCCTTGGCGAAAGCCAGCTTGCGAGTGGCCTTGTTCACCTTCTTGGAGTAGTCACGCGGACGAGGTCCGAAAACGACCCCACCTCCACGCCACACTGGCGAGGCGTTGCCACCGGAGCGAGCGCGGCCGGTGCCCTTCTGGCGCCAAGGCTTCTTGCCTGTCGCGGCCACTTCGCCGCGGGTCTTGGTGTTGGCGGAGCCGGTGCGCCGATTGGCGTGCATCGCGACGACGACGTCGTGCACAGCCTGCGCACCGCGATCGTCCTCGATCACCGCGAGGTTCGCCTTTTTGGCGTCATCCAGAGTCAAAGCTTTAGCGGCCATGGTCTTGTCGAATGGTTGAATGCGTTATCCGCAAAGGGTTGGGAAAAATCTTCGTTTCGTGTTCAGTCAGCGATCTCACTCGGAAGCCGCTTCTTCACCGCCACCAGCGTTGTCACCAGCCTTGGCTTTCAGATCCTGCACCGGGCCTTCTTTTTTCTTGGCCGGGCGAATGATGACGTAACTCCCCTTGGCACCGGGAACGGCACCGCTGATGAGGATCACGTTATCTTCGGCGCGCTTCTGCACGATCTTGAGGTTCTGCACCGTGCGGCGCTCGACACCTTGGTGACCAGGCATCTTCTGGTTCTTGAAAACACGACCGGGAGTCGAGCCGGGAGCAATGGCACCCGGACGGCGGTGCATCATGGAACCGTGGGTCATGTGCTGACCGTGGAAGTTGTGACGGCGCATGACGCCCTGGAAACCTTTGCCCTTGGAGGTGCCGATCACGTCGATCCACTGACCTTCTTCGAAAAGCTCCATGCCGGGATGATCGACCTCGGGCAACTGCTCGTCGCTTTCCAGACGGAACTCGCGAACGACGCGCTTGGGCGTGCCACCATGAGCCTTGAACTGGCCCGCGTCGGGCTGGTTGAGGCGAGATTCCTTCTGGGCATCGAAGGCCACCTGGACGGCGGTATAGCCATCCTTTTCCTGGGTCTTCTTGTCCAAAAAGATGTTGTCGCTCACGTCGATCACGGTCACCGCGATGGCTTCACCTTCGTCGGTGAAAATGCGGGTCATGCCGACTTTCTTGCCAATCAATCCGATACTCATGGCCGAAACTCCTTGTTGAAATCAGTTAACGTCACTGGCGAAATCCGTAGTTTTCCGGTCGCCCCTTAGATTTTGATGGTGATGTCCACACCGGCGGGAAGGTTGAGCTTTTTGAGCTCATCCACCGTGTGAGCGGTCGGATCGACGATGTCGAGCAGACGCTTGTGGGTGCGGATTTCGAATTGCTCGGCCGACTTCTTGTTGACGTGGGGCGAGCGGTTCACGCTGAATTTTTCGATCCGGGTGGGAAGCGGGATCGGGCCTGCCACCTTGGCGCCAGTGCGCTTGGCGGTTTCCACGATGTCCTGAGTCGACTTGTCGAGAAGTCGATGATCATAGGCTCGCAGCCGGATTCTGATACTGGTGCTTTGCATGTTGAAACGCCTCGGTAAATCAGTTCTTCTGGATTCGTAAAATTCCGCGAATGCTGGGTAGGTTCAGGCTCCGCGCTGCTCAATGATGCCGTCCACAATGTTCTGCGGCACTTGTTCGAAATGCGACGGCTCCATCGAGAAGCTCGCGCGCCCACTGGAAAGACTGCGCATGTCGGTCGAGTAACCGAACATCTCGGCCAACGGCACCTCGGATTTGACGATGCTGAGGCCGTTCTTGGTGTCGATCTGACCGATCCGGCCGCGCCGGCGATTCAGGTCACCGATGATGTCGCCCTGGTATTCATCGGGCGTCGCCACTTCCACGGTCATGACTGGCTCAAGGAGAATGGACTTGGCTTTACGGAAACCTTCCTTGGTCGCGAGAATGGCCGCCATCTTGAAGGCCTGCTCGTTCGAGTCGACGTCGTGATAGGATCCGTCGAGCAGGTCGACGTGGATGTCGACGACCGGATAACCGGCGATCACCCCATTGTGCGTCGCCTCGGTGATACCGGCGATACAGGCGTTGATGTATTCCTTGGGAATGGTGCCGCCAACGACCTTGTTGTCGATGGTCAGACCCTTGCCGCGCTCGTTGGGGAAAACCTTCAGGATGACGTGGCCATACTGACCGCGACCACCAGTCTGCTTGACCAGCTTGTATTCGCCATCGGCCGGAGCCGTGATCGTTTCGCGATAGGCGATCTGGGGCTTGCCGGCATCACTCTCGACTCCATACTCGCGCTTCATGCGGTCCTGGATGACCTCAAGGTGAAGCTCGCCCATGCCCGCGATGATGGTCTGACCGGTTTCCTCGTCCGTGCTGACCACGAAAGTCGGATCCTCGTCCGCCAGGCGCTGGAGCGCGGTGGCCATTTTTTCCTGATCGAGCTTCGTCCGAGGCTCGACCGCCATGGAAATCACCGGCTCGGGGAAGGCCGGCGGCTCGAGCATGATGTCGAAACCATCCTCGTGAAGAGTGTCACCGGTCTTGACGTTCTTAACGCCGACCATCGCCGCGATGTCTCCCGCATAGCAGGTATCGATGTCCGTGTGTTGATCGGACTGGATCTGGATCAGGCGACCGATGCGCTCTTTCTTGCGGGTCCGCGGGTTAATCACCTGATCACCCTTGGAAACAGTACCGGAATAGACGCGAATGAATACCAGCTTACCGACGAATTTGTCAGACCAGAGCTTGAAAGCCAACGCACAGAACTTGCCGTTGTCGCTGGTTTTGGCCTCGACTTTGACTTCCTCATCATCGGGATCCATACCGACGGCCGGGGGAATTTCGAGCGGACTCGGGAGGTAATCGACCACGGAGTCGATGAGGTACTGAACACCTTTATTCTTGAAAGCCGAACCACCCACGATCGGCACGATCTTGTTACCGATCGTCGCGCGACGCAGGGCCTTCTTGATATCCTCGACGCCGATCGCCTGCTCCTCGAGGAACATCAGGCCGATTTCTTCGTCAGCATCGACCAGCGCTTCCACCAGCGAATCATGGGCTGCATCGGCGATTTCGCGTTGCTCGTCGGTCAGATCGCGAACTTCGTAGGTGGAACCATAAACGTCGTCGTCCGAGTAGATGATCGCCTTCTTGTTGATGACGTCGATCTGACCCTTGAGATGATCCTCGGCACCGATCGGAATCAGGATGGGATGACCATTGGCACCCAGCTTGGTGCGGACATCCTCCACCACATTGTTAAAGTCGGCCCCCGTGCGGTCCATTTTGTTCACGAAGACAATGCGCGGCACCCGGTATTTGGTCGCCTGCCGCCAGACCGTCTCGGACTGAGGCTGCACACCGGCCACGCCGCAGAAAACCACGATCGCCCCGTCCAGCACACGCAGGGAACGCTCGACTTCGGCCGTGAAATCCACGTGACCGGGAGTGTCGATGATGTTGATCCGCTGATCCTTGCCCGCGTAAAGCTTGAAGACACCCTCTTCCTCGAGCTGCTTCCACTGGCAGCTGACAGCCGCGGAAGTGATGGTGATGCCACGCTCGCGCTCCTGCTCCATCCAGTCCGTGGTCGCCCCACCGTCGTGCACCTCGCCGATCTTGTGGATCATGCCGGTGTAGAACAGCACCCGCTCCGTCAGCGTCGTCTTGCCCGCATCGATGTGCGCCGCAATCCCGATGTTTCGGGTGCGTTCGAGCGGCATCTGGCGCTTCGGATGGTTGGGATTGTCACTCACGACAATGACGACGGGTTAGGAAGGGGAAAGGGAAAGAAATCTGGGGTCAGTAAAGCAAGGAAAGTAGACTCTCGGGTCGCGGGAACCACCGCCCGCCGCCGAATGGCCGCGTCGGTTTTGCTCCGCGAGAAAATAGCGCTCGGGAATTACCAGCGGAAGTGCGCGAAGGCCCGGTTGGCCTGCGCCATCTTGTGAACTTCGTCGCGCTTGCGAATGACGCCGCCCTGATTGGAGCTGGCATCACGAATCTCGTTGGCGAGAGCCACGTGCATCGGCGTACCCTTCTTGCCGCGCGCCGCCGTCACCAGCCAGCGCATGGCCAGCGATTCCTGACGGTCGATCGCCACTTCGAGCGGGACCTGGTAGGTAGCACCACCCACACGACGGCTTTTCACCTCGACGCGGGGCTTGGCGTTCTCGACGGCACGATTGAGCACTTCGAGCGGATCCACCGACTCAGCACCTTCGTTGGCGCGGTCGATCGCGGCATAGACGATACGCTCAGCGAGGGAGCGTTTGCCGGTGACCATCACCTTGGAGACCAACTTGGCCACCAGGGCGCTGTCGTAGCGCGGATCGCGAATCTCTGGCTTCGCGTAAACTCGTTTTCTTCGGGACATAGGATTATTTCAGTCGGGCTAAAACATTCGTATCACCGGAAAACAGGCTGGCTGACACGCAGGGCGTGTCAGGAGCTTGCTTTCGGTCGTTTCGCGCCGTATTTCGAACGGGCCTGCTTTCGGTTGTTTACTCCGAGGGTATCAAGGGCGCCGCGGACGATGTGATAGCGGACGCCGGGAAGGTCTTTCACACGACCGCCACGGACGAGGACGATCGAGTGCTCCTGGAGGTTGTGCCCTTCACCACCAATGTAGGCGATCACCTCTTCACCATTGGTCAGGCGGACCTTGGCGACTTTTCGCAGAGCCGAGTTCGGTTTCTTCGGCGTACGGGTGTAAACCTGCAGACAGACCCCACGACGTTGCGGGCAGTCATCGAGCGCCGGCGACTTCGACTTGTAGGGTTTGTCTTGGCGACCCTTGCGAACGAGTTGGTTGATGGTGGGCATAACGTCTCCGTTTTGCGGGATAAAAATTTCTAAAAGTGGGCACAGTTCCTGCAGACTAGTCTGCCGACACCGGACCCGTTTGCCTCTCAATTTTCCGGGGACATCAGAGGAGATGAACTCCTGATGAGCTTCCGGGACGTTGAGCGGGCGGATCGCCCGCCAGATCTTCCGTGTCCGGAAACTTCCAGCGGCGAGGGCGGGGAATATAGTTGTGACGCCCCGCAGCGCAACCGGAATTCAGCGAAAATTTTTTCATTTCGCCTCGAACCGGAAATTTCACTCCCGAAAGCTCAAATGAACTCTCTGGAAATTATTACCGACTCGGAATTTTCTCCTGAATTTGGTAGCAGGAGGCGGATTTGAACCGCCGACCAAAGGCTTATGAGTCCTCTGCTCTACCACTGAGCTATCCTGCCGCCTCGTAAAGGTGAGACGGAAAGAAATGTTCATTCCCGGCGCGAAGTCAACCCGAGAAATGACCCAATTCGCCGCTTCTCTCGCCCCTTCCCGATCACTTTGCCGCGACGCGGTCGAAAAATGCCGCCCAACTCGCCTTCGAAGCCTCCAGGCTCCAGCGCGATGCCAGGTGATCCCGGGCGTTCTCCGCCATCTGCCGTCTTTCTGCCGGTTCAAAGGCCAACCGCGAGCCCCGGTAAACGAACTCCCGCTGATCCGCGCAGAGAAATCCCGTCTGTCCCTGCAGCACCTGCTCCCGCCAACCCCCACGATCGTCCACGCACAGGACCGTGCCGGTCGCCATGGCCTCGAATCCCACTCGCGGCAGGTTTTCCACCAGGCCCGGGTCCGCCATCTGGATCACGGCATGACTCCGCGCATACACCTGCTCCACCGGCTCCGAGCCGGCCGGCAATGCGCGAATCCAGTTCGGCACCTGGCGCCCCGGCCCGCCGGTCAGCTTGTCCCGCACCGCCTCGTTCACGCCGAGAATGGTGCCCTCTTTTAAGACCGGCGCCGTCATCGTCTCGTAGACCCACAGCTGTTGCGGGTGGAATTTCCACTGGTCCTCCCGGCTGATCCGACAGAAGCGAAAGCGATCCTCGGGCTTGTTCGACCGAAACTCGAACCGGTCCGCGTCGAAATACGGATCCACCACCACCTGATTCAGTTCCGGGTTCAGGGCGTGCAAGTCTTTCGCCGCCTTATCCCTCACCGTTTCCGTCTGGTAGATGAACCAATCGATCAGCCCCGCCTCATGCCGCTCCTTTTCCCGGTCAAAGAGGTAGGTCATGCAATTCACCCACAACGTCGCCAACGGCTCCTGCTCCCGGATTTCCGGCAATGCCTCCAGGTAGCCGCCGTTGCAATAGCTGATCACCAGCTTGCCGCGCACCTGCTTCCAGTCCCGCGGCTCGTGAACAATGCAGCCGCGATCCTCCGCCATCCGCATTTCCCGCAGCCGCGCGTCGATCTCGCCGGTGTGAATGAGGTGCACCCGCATCCCCAGCGCCTGCCAGACGTGGATCTGGTGATCCAATTCCGTGTCCGCTCCGCCGTATTTCGACGGATACCCGATGACCGCGATCTCATCCATGGTTCCTGACAAAGCTCAGCGCCTCCCGCGCCGTTTCTGAGAACTCCCAGCCCGGCCGATCCAGCAAATGGCGCGCGCACCACATCGCCTCCCGCAGGTAACTGTGATTGTAATGCCCCGGCACCTCGTCCGAGCCAACCCTCACCCGCTCGCAAGTCCCCTGTTCTCGATCAAAACGCCAGTCGAACCCCGTCACATACACCTCCGGCTCCGGGCCGCCCCCTTCCCCGAATCGCCACAGCTGATACAGCAGCGAAAACCCCGCCGTCGGCATCGGGTGCTTCCAGCCCTCGCTTTTAAGACCCAGTTCGAGGCACGCCTCGTGAACCAAATACGGATTCGCCATCGCCAGCCGCGACTCCGGCCACCACGTCTCCGCCAGCAGGCGCATCCGGTCCATCTTGAACGGTGCCGGGATCGCCAAAACCACCGTCTCCGGCGGATCGAACCCCTCCGACGCACCCGCCTCGCGCAGATCACCATGGGTAAAGAGCAGGTCGCAACGCTTCCCCGCCACCTCCGCCGAGTAGTCCGCCCGGCGATTCCAATTATTAAAGCGCACCACCGTTCCCGCCGCTTCGATCCGCTCCCGATCACCCGCGTCCAGGGGACCGCTGCCGACCACCGCGATCGATCCCCCCTCTTCGTCTCCGAGATGCTCGCGGCCAAACATCGACAAGTCCACCAAGCGACTCGACGGACGCCGCCCCTTCCAGGCGAACCAACTCCGAAACACATCGCCTCGCGTCACGAAACTCCCGTCGATCTCCGGCCCGTGCCGGTCGAGGAACGCCTTCACCGCCTTCACATTCTCCGGGAACTGATCACAGAAATCGTGACCACCGATCAACCCGCCCTCGCGCAGCTTCGGCCAGAAAAGCTCGAAATTCCGGCCCCCATCGTTCCCCGTGTGGGCATACCCGTCGATGTAAACAA
>JAGRPB010000205.1 GCA_020439945.1 Verrucomicrobiia bacterium
TGTCTGACCTCTCACCTCGACACGGATCTGCTTCTGCTGATTCGCGCAGAATCTGGATTCCTCCGTTCAATACAAAGCCTGCAATGACGAGGCCGATTGCCAAGTCGGGCCACCGCGTTCCACTGAGGTAGACGAGGAATCCGGCAAGAATGACGCCCGCATTGGCAATGACGTCGTTCTTGGAAAAGATCCAGCTGGCTCTCATGTGCACTTCGCCATTCCGGTGCTTTGCCAGCAGCAGCAGGCAGGACACGTTGGCGACCAGCGCTATGAGCCCGATCCCCATCATCAGCCACGACTCGGGTTCGCTCCCCACGATGAATCTCCGGAGGATGTCGAAGAGAACACCGGCCGCAAGCGCGATCTGAAACCACCCGGAGAAACGGGCCGCTCTCACTTTTACTTTGCCGGAACGCCCCACGGCATAGAGGGCGACGCCGTAGACAGTCGCGTCAGCGAGCATGTCGAGCGAATCCGCCATCAACCCGGTGGATTCCGCGAGGAGGCCCACTGCCAGTTCGACGGCAAACATGACGCCATTGACGACTAGGAGGACGCGGAGAACGCCTTTCTCCGCGATCTGGTTGGCTTGTTCGTGGCAATCACACGGGCTCATGATTTTCCTCGGAAGCTTCGCCTTCAACGTCTGATTCAGCGAGTTCCTCCCGCGGTCTGATCATGACATAGAGAATCGGCAAGACAATCAGGGTCAGGATGGTGGAGGTGATGACTCCTCCGATGACGACGGTGGCGAGCGGTTTCTGCACCTCCGAACCGACTCCGGTTGAAATCGCCATGGGAAGGAAGCCGATCGCGTCGGTGGTGGCGGTTGCCAGAACGGGCCGCAACCGCTCGGTGGCGGCTTGCTTGACCGCTTTGGTGGCGTCCGACACCTCGCTCAACTTCGTGCGAATCGCCTCGATCAGAATCTGACCGTTGAGCACAGCGATCCCGAACAGCGCAATGAAGCCGATGGCGGCACTGACGCTGAACGGAATGTCACGCAACCACAATGAGACGACGCCTCCGACCAGAGCGAAGGGAATGCCCAGGTAAATCAGCATCACGTCCTTGAAGTTGCGTAGGCTGAGATAGAGAAGCACGAAGACCAGCGCCATGGTAAGCGGGACGACGAGCGCGAGCCGGGTTTGGGCTCGTTCGAGGTTCTCGAACTGGCCTCCCCACTCGATCACGTAGCCTTCGGGGAGGTCGACCTCCCGGGAAATGCGTTCGCGGGCCTCGTCAACAAAGGAAACCACATCCCGTCCGTCCACATTGGACTGAACACGGATGAGGCGGCGTCCCCATTCCCGGTTGATCGTGGCGGAACCCGGCGCTTCAACGACATCGGCGACGTCGGACAAGGTCACTCGAATTCCCGATTCGGTGGGAATGACGAGATTTCGCACCGCTTCGATCTGCGTGCGAAAACGATCTGGGAGCACGATGGCCAACGGAAATTGACGCTGACCCTCGAAAATCTCGCCCACTTTGAGGACACCGATCGCCTCGACATAGGGGAGGATTTCGGCGGCGGTGACACCGAGACGGGCCATCTTGTCCGGTTTCAGTTCGATCCTGAGTCCAGGCTGGCCCGTAATCTGGTCGGTGGATACATCGGCTTGCCCTTCGATCTCGACCAGCACCCGTTGGATCTCGTCGCTCAGCTCGGTCAGGGTGTCGAATTCGTCGCCATAGATCAGAATACCGACGTCGGACCGCACGCCCGATTCCATCTCGTTGAGTCTCATCTCGATGGGTTGGGTGAAGAGAATGTTGAGCCCAGGCAGGGTCGAAACGGTTCCCTGCATCGCGCTAACGAGTTCATCCTGGGTATTGGCCTTCGTCCATTGGTCGCGGGGCGTGAGTGAGAGAAAGATGTCGGTGAGTTCGGTGCCCATCGGATCGGTCGCAATCTCGGCGGTTCCGATCCGACTCCAGACATGCCGGATTTCGTCGGGGAATTCCTCCAGAAGCAGTTGCTCGATCCGGGTGTTATAATCGGTGGATTCGCCAATGGATGTGCCGGCCAGACGAATGGTGTTCGCCACGACGGCGCCCTCGCTGAGACGCGGGATGAACTCACCTCCCAATCGAGTGGCGATCAGACCGGTAACGACGAGGAGGACGACAACGACGCTCAGAACTCCCCACCGCAGCTTAAATGCAAGCCCCAGAGACCCTGCATAAGTGTCTTTGAGTAGGCGAGTGAACCGGTTGTCGTCCTTCGTGAATCGGCGAGGCAAGACCAGGTGACCGAGGACCGGTGAAACGAAGATCGCGATGATCAGGGCTCCGAGAAGGGCCAGGATGAAGGTCATGGCCATGGGCCGAAACATTTTTCCCTCCGTGCCCTCCAGCGTCAGAATAGGAAGAAAGACGATGGCGATAATGCCCATTCCGAAGATGATGGGTCGGGCGACGGAGGAGCTGGAGCGCACCATGCAGTCAACCCTCTCGGCGAGCGTGAGACGACGTCCGGCGGCCCGCGTGCGTTCGGCCAAACCGCGAAGGTTGGCCTCCGTCATGACCACCGATCCATCGACGATGAGGCCAAAGTCGATTGCGCCGAGGCTCAACAGGCTTGCCGTGATGGCGAAGTGATGCATACCCAGCACGGCGAAGAGCATGGCCAGCGGAATGCAGAGGGCAACGAGCAGTCCCGCCCGGATGTTGCCAAGGAAGATCAGCAAAGTCACGGTGACGAGCACCGCCCCTCCGATGAGGTTGTGCGAAACGGTGTCGAGAACTTCTGCCGTCAATTCCGTCCGATCATAGACGATCTCGACATCGACGCCGTCCGGCAGCGACGGGCGGATCTCTTCAAGCCGGGTTTTGAGATTGCTGGTGACTTCCTGGGCGTTTTCACCCATCAGCATGAAGGCCAGGCCGAGAACGACTTCACCCCGTCCGTTCGCGGTTACCGCGCCACGCCGCAGTTCGCTTCCAATGCGCACCGTGGCGATGTCGGAAATCCGGATGGGGGTGCCTTCGCTGGAGGCCACCTCAATGCGTTCGATTCCGGGAATGGAGGTGACGCGGCCGACCCCGTGAACCAGGAGATCCTGCCCGCTGACCGTCACTTTGCCGCCCCCGACATTGCGGTTGTTGTCCTGCAGGGCCTCGACCACGTCGGCCAGGCCGAGACCGAATTTCAGCAGCAGTTCGGGATCGACGACGACGTGGTACTGCTTTTCGTAGCCGCCCCAGGAATTCACCTCCGCCACGCCGGGCACCTTCCGCAGTTCGGGTTTAATGATCCAATCGTGGACGGTGCGCAGTTCTTCGAGCGTGCGACTACCGTCCTGGCTGCTGATCACATAGTGGAAAATCTCGCCGAGGCCGGTGGAGATGGGTCCCATCTGCGGCGTCCCAACCCCTTCGGGTAGCTCGACATTGAGCAATCGCTCGGAAATGTATTGGCGGGCGGTTTCGATCCCGGTGTCATCTTTGAATGTTGCGACGACCTGGGACAGTCCGAATTTGGAGATCGAACGAACGCTTGCCAGACCCGGCAGCCCGGAAATTTCGAGTTCAACAGGGAGGGTGATCTGCTGCTCGATCTCCTCGGCGTTGAGGGACGGCGCTACCGTGTTGATTTGGACCTGGATCGGGGTCGTGTCGGGGAAGGCATCCACCGGTACGCGGGAGCCGGCCCAAACTCCCGCCACGACCAGAAGCGCGGTGAGAAGAAAGATCAGCAGGCGGTTGGCCAGACAGAAATGGACGAGACGGGAAAACATGCCGGGGGAGTTCGGGGATCAAATCGGATCAATCATCGACGCAGCCCGCGCCGAGGAGCGATTTCAAGAATTCAGAACGAAGAATGTAGCTGCCTTGACTCACGATCTGGTCGCCGGGCGCGAGACCACCCTCGATGGCGGTCAGATGGTCGCTAGGGGAGCCGGGAGCAAGCTGCACTCGTGTGGCAGCAAAAAGAGCCGGCTCCTTTTGCACGAAGACGAACGGGATGCCGTCGATGGTTTGGATGGAACCGGTCGGAACAGCGAGCGAGGACTTGCCTTCGCCAATCTGGATATGGGCGTTGCCGTAAAGTCCTTTGCGGAGTGAGGCCGGCGGATCAACGACAAGGGCGCGAGCCTGAATACGCCGGGTCTTTTCGTCGACCGCTGTCGCTATCCAGACGAGTTGCCCTGAGATGACTGTTTCCGGCAATTCCGCGAATTGGGCTTTCACCATCATGCCGGGCGCCAGCTTCGTGGCCTCCCGGACCGGAATCGACAGCTCGATCCACATCGACGAGAGATCGGCGAGAACCACGATCGGATCGCCCGGTTCCACCCTCTCACCCGCTGCGACGTTCCGGTCGACGATCGTGCCGGAGAACGGTGCCCGCAGCGTTAGCGCAGATGTGGGACGCCCCTCGGACCCAAGAGCTTCGATTTCCTGTTCGGTGAGTCCCAGATTCATCAACCGCTGGCGGGCCGCCGCGAGATCCACGGTGGCCACTTCCACGTTGGCTTCGGACGACTCCAGTTCAGACGCGGCGGTGATGCGTTTTTCGGCTAGCTGGCGCTCCCGAGCTACTTGGAGATCCGCCAGTTTCATGGCGGCGACGGTGGACAGGTATCGGCTTTTACTCTCTGCAAGGTCGGTGGAGTGAATGACCCCCAGCGGCTCGCCCGCCGCAACGGTTTGACCGGGGACGACCAGGATCTCGCGGACGATCCCTCCGACCAGCGGAGTGATCTTGGCCACTTGGTTCTGGTTGTAGTCGACGGTGGCGTAAGCCTCGACAGCGAGGCTGGCAGTGGTGGTTTCCGGCTCCGAGACTCCAACGCCAACCTTGGACATGGCCTCGGCGGAAGCGACTCGGATTTTGAGGCTTTCACCAGGCTTGAGGCCTGCCGCGAGCTGAGGTTGGCAGATGGCGCACTCGGCCTCGGGGACGCCGTGCTCGTTGCACATCAGAACGTTTGCGGGTGGGGCGGTTGACGAGGTCTTTGGTCCCTCGCTATCCCCCTTAGTCTTGAGTTCTGGATGGCAGAGGTAGCATTCGTCCTCGTAGACGCCGTGCTCCGTGCAGTAGAGTCGGCCCGCTTCCTTCAGCTCCGGATGACAGATGAAGCAGCGATCTTCATATCGATCGTGCTCCGTGCACCAGAGGCGCTTGGGGTCTCGCTTGGAGGCGTCGCAGATGAAGCAGCCCTCGCCGGCCGGGCAGGCGGCAGCGAGGTGAACTTCGACGCCGCCGGATCCTTCCTTGGGATCGGCGTTGGCTGACTCGTCTTTCTCGCCGCACGAGGCGAAGAGAAAGGTGGCGAAGCCGAGGGCGAGGCCAAGGCTTGTTATACTAGGTATGTTCATGGGTTGTTGGGTTATGGGTTATGGTTTCAGTTCTGGGTAAAAGTTTTCAGTGTGTTGTGGGCGCGAACCAAGTCGGCCAGTGCTCGAGTCCGGCCGACTTCTATGTTGAAAAGAGTCTTGCGGGCATCGAGCACTTCGAGCAGGGATGCCTTTCCGGCGGCGTAGGCGTCGGAGGTGTCCTGCAATGCCTGCCGCGCTGCTTCGAGCGTGGTTGAATCGAACTCGGCGACGCGGGTCTTCGCCGCCGAAAGTTCGGTGGACAGCTTTTCGAACTGAGTCAGCAAATCGCTCTCCACGGCGCGTTGCTCGGCCTCGGCGCGAGCCACGCGTTCTTCGGCCGCCCGGATATTTCCCTGGTTCCGATCGAAAACAGGCAGCGGGACACTGAATCCGACGACAGCGGCGGTTTCTCCTTCGTCGCGCAACTCCCGGACGCCTCCACCGATCTCGATGTCGGTGTAGCGTTTTGCCATTTCCAAGTCTCGGGTCGCTTTGGCGAGGGCTAAGTGAAGCCCCGCCCTCCGTATCGCCGGGTGTCCGGAGACGGCTTCGTCGGCCTTGATAGACACGCCTCTGCCGGGCGCTGAAAGGTTGCCGGAAGCGGTAATCTTTGATCCGCCTCCGCCCCACGTGCCGGAAAGCTCCGAAGAGGCGATAGCCTCGTTGGCACGCGCCTCAGCGAGTAATTCACGCGCCTCGGAGACCTCGATTTTGGCCTTGTTCACATCGATGCGCCCGCGCTCTCCCGCCTCCAGCATTGCCTCCAGAGAGGCCAGATTTTCTTCGGCACGAGCGAGGTTCTTCTCACTCAGGATCCGGATCTCGCGAGCTTCCAGAAGGGTGGTGAAGGCGCGGTCGGCGGCGATGGCGGTTTCCTGTTCCATGCTTTGCAACTCGGCCCGGTGCGCCTCCGCCTCGACTTCCGCGACTCGGGTCCGCTTGGAGCGTTTGCCCCCGATCTCCAACGACTGCTTTAGCGCGGTGGTGATTTCCGCTCCGTCCAAGCCCCGGGTGCTTCCGGTGCCGGCGAAGTTCTCGATCTCGAAGTCCAGTTCGGGATTCGGGAGGGTCGCGGCCTGGGCGATCTCTGCTTCACGGGCACGAACCTCGGCTCGGAGTGCCTGAATCGAGGGGTTCCCACTCAGAGCACGGCTGATGGCCTGCTCCCGGTTCACCGGCCCGGTCAACGGCGGTGATTTGGCGGAGTCGATTGGCTGAACTCGCTTAGCAGTGACATGGGAGTTCGCATTCGCTATTCCCCTGACCTTGTTCGTCGCACAGGAACCTAGCAGGACGGATGATGTGAGTAGTATGATGGATAACAATCGCTTCATTGAAAAAGATGCTTTCGAGAGCAGAAGGTGGATTGCGGATCGCCGTTTGTGTTCAAGACGGGCGAATTCTCGAATCCGTCCGTCTTGAACGCGGGCACAGCGGTGCCGCGAGAGAGGGAGAAGCGCAGAACGGCCCCGGCCGGAGCGTGGCCAGGAATTCCGAATCAGCGCCGCAAATCAGGCTGCGGGGCCGCGAATCGGGCGAGCAATGTGTACACGCTCGTCCCGGGGTGCAGGTGAATTGTCCTGCTGAGCTGGGGAGAGTTGAGGAGATCCCTCGCCGGGTCCCTGGATCGCCATCGCCCACAGAAGACCTGCCCACTGGTTCTGTGCGTCGTCCGCCGCCTCCTGCCCGACAACAGTCAAAGGAGCCTTGGCGCTTTCCGACAGAACCACCGTGTTGCCCGGGCAAATGGGTGAATCGTCGCTGGGCCCATCCCCCGGAATTGGGCAGTCCCCGTGTTCCATCGCCGTGCACGGCGCAGAGCCCGCCATCAATCGCTCTGTGGGGCAATTGAGGTAGCAGCTCATCCAGGAAAGGAGGAGCAGGATGGAGATCAGCCGACGCATCTAGCTTACTCTGAGGGAGCGTTCAGCGATTGTCAACCGGGGCAATTCAGTCACTTCCACGTCGACTATGGACGTGGGGGCTAGATACCGGTGGCTGATGATCGTGCTATCGTGTCGATGAATCACTTTGCCTCGCCATCGACTGATGTCCCAAGAACAACAGCACCAGCACCAGCATCGCGGAAGCGACGAGAACCTGAAAATCGCCTTCTTCCTAAACCTCGGCTTCACCCTTCTAGAGATTGCCGGAGGGTTCTGGACCAATAGCATCGCCATCTTGACTGACGCCGTACACGATCTCGGGGATTCGGTGTCCCTAGGGCTTGCCTGGTACTTTGAGAAACTGTCCCTCCGGAAGCGCACCCCGCGCCACACCTACGGCTACCGCCGCTTTCGACTCCTCGGAGGTCTGATCACCGGGCTGATGCTGTTGGCCGGTCTCGGTTTCGTGCTATTTCATGCCTTCGGACGGCTGAACGATCCCCAGGAAGTCCGCGTCCCTGGGATGCTCGTCTTGGCTATTCTGGGCATCGCTTTTAACGGAGCCGCCGTTCTCAGAATGAAAGGAGGCTCCTCTCTGACGGAGAAACTCGTCAGCTGGCACCTCATCGAGGACACGCTCGGATGGTTCGCCGTCCTCGTTGGCGCAGGGATCATGATGATCTGGAACGTGCCCATCGTTGACCCCATCCTTTCCATCGGAATCTCGCTGATCGTGCTCTGGAACGTCGGACGCAATCTCAAAAAAGTCTTTTCCGTCCTGCTTCAAACCGCTCCGGAAGGCTTCAATACTGACCAGTTCGAGTGCCGTGCTCTCGGGATCGATGGCGTCGATTCAATCCACCACATTCATTGCTGGTCCATCGACGGCGAGAGTCATGTCCTCAGTGCCCATCTCGTCCTTACCCCTGGTGTGAAGGACATCGCGGCGATCAAGGAGCAGGTGCGCGACCTCGTTGATCCCAACCAATTCGAGCACGTCACGCTGGAGACTGAAGGCCCCGATGACGATTGCCCCCAAAGCGATTGAACGGACTGCTTTGGCCGGGCCAGCCACGTTGGATCAGTCACTAACGCAGGATCTCGACCGGAGCCCCGCCTCCCCTGAATCCACGGGACGCTGGGAACGAACTCCCACGCATCTCTCGCGTTCTCTCTCGCGTTCTCTCTCGCGCCATTTCGCGGCGGTTCGCCGCGTTCTACGGCTGCGTGCCTCTCCTTGCCTGAGGAAATCTATTTCCGCGAGCGCATTGTCACCACAGGGCTCTCACCCATTGGCTAATTTTATGAGAGATCCGTTTTTCCGCTTTCCACTTTTTTCGCGCGGTTGGGGTCGATCATCGCTTGAAGGTGATCGTGTGAGGCGCATTGACGGGCCGGTAGGCCTCCGTGCAGACCGAGGCGTTGTAGAACGTGGTGCCCGGAATCTCGTCGGAGATCGTGATGCCGTAGCCGTCGTGAATGTGGCCGAAGATGTGGACTCGCGGCCGGACGGACAGGAGCCGGTTCAGCAACTCAAGGCAACCGACATGGCGGGGAGGTTGCCCCTTCCATGGGGGTGCGAGGTCGCCGTGTCCGTAGCCCGGGCCGTGGGTGATCACGACGTCAGCGTTGTCCGGGATCGCCTCCCATTCGGCGCGGATCGGTTCGCCCCGGTCGCGCATGAAATGCCAGTTCAGGAACGTGGGCGTGTAGGGCGA
>JAGRPB010000018.1 GCA_020439945.1 Verrucomicrobiia bacterium
GACCAGGAAGAACCGCCCTCCGACCCCACCACCATCCCACAGCCCCCCGCCTTCTACGCCGAGCCCGACTACATCGGCTCGCACGAATTCACCGGACGCGCTGCCGAGCTTCAGGTTCTCACCGACTGGGCCAACCCGGCCGATCCCACGAACCTCCTCCTCTTCGAAGCGATCGGCGGCAACGGCAAAAGCATGCTCACCTGGGAGTGGACTACCAATCCCCGGCACGCCCTCGCCGCCTGACCTGCGGACAAGCCCTGGGCCGGACGCTTCTGGTATTCGTTCTACGAGCGCGGCGCCATCATGGCCGACTTCTGCCAGCGCGCTCTCGCCTACATGACGGAGCGCCCGCTGGAGGACTTCGCGAAAAAGAAAACCGCCGAGCTGAAGGACGAGCTTCTCGCCCAGCTCCATGCCCGGCCCTGGCTGCTCATCCTCGATGGACTCGAACGCATCCTCGTCGCCTACCACCGCATCGACGCCGCCGAAGTCCCCGACGAGGAGGCGAACATCCCCACCGACAAAATCGTCAACCGCAACCCCTGCGACGCCATCCGCGACGAGGACGACGACCTCCTCCGCGCTCTCGCCGCCGCGCGCCCATCGAAGCTCCTCGTCAGCTCCCGCCTCACCCCGCGCGTCCTGCTGAATCCCTCCGGCCAGACCATCCCCGGCGCGAAGCGCATCACCCTCCCCGGCCTGCGCCCGCCGGATGCCGAGGCCCTCCTGCGTTCCTGCGGCATCGAGGGGAAAAGCGACACCATCCAGGGCTACCTCGCCGCCAACTGCGACAACCACCCGCTCGTCATCGGCATCCTCGGCGGTCTCATCGCGAACTACCTGCCCGCGCGCGGCGACTTCGACACCTGGTCCGCCGCAGCCGACGGCGGAGCCGCCCTCGACCTCGCCAGCCTCGACCTCATCCAGCGCCGCAACCACATCCTGGAGGCTGCGATCCAAGAGCTGCCCGACGCCAGCCGCCAACTCCTCTCCACCCTCGCTCTGCTCACCGACTCCGTGGACTACGAGACGCTCAAAGCCTTCAATCCCCACCTGCCACCAGAGCCGGAGGAGGTGGAAAAGCCGACGCCGCCGGAGAAACGAGGCATCCATGCTGTAGGTGGAAAATTGATGCGCTGGGCGGAAATGTCCGACGAACAGAAAGCCGGGGCGCAGAAACAATACGAAGCCGCCCTCGCGCGCTGGCAGGACTATGAAAACGCGGTGCAGGCCCGGTTGTCCTCGGCGGAGTTCCGCGCCGAGCCGAAGAAGCTGGAAGCGACCGTTACGGACCTGGAGCAGCGCGGCCTGCTGCAATGGGATGGCCGAACGCGGAAGTATGACCTGCACCCCGTCGTCCGCTGCGTCGCTTCGGGCGCAATGGCGGCGGCGGACCGCGAACACCACGGCCAGCGCGTGGTGGACCACTTCACCGCCAAATCCCACCGCCCCTATGAGGAAGCGGAGACAATGGAGGACGTGCACAGCGGCCTGCACGTCGTCCGCACCCTGCTGAATCTTGGCCACTACCAGCAGGCGGCGACTGCCTATCGGGGTGATTTGGCGCGTGCGCTCCTTTTCAACCTCAATGCCTATGCCGAAGCTTTGTCCTTGCTGAAGCCCTTCTTCCCCAACGGCTGGGGCGAACTGCCGAAGGAGGTGGCAGTCAGTGACAGTTCCTATCTGGTGAATAACGCAGGAATCGCCTTGGAAGATTGCGGCGAATTGACTGCCGCACTCGCTGCTTACGGTGCCAGCCTGCGAGCTGTCTTGGAAGTCGAAGACTGGTTCAACACTTCGGGCGTGCTCGGCAACATCTCGGGCAATCTGACCGCCCAGAATCGGCTCGCCCAAGCGCGCCGCACGGATTCCCTCGCCTTGGAGGTCGCCACCTTGAGCGAACACAAGCAGGGCGTTTTCGGGAGCCGACTCGACCAGTTCGCCCACCAGTCGAGCCTGGGCCAGTGGGCGGAGGCCGCCGACACCTGGAGCCTGCTAGACCCCATGGGCCGCGATTGGTCGCGCGCCGCCTATCGGCCCGGAGCGGCTGAACAACAATACGCCGAGTTTCTCTTTTGGCAGGGCAGCTTGCAGGAGGAGCACCTGGCCGAGGCCCAGCGTCTGGCAGCCCAGGGCAAAGACCGCACCATCATCCGCGCTCTCCACCGCCTGCGCGGAGAATGGCGGCTCACGCAGGGCGAGTGGGCGCTGGCGACGGCGAGCTACCAGGAGGCCGTGCGCCTAGCCCGCGAGACTGGATCGGTCATTGATGCCGCCTCCGAGACCGGCCTCGCCCTGGCCAAGCACCACCTCGGCCAGCTCGCCCATCCCCGCGAGGAAGCCGAGCGCCTGGCCCAACTCCGCGACCCCGCGCATCGCTACCTTGCCCTGCTCTGGCAGGCCATCGGCGACACCGAACAGGCAAAGCACCACGCCCTTGCCGCCTACAAGAATGCCTGGGCCGACGGCGAGCCGTATGTGGATCGCTACGAACTCACCCAGACCACCGAACTGCTCCGGCAGATGAACGTCCCCATCCCCAACCTCCCGCCCTACGACCCCGCCAAGGACGAGAAGCTGCCGTGGGAGAATGAGGTGCGCGCGGCAATCGAAAAGCTGCGCGCAGAGAAGGAAGCCAAGAAGGGCGAGGCAGATTGAATCTTGCCAGTTATCCGAGAAGCAGAAGTTGACCCACGCTGGTCGTGCGCCTGCATCACAGCGACGAGTTTGCGCAGGACAAACTGTGGCGTTATGCAGCCGGTTTCAAGAAGAACGCCGGGAAGCAACTCGGCATCAAGCCAACGCGCCGCGCGCCGACGTCTGCCCAAGCCAGTCAGGCAGCTTTTCTTGACGGAGCGGTAGGCCGAATTGTTTGCGAAAGGGGCAGTTGGGATCAGGCGGGTTTGGGACGCGATTTGTGTGAGGCCGTGCGTTTAGGAGTTTTGGACGGCGCTCCTGCATCTTCTGGCCCAAACGGAGAATTGGAGCCACCGCTCTCCAGTCTCCCAGGGAGGGGTCACTCAATTGACGAAGGTCACCGTCACACCGGGCAATGTCTCCCTGACTTTCGCCTGAATCGTTTCGGGGTAACCGCGCTTTCGGTCGATCAATTCCAGCGCCTTGAGGAAGGCGAAGTTCTTGAGCACGGCGACGCGTTCATCGGTCAGGGGAAGGTTGGAGAGCGACAGCTCTTCGATTTGTTTCACACCGGCGAGTGCCATGAGATCTGCAACCGTGTAGGATTCGGCCTGGATCTTGAGTCGACGCAGCGTGGGGAGCGAGGCCACGGCGGCGATGATCTCCGGCGCGGGCGAGTTCACTCCGTATTCCAGGGCGGCGTACTCGAGGGGAATGTTTCCGACGTCTTTGAACAGGCCGGCGGTCGCCTTGTCGCAACTGATTTCGATGCCCTTCAGTTTGCCCAGTTTCCCGAGGTGCGCGGCGCTGGCGTCGGTGATGGCGTGTGAGTGCCAGAGCTTGATGAATTCGAGGTTGGGGAAACGCTCGCAGACATAGCCAAGCCCCTCGTCATCGAGTCCGTTCGAATGAAAGTTGATGGATTTGAGCCGGGTCCAGCCCTCGAATTTGGCGAAGCCGTGCCCCGGCACGGAACATCCCCGAAAGGCGAAGCTCTCCAGTTGCGTTAACCCGGCGAGTTGCTCGAGTCCGGCATCGGTGGCCTTGCCGAAGTAGGCCAGTTCGAGTTGGGTGAGATGAGGAAACTCCTTCAACTGGCTCAGTTCCGCCAGACTCGCGTCGCCCAATCGGGCGCGTCCCTCGATGGAGAGGGACTTCAGGTTCCGGAGTTTCAGGAGCGGCGACAGCCAGTTTTCCTGAATGCCCATCGCCACGATCTTGGCGGACTCCAGGGTCGGGATGTGTCCGAGATGCTCGATGAAAGCGGCATCGTAGGGGTCTGCTCCCGCCTCGCGATGAGCATGGGCTTTGCCATTGAGAATGCCGGTGCTGACGAGAGTGAGGGTGTCAAAGACCGGAAGTTCTCCGCCTGCCGCCTGCTTCAAGGCGTCGGGGGTGGTGTTGATTTTCTCGAACTTGCCCGGAGAACTCTCGATGGTCTGGATCACCGCCTGAACGTGGGGATACCGTTCGGTAGCGGTAAGAATGGCGTCGGCGTTGCTTGAAAGGGCCGCTTTCAGGGTGCCGTCGGAGGTGGCGGCGATGGTTTTCTCCAGATCGGCTCGCGAGGTGATCCCTGAAAGATCGGGCGTGGCAGGCAGGCCGTGCGTCGGGGCGGTCAAGAGGAGAAAGATTGGGAGTGCGATGCGTTTCATGATCCAGAATCGGGGTTTGTGTTTTCCCTTCGGCTTCCCAGTGTCTCAGTTCCAAGCCAGGAACCAGGAACCAGGAACAGGAAGTCATCAGTATTTCGGAAAGATGTCCGGGCTCGGGAAGCGCTCGTCGACGCTGGCGGCACCGTCGCGCATGTATTCCTCCCTCGGCAGGTGAACGTCGGGCCAACTCGCGGGACGCACGCGCACGACTCGGGTGGGTCGGATGCCTTCGGTGATGAGGTCTGTCTCGAATCGAATCTGGATGCCACTGCTGCCCATGGGAGCGCCTTCCGTTTTCGAGACATCGAGAATGGAGCCGCGGGCGGACATCTGGGTGGGACCGGCGGAACCGCCTTCGGTGTGTTTCAGGGTATTCTCGACCGGGTTCATCAGCATCTTCGCGCCCCTCGTGAAATCGGCGTAGAGAGAGGCATCGATACCGCCGAAGAGCGTCGCGGTCACGGTGGCGTGACCGAACTGGCCATACTCGACCTCATCGATCCACCCGGGCACCCAGCGACTGCGGATGAAAGCCTTGTGAGTCTCGGTCTGGACCTGGGCGGAGCGCTCCATGGCGGTGTCGTCCAGCCAGATGTCCGAAATATGGAAGCGGGTGAAGACACCTCCCAGGGTTGGCTTCCAGGAGATCCCGAGTTGGACAACTTGGCCGTCGAGGGGCTTCTTCCCTTTTGCGGGCCAGGTGCCCTCGGCGATCAGGTCGGCGACACCGAGGCGTTCGCGACCGCGCCAGATGCGGGTCGCGGCATCGAAGCTCAACGTTTCCTCGTCAGCCGTCCCATCCGTGCTGTCCATGGGCACACGGCTCGCGAGGATCAATCCCTCGTAGTTTTCAATTTCCACTTCGTTGAGCTTCCAGACCAACCCTTCGCGCCGGCAGTGGCTCGGTTCGTCTTCGAGGAGCAGGATGTGATTTTCGGCCGGTGCGGTTCCCACGTCACCGCGGCCGCCCCTCTTCTCCTTGTTGTCGACCCGCAGGACCGGCACCGAGGAGATCCTTGGTTCCGGAGGGAGAAAAGCGCGGACGTGCATCATGGTGCCGAGCGGGATGTCACGAAGGTCCGCCGGTGCGCCCTGGTAGCGGACGATGGCGTAGGGGAGCAGGGCGAAAGGCTGCGGCTCGTTTTTACGAAATGCATTTTCACTTTCGATGCGGAGGCTGCCACGGCGGTTGGCGTGATCCACGAACACAAGCTCGCCTCGGTAGCCATATGACTTTTCGAGGGGAGGAAACTCCCCGGCATTCGGCCGGAACGTTTCCTCAGTTCCTGGTTCTTCGTTCCTGGTGCTTTGTTCTTCCGCAACGAGAGTCGAATGAGCGACGAACGAACAAAGAAGTATCGCATTCAACAACCCAACGAAGAACCGGGAACGAGGAACCAAAAACCGCGAAGCGCCAACCAGGAACCGCCCAGCGCCAACCCGGAACGAAGAATCCAGAACCAAGAACCGCGTAAGCGAATCCATCAATACTTCGGAAAAATGTCCGGGCTCGGGAAGCGCTCGTCGACGCTGGGGTCGCCGTTCTTGAGGTATTCCTCTCGCGGAACCTGGACCTGGGGCCAATCGCCGGGGCGGACGCGGACGACGCGGGTCGGGCGGATGCCCTCGATGATGAGATCCGTTTCGAAACGAATCTGAATGCCACTGCTGCCGAGCGGAGGTTCGCCGGGAGTCTGGACGACTTCGAGGATGGAGCCGCGCGAGGCCATGTGGGCGGGACCGTAGGCGCCATGGGTGTGTTTCAGGGTGTTCTCGACCGCATTCATCATGGCGGAGGAACCTTTCTTGAAATCGGCGTAGAGCGAGGGATCCATGCCGCCGAACAAGGTGGCCGTCACGGTAGCCCGACCGAATTTGCCGTATTCGACATCGTCAATCCACGCGGGCATCCATCGGCTGCGGATGAAAGCCTTGTGCGTTTCGGTCTGGTTGTGGGCGGCACGATCCATCGATTCGTCGTCGAGCCAGATATCCGAGATGTGGAAGCGGGTGAAGATGCCGTCCGGGGTCGGCTTCCAGGTGACGCCGAGCAGCACGTCCTGACCTTCGAGGGACTTCTTTCCGTCCGCCGGCCATGTGCCTTCCGCGACGAGATCCTCGATGTCGAGGCATTCACGACCTCGCCAAACGCGGGTGGCGGCATCGAAGGTCATCGTTTCTTCTTCGGCTTTTCCGCCTTCTCCCTGCTTCGGCGCGCGGGCGGCGATGATCATGCCGGCGTTGTTCTTGATCTCCAATTCCTTGAGCTTCCAGACCAGTCCCTCGCGCCGGCAGTGGCTTGGTTCGTCCTCGAGGAGGAGGACGTGATTCTCGGCTGGCAGAATGCCGGCGCCGCGGTTGTGATTGGCATCCTTCTCCTTGTTGTCGATCGGCAACACCGGAACGACTGAGATCGTCGGGTCCGGCGGGAGAAAGGCGCGGACATGCATCACGGTTCCCAGCGGGATGTCCCGGAGGTCCGCCGGCGCGCCGTGGTAGCGAACGATGCCATAGGGGAGCATCGCGAAAGGATGCGGATCGTTGCGGAAGAACATGCCGTCTCCCTGCACGCGGATGCTGCCGCGGCGATTCGCATGATCCACGAATACCAGTTCACCCCGATAGGGATAGGCCTTCTCCAACGGTGGAAATTTTCCAGCTTCGGGCCGGAAAACTTCTTCTTCGGTTTCTTGTTTGTTGGTGCCTGGTTCTTCGTTGCCTGCGTTCGCACTACTTGCTGACAGTCCAAAATGGACGGCCAAACAAAACCCAACGAAGAACCAAGAACGAGGAACGAGGAACCGCGAAGCGCCAACCAAGAACGAAGAACGAGGAACCAGGAACCGCTTCATACTACAATCGCTTTATTGCTGTCGCCGAACTGGTCGGTTTCCACGCCCATACGCTGGGCCATGAGGAGGAGCAGATTGCTCATGTGCGCATCCGTGTTCACGGGTCGGCTGCAGATCTGGTAGTGCGAGGTGGCGATCTTGCCATCGTCACCGACCGCGTAGCCCTCGAAGCCGGCGGCCTCCCGGTTGAAGTCGAGGTGGCTGCCATGTTTCAACCCGAGATCCGAACCGCCGGCGAGCACGAGCGGCAGGTTGGCGTTGCCGTGGCTGTGGCCGTAGCACATGCCGCTTCCGAAAAGGGCCATCGTCGTGCCGAGGAGTGGTTTTCCGTTGAGGTCCTTCGTCTCCGAGAGGCGGGTGAGGAAGTAGCCGAACTGCTCGATGGCGAAGGTGTCGTAGTTGGTCAGCTTTTCCATGTACCCCTCATCGCCGCCGTGGTGGCTGAGCTGGTGACGGGACTCGGTGATGCCGATCTCCGGAATCGAAAAGGCATCGCCTTCGCCGCCGAGACTGAAGGTGGCCACCCGGGTGACGTCCGTCTGGAAAGCCAGCACCATCAGATCGTAGACGGTGCGGAAATACTCGCCCGCCTGGGTCTTGGGAATATCGCGATCGGTTCGCTTGCGGTCGGCTTCGGAAATCTCCGGCAGCGGCGTATCGAGCCAGGCATCCGCCCTTTTCGTGCGGATTTCCGCTTCCCGAACCGAGGTCAGGTACTGTTCGAGACGGCCCTTGTCGGCGCTTCCCATGCTCTTTTCGAGCCGACGCACTTCCGCGAGGTTGTCATCGAGAACGCTGGCCTTCCGTCGAAGGGCTTTCCGCTGGGCTTCCTTGCCGCCTTTCGGCTCTTCGAAGAGCGATTCGAAAATCTCGCTGCATCGGCGCAGCGCAGGCAACTGCACCCCGTCTGCGGTCCAGGCGAGTGACCCTTGGGTCAGCGCGATCTCCATGGAGGAATAACGGGTGTGCTGGGCGGTGACTTCGGCCATCTTCTGGTCCACCGAGATGGTGTTGCGATCGGAGGGGCCGAGCTTGCCGCCGGTGAGCCAGACCGAGATGCAGTTGTGGTGATGACCGATCGCGCCCGGATGGTGAAGGCCGCTGATTGGCGTGATGGAGTCGCGATGTTTTTCAAGCGGCTTCAGCGAGCGCGAGAACTGGTAGTCCTTGCCCGGCGTGGTGATCTGGTAGTTCAGCGAATGGACGCCGTTGGCGAGGTAGATGAAAGCACTGCGTCGTGGGGACTCGGTGTCTTTCTCCGAGGCACGGAGCGGCACCATGCATTCGAGGAAGGGCAGCGAGATGCAGGAACCCATCGCACGGAGGGCATGACGGCGGTCCATCCGCCAGGATTGGGACAAATAGTTCATGAGGAAGCTTTTAGCGGTTAGCGATTAGCTCTTAGCTTTTGAATGAAAGCGTTGAGCATGCGTTTGATCTCAGTGAGTTCGGTCAGAGTTGTTTCGAAAATTTCTTGAGGGATGTAATTCAGATCGCAGGCGAGGATAAGTTGATACTCAAGTTCGGATGCGGAACCCATGGCAGTGTCTAGAAACCTAGCAAAATCCCTTTCCGTGTTCCGGCCGCAACCCTCCGCGATGTTGGTTGGGATGGAAGAAGCAGACCGGCGCATCTGGCTGACGAGTCCATAGGTTTCAGTTCCAGGAAAGCTTTTCGTGATCCGATAGATATCAAGGGTAAGTCCATGCGACCGGTTCCAAATCTGCAGGTCTCGAAAGTTCTTCATTTGTTTGGAGCTTTTAGCTCTTGGCATATTGCGGTTGGCAAGCCCAGAAAAGCTAACCGCTAATCGCTAACAGCTCACCGCTTCTTCATCAGTTCAGATGTGGCCACCGCACGAACAATATCCCGGACACCTCCCGGCGTCTTCTTCACTTGTTCGACAATCAATTGGATGTCCTCCTCGTCATCCACCGTCAGCACCCGGCGGAGCGCGTAGGTGCAGAGGTGTTCGATAAAGGCATGCTGGAAGGTCTTGCGATCCTTGATGAGGAGCTGTTTGAATTCATCGGCGTTCTCGAAGGCCCGACCATCCGGCATGACGCCCGAGGGATCGGCCAGGGGATCTTCTCCCTTCCCGGTTGGCACGATCTCGCGCTCTCGCCATTGGCCGATGGCGTCAAAATTGTCCCACGCCAATCCCAGGGGATCGATCTTCGAATGACAGGAGGCGCAGGTCTTGTCCACGGCGTGCACTTCCAGTCGCTGGCGAACCGTCACCTTGTCGCCCTCCGGCGGAATTGGCTCGATCGGATTGACGTTCGCGGGAGGTGGGGGCGGCGTCTTGTTGAAGATCGCTTCACTGAGCCAGACACCGCGATGCACGGGTCGGTGGCGCGTGCCATCGGAGGTCAGTCCGAGCACCGCACCCATGGTCAGCAGGCCGCCGCGTTTGTCCTCGGGCTTGAGCGAGACCCGCTGGAACTTGTCCGATTTCGGCTCCGGCAATCCGTAGAAATCGCAAAGCCGGGCGTTGGCGATCGTCCAGTCGGAGTCGATGAAGTTCTCGATGGGCAGGTTCTTGGCAAACATCTCACGGAAGAACTCCACCGGCTCGGATCGCATGCTCGTCTCAAGCCAGGCGTCGTAGGTCGGGTAGAGCTTCTTGTCCGGCGGGAACATGCCCACCCGGTGCAACTGCAGCCACTGCCGGGAGAAGTCGTCGATGAAGCGGTCGGTCTTCCCGTCCGCCAGCATGCGATCGACCTCCTTCGTCAATCCCTCGCCGTTCAGTGCGCCGTCCTTGGCCGCGGCGGTGAGCGTCTTGTCGGGCATCGAACTCCAGAGGAAATACGAGAGTCGGGCGGCGAGCTCCCAGTTCGTGAGTTTTGGGCGGGGCACCGTGTCGCCTTCGACGAGGTAGATGAAATTTCGCGAAGTCAACACGCTCAGTAACGCCCCGCGATAGGCATCGCCGCTCTTCTCGCCCGCTTCGAGATCCTCGCGATAGGTCTGCAGGTAACCCTCCAACTCCTCCGGCTTCACCGGTCGACGCCAGGCGCGCTCGGCGAAACGCTGCAGGTAATTCGCGACCATTTCGGGGGTCGCGTCGTCCGGTGGCATCACGCCCTCGCGGCGGGACATCTCGTCCTTCGAGACCAGCGGCCCTTCCCACTCGATCCAATCGAGCAGCACCGTCGAGAAGATGCCGTTGCCTTTGTCGTCGAACATCTGTGGTGCGTTCGGATTCAAAAGCAGGGTCTCGCTGCTGTGGGTGAAAATGTAGCCGCCCCGGCTGGAGAGCGCATTGCGAAAGGCCGCGCCGGCCCGCCGATCCACCACATCCGTGGCCACCACGCAGAAATGCAGCGTCGCCGGCATTTCGAGAAACACCTCGAACTCGTATACCTGCGGCTCGTCTTCCGGCGCGGTGATGTCGAATTCGATGAGGCCATCGACGGTCTCCTCGCTCGTCCGGGTGCCGATGCTCAAGTGAGCCGGCTGGCCGCCGGGCGGGCGGACCCCGCTGGCTTGCAGGCGGAGCTTGTAGAGTCCGCTGTGTTCCGGGCCGGTTCTTCCCAAGGTGCTGGGTGAAAGTGCGCTCTGGACGGTGCCGGGAAACATCAGGTAACGCAGCGGTCGCTTGATCCCGAAACGATCCAATGCCGCCTGCTGTTCTTCGCCGCCACCGTAGCGCAGTTCCGCAGCCGTCTTGCGAACCTTGCGCGTCTCGCCTGCCGCCGCGGTCGGAAAAGCGCGATCCAGAACGATCTCCGCCGCGCGGTAGTAGCGATCGACATGCGAGGGCGAGAGCGACAACTCCGAGCCGATGCGTTCGAATCCATGCCAGAGCGTGTCTTCGTTCAACTCGCCAGGCTTGGTCGGATCGTAACGCACGCCGAGCAGATCGTAGACCGTGTTCTGATATTCCTTCCGGCTCAGGCGATAGTGCGAAACCGGAGGTCGCGCCGCCATCCGCGCCGCCTTGCCCTCCTTGATCTTTCCATCGAGCTTCGCGACGAAGGCCGCGATCTCCTCCCCGGTCGGCTGGGGTTCGTCCTCGGGCGGCATTTCCGCGGTGTTGATCTTTTCGAGGACCTCGACCCAGAGGTGGCCGTCGGTTCCCAGCCCGAAATCACGCGAGAGCTCATCGATGCGCAGATCGCCCTTCTCCTTGTCGGGACCATGGCAGCCCACACAGTGGGTCTTGAGGAAGGCCTCGAAAGGCTCGGTTTCGGCACCGTCCGCCCGTTCTCCCAGGCAGGGTTCGACCAACAACATCAGGGAGAAGGCGGGAAGCAATCGGAAAGAAAGGCGGGAAAGCATGGTCGCGGGGATGAGGATCGCCGGATAAATCCTTATCCTTCCTCATCCAGGGGAGTAACGCCACGTTTTCCTCTCACGTTTTCACGCATCTGGCAGACCGAGCGCGGGGTGGAATTCGGAGTATGTAGAACGGTGGCAGGATGATCGACGGATTACCTCCAGCGTTGCTATTTGAACCTCCCGCGCCACGAGGTGCCTCACGTTCTGGCGGTTCGCTCCGGATGGTCGAGTAACGTGATATCCACCAGCCATTATCCGACGAGCAGATCACGAATCGTCGACAAAAGGCAAGCGCCGACCCTGATGAACGGGATGCCTTGCGGAGACGGGAATCCGCGAAACCGGTTTTGGCAGAGTCAGTTCCGGCATTGAACCCTGTTCGGCCCAGCACTCCGACATTCTTTCGACAGACGGGATCGATTTTTGGTCGGAGGGGCCGGGATGTCCGGTCAGTTTTCTCCCGACACCCATTCCAACCGCCCAAGCATGGCTTGGTTTTCTTCGCTGCTGAGATCGAGTGTTTGCTTCTCGTCACCGTCGTAGACGAGGAGCGTGAGACCGGAGATTTGGTCCCAATCTTTCATGCCTTCGCCGTTTGAATTTTTGAAATCCGAGGGGCTGAGACGAAAAACTTGTGCGCCGGGACTTTCGCTTCTTTGGGCGACGGCATAGTTCGCAGCCTTCTCCGTTGCTCCGGTGAGCCATTGGTTTTTCTCCACGCGCAACCGGAAGCTGAGGTTCTTGCGCGGGGCTTCCACCGTCCACTGGAGGAGCTTGCTTGCGTCCGGTGTTGCCATGGCGGGATCTTGAAAGCGGTAAGTCTTGAGGGCGCCGCCCGGGACGAGTCCCCAGTCGCGAATGCCATTTTTGGCAAAGTCCTCAAACACCGCTTCCGGCTGGGGATGGTCTCGCAATCGGCCAACATCGATCTCGTCGGGTATCCAGGATTCGGCGTGAGAGGTGATGGTGTAAGTCTTCGTGGTGCCTCCTTGAAACGCTTCCACCGGTTCGGACAGGGGGTAGGTGAGGTTGGCGAAAACAAAAAGAGGCAATTTCTCCCACACCGGCAACTCGGCGGTCCACATTCCTCCCTGTTTTGTGGCGACGGCGGATTTCCAAAAACGGGCGCGCGGGTTGGGATCGTGGCTGTAGCGGATCGCCACTGACGAAGGTTTGCCGGATGGAGTCACCGTGAACTCGGCTTTTCCGCTCTTCTCATCCACCGTAAGCCGTGACTCGGGGGTCGCCGGGATGGCGGCGGACTCGTCACCTTTCAAATACCGGTCAAACCAGCGGTTGATCAGAATCCATTGCTGCGCGCCGAGGCCGTGGTTGAAATGGAGGTTCAGGCTGACGCGCCAGTCGTCGTGGGGCAGCAGATCCACGCACTGATACACCCGGTCGAAGATGCCGTGAAAGTCATTGGTCGCACTGAGGAAAAGCACCGGGCAGTTCACCAGCGGCCAATAGGATTTGGAATCGACGGTGGCGGTGAACAATTCCGGGTGTCGGTATTGCCGGAGGTTGCTGGAGTCCGGGATGCCGGGGAAATCCTCGGTAAGATGACCGGTCCCTCCGACCATGGGCACCACTGCCTTCAGCCGTGGATCGATCGCCGACAGCGAAGTGATGACGCCTCCCATCGAATAGCCGGTGAAGCCGAGTTTGTCCGGATCCACCTCCGGCTGCTGTTCCAGAAAGGTGAGGGCGCGGCGGCCGGCCAAAGCGAGCAGGAACCAGTTGCCGTTCCTCGGGCTGGGCACCGGATCGATGGTGTGTTCGTCGGGATCCAGGTTCAGTTTGACGTTCGGCCGCAGAGCACCGGGGTAGAACCGTGGTCCCTGGCTGGGATCGACTTTTCCCCAATCCGTGTTTTTCTCAATGCCCTCGACAATCTCGCGGCCGCCCCAGTTGATGTCGATGCTGGCGTAGCCGTGCCTGGCGAAGTAAGCCCCTCGCTCCCGCTCGGCCCGTTGGCCACCACCGTGTGCCCAGACGAATGCCGGAGCCTTCTCTGCTCCTTCGGGAAAGGTATGGAAGGCCGCGAGGCGCGACTTCTCGCCTTTGAAGGTGCCGACGGTGAAGATGACGTAGCGGCAGACGGCGCCGTCTTCGTTCCACTCTCTCACCACGTCAACCTCGAGCGGTTCGGTGCGCGGGTTGTAATCCTTCCACAGCGCCTCGACGTTCTGAGGGACTGAGTCGGCGGCATAAATGGTGAAGGTGTCTTGGGCAAGAACCCAACATGGGGTCAAAGCGAGAGCGAGGAGGAGTCGTCTTGTCATCGTTTCGGGGTTGGCGTGACAGTGGAATCCGTCGCCTCGTTTCGAGCGGCGCGCAAACTCACCGCTCCAAGGTCTCATCCGCATCGGCTTTGTATGGATGGAAGCATTTCACCCAATCGAATCAGCGATCTTCCGCCCGAGGTTCTACGCATTCGATTTCCGATGATCCCGGTAGGCGCCGGGGGTGATGCCGGTGGACTGGCGGAATTGCCGGGTGAAGGCGCTCTGGTCGGAGTAGCCGCAGTCCAGCGCCACGCCAGTGAGGGAGTCGTCGCCGCGCTCCAGCAGATGGCAGGCGCGTTCGATGCGCTTGCGGATGATGTACTGCGCCGTCGAGATGCCGAAGAGTGCCCGGATGCGCTGGTCGAGTTGGTAGCCGGAGAGTCCCGCTTTTTCGGCGAGTTCGTTGAGACGAAGGGGCTGATCGAGCCGTTCGTCGATGTGCTCAAGCAGGGCGGCGACCGATCCGAGATTTCGCGTTAGCTCCGGTGCGGCTGCCAGGTCACGAGAGAGTCCGGAAACGCCAACGATGGTTCCACGGACATCGAGCACGGGCTCCTTCCACGTCAGGCACCAGCCGCGTTTCCCGTTGGGATAGAGGTGCAGCTCGAGTTGGCCTCGGATCGGGCGCCCTTCCCGGATGACTTCGAGATCCTGCTCGGTGTAGCTCTCGCCCAGCGGAGCCGGAAAGACATCACGGGCACGGCGTCCCAGGAGGTCCGCTTTCGACCCGGCGCCGCATCGGATGAGCAGCGCCTCGTTGACCGCGACGTAGCGACCTTCCACGTCCTTGACGAAAAAGACGCAATCGGGCACCGCGTCGAACATCTCCTCCGCCATCCACGGGCGACCGAGGCTTTCCAGAAATCGTTGCTGGGCGTCTTCCGATCGCATGTTCAGAGCAAAGCCTACTCGGCGGTCCGGAGTTCGGCTATGCGGAATTCGAAGTTCGGGTTGGGGAAATCGACAAGATCGACTTCGATCCCGATGTCATAGATAGTGCATGAGGGAAGATCGCTCGATAGGATTCAACCCTGTTGCCTCATGAAGCTAACCCTGTTTCATTGCCTCGCTGCCCTGCTTGCACTCATCCCGGCAGTCGCGCTAGCTGATCGGGACGCAAGGCGACCGAACGTCCTCTTCGTTGCGATCGACGATCTCAACGACTGGATCGGCTGCCTTGGCGGGCATCCGCAGACGCTCACGCCGAATCTCGATCGGCTCGCCGCGAGCGGCGTCCTTTTCACCAACGCCCACACCGCCGCCGCTGCCTGCAATCCATCCCGCACGGCGGTGATGACCGGCCTTTCTCCACACCGTTCCGGTCTCTACTCGAATGAGCAGAAGATGCGCGAAGTGCTGCCGGACGAACCGATCCTTTCCCAGCACTTTCGCGACCACGGATACTGGGCCGGCGGATCGGGCAAGATTCTCCACTACTTCATCGACGCGCCCTCGTGGGACGAGTATTTCCCCGACAAACCCGGGGAGAATCCATTTCCCGACACCTACTATCCGGAGAAACGTCCCGTGTCCCTGCCGCGCGCGGGTGCCTGGCAGTATGTCGAAACCGACTGGGGCGCGATGCCGGTGAGCGATGAGGAATTCGGCGGGGACTGGTCGGTGACGAAGTGGGTCGGCGAGCAATTGTCGCAAGAGCACGACCGCCCCTTTTTCCTGGCCTGTGGCATCTACCGCCCGCACGAGCCGTGGTTTGTTCCCGAGAAATATTTCGAGCCGTTTCCGCTGGAGGAAATCCAATTGCCACCCGGATACCAGGCGGACGATCTGGACGACCTGCCACCGATGGGCGTGAAGACCGGGCGCAACCGCTACTTTGCCCACATTCTCGAATGCGACCAGTGGAAGCAGGGCGTGCAGGGGTATCTGGCTTCGATCCACTTTGCCGACGCGATGCTTGGTCGGGTACTCGACGCTCTCGATTCCGGACCGAATGCCGAAAACACCATCGTCGTGCTCTGGTCGGATCACGGCTGGCATCTCGGGGAAAAGGAACACTGGCAGAAATTCACCGCCTGGCGCGCCTGCACCCGTATACCGTTGATGTTCCGCGTTCCGGCCGGGATCGCTCCGGGATTGCCCGAAGGCTCGAGGGCGGGGAGCGTCTGCGATCGCCCGGTGGATCTGCTTGGCATCTTTCCCACCCTGACGGAATTGGCTGGCATTCCGTCGAAGCAAAATGTCGATGGTCCGAGCCTGGTGCCGCTCCTGAAGAATCCGGAAGCGAACTGGGATCACGTGGCATTGACCTTTCTCCATGAGCCGGGGAGCTTCGGTCTCAGTGCCGATCACTGGCGTTACATCCACTATCACAACGGCGACGAGGAACTCTACGACATTCAGACCGATCCCCATGAGTGGACGAATCTCGCCGCCGATCCGGCTCATGCCGGCAAGCTTGACGAGTTGCGGTCACTCGCCCCGCAGCCGGGGGACTTCGCGCCGAAAAAAGAAGCCAGCGTCGGATCGCTCGATTCATTGACGTGGCATCCCGCGGTCCCGGGAGTGAATCCACCTGCTTCGCATCCCGATGGCGCCAACTTTCAGATCGTCTTGGTGAACCAACGCGACAGGCCGGTCGAACTCCATTGGATCGACCGAAAGGGAAACGCGAAGTCGTATGGGGTCATCGGCGCGGGGAAGGCTCGCGAGCAATCGACTCGTCCCGGCGCCGTCTGGCAGATCCGCGAGGTGGCGGGCGCCGGAGGCAAGCCACTTGGGCATTTTGTGGTGAGAGATCGCAGGGCGCGAGCCGAGATCCCGGGAGAATGATTGGCTCGATGGGATCGGGAAATCGGAGAAGGGCTTGTATGAATCGTGCTGAAACTCTCGGACTCGATCAGTCGTTGCTCAGTTTGGACCGTCGACGGAATAGAATGATGCCAACGAGGCCGGTAAGCATCACTCCGGCGACGATGGCGCCGGCATTGAGTATTCCCTTGGTGTCATGCCAGACCACGGCGTAGCCGAGGGCTCCGGCGAAGACAGCGTAGAATACAAACGGCGGTAGGGTCTTCCGAATGATGTGCCCCTCGCGGCCCAGCAGGCCGACCACGGCGGAGGCGGCGACGACGTTGTGAACGCAGATGATGTTTCCGGCCGCGCCGCCGACGGCCTGGAGGGCGACGATCCACAGGGGGTCGACGCCGATGTGATTTCCGACCCCGAACTGAAAGAGAGAGAACATCATGTTGCTGATGGTGTTCGAGCCAGCCACAAACGCGCCGAGACCGCCGATCAACGGGGAAAAGAATGGCCACGCGGAGCCCGTGAGATCGGCGATGGCGCTGGCGAGAACGATGGGCATTTTCTCAAACCCCGCCAGCCCGCCGCCGGAATTGATGAACACCTGCACCATGGGAACGGTGAAAACGAGGGCCACCGAAGCCGCAACGATCGTTTTTCCCGATCGAGACCACGCCCGGGATACCGCGGCACGCGGCATGCGATGAAGGGGAATCGCGACGAGCGCCGCCACGATGAAGATGGCACCCGGGAGATAGAGGGGCTGAATTTTTGCGGAGATGTCGGTGCCGAAAAGGTGGGGAAATTCGAGGCTGACGGACTGGAGCCACTCCGCAAAGGGCAATTGCTTGAGCCGGGTCAGGATCAGCAACCCGGCGACGAGCAGGTAGGGAATCCAGGCCCGGAGGGGGGCGATCCGTGTCGGCGCCGAAGTTTCGTCCCGGAACCGGAATCGTCCCGACCATTCGGCGGGCCAGCTTTCTCGTTCGGGAAAATCCCAGGCCTCCTTTCGAGCGGGCATGAGAAAGCCGCGTTTCGCCGCCAGCACCACGATCACGAGACCGATGGGGCCGCCGAAAAGCGAGGGGAATTCCGGCCCCAGGAACCAGGCGACAGCGAGATAGGGAACGATCATGGCGGCGGCCGCGAACAGCGCGAACTTCCAGACGGCCAGTCCGTCGGTGATGGATCGGTTTTTCCCGAAGAAGCGGGTCATCACGCACACGACGATGAGTGGGATGAAAAGGCCCGCCGCCGCGTGGAGAACGGCCACTCGAACGCCGACGGCACCGAGAAAATCGGACCACTCCGTGAATCCAGCCCGCTCGGCAAACGCCATCACGTCCGGATCGCCGGCGAGCCCCTTGTTGACGCCAACGAGGATGGGCGTTCCGACGGCGCCAAAGGAAACGGGAGTGCTCTGGATGATCATCCCGGCGACGACTGCCGCCATGGCGGGGAATCCCAGTCCCGCGAGCAGGGGAACGCAAACGGCCGCCGGCGTTCCGAATCCGGCTGAGCCCTCGATGAAGGTCCCGAACAACCAGGCGATGATGATGACCTGGATCCGCCGGTCCGGAGTGATCCCGACGAAACCGTTGCGAATCACCTGGAGGCCACCGCTTTCCTGCAGGGTATTCAGCAGGAGCACGGCGCCGAAGACGATGAAGAGCAGGGAGGCGGCGATGACGAGACCGTTGACCGTTGCGGCGGCAACTTGAATGACGGGGATTTTCCAGACGAATAGCGCGAGCAGGGCCGCCGTGACGTAGGAGAACGGCATGGCGCGGGCGGCTGGCCATCGCAGAATCACGAGGAGAAGACCCACCACCGCGATGGGGAGGAGGGCGAGCGCCGCGAGAATCAGGGAGGTCATGGAAGCGATGGCCGGGAACGGATGGGGCGGAGTCTAGCAGCCGGTTGGAGAACGTCGCGATAGAAAAAAAGGGTGAATGAAGGCGGCGTGACAGAAAGAGTTTGGCGCAATGGATATCGTCACGCCGGTCCTTGATGGCGAGCAGGATGGGCGGAAAAAATGCGCAAACCCGTCACTGGTCCGACCGGGCAAATCTCGGCAAACTTTCGTTGTCTTGATCGCACCTCATCAGTATCCGATTTCGCAGATCCTCCTGGCTGCCGGTGTTTTTCTCGTGTCGACCGTGACCCGTGCGGAAAACACGACGGCGGGTGCGGCGATGGGCGCGGAAATCGTGGCGGCGCGGGATAGCGTGGTTTCCGAACTCACCGCGGACGGGCTTCCGGTTCCCGTGACCAGTGACAATTTTTCCGAGCTGACCGAGCATTCGCCCTTTCTGCGCCCGCTCAATCTGTCGCAATCGCTGATCCTCACGGGGATCGCCCGGATCGAGGATGAGACCGTCGCGACGATGCTGGATTCCGAGACCTATCAGTCCTACGTGGTCACCCGCGAACCGAATCGCGATGGTTGGCAACTGGTGGAGGTGAATGGTGATCTCTCCGACCTCGAAACGTTGACCGCCCGGATCAAGGTGGCGGGCGCCGAGGTCGTTTCGGTGCGTTATGAAGAGTCGCCGCCCACCCCGAAAGGAACCAACGGGCGCCCGGTCATGGTTTCCTCGCGAATCGGCGACGGCACCCGCGGCGGCGGCACCGGTCCCCACGGCGGTCCTGATCCTCGCGTTCTCACGCCGGACCAGCTTTCCGATGCGCGCAACGCCGCCCGCAACATCCGCGATGGATTCAAGGCCGACGGCTACGGCGACCGGGAAACCATTCCGCCGGAAGTCGTTTCGAAGATTTCGAGACTGTCCGTCCAACAGCGGGAGAGCATCAACGTCAAGATGTTCGAATACCGAAATCGCGGGCTCGGAATGCCGGAGCGGAAGAAGATCTACAACAACCTGCTGGATCAGGAGCTAAAACGTCGCTGAACCATTTTTCAGAAGCGACTCATGCAGCGGAATTCGTAAGAATTTCGAAATCGGAGGCAACGGCCGGAATTCTCACGAATTCCGCTACACCTTGCCTCGTTCGCGATAAGTTCTTTGGGAGCGAAGCCGAGGGATCTCCCAAATTTCGGAAGGCTCACCCCCGCGAATCCAACGCCAAGATCGGTGAGAGATGCTCTGTCGGAGAGAGAGCTCTCGGCTCGTTTCTCGCTCGGGATGACAAGGGGACACCCTGAGAAAAGGAGTGATTACTTCCCCAATTCTCCATCTGAGGTGCGGCTACGACACAAGAGAAAACGCGGTAGCGTGGAGGTTTTGCAATCAATCGCCACTACCGGTCAGTGCGTAAACGGGTTCGGCGTCGCCGTCGGCGATCCAGCCGTTTTCGATCTTGTAGAATCCATCGTGCTCGCTCTCGATCTGAATGGTGCGTCCGGCGGGGAGTGTGGCCACGACATCGGCGGTGGCGAAGGGGGAAAGCCGGACCTTGGCCCCGGATTTCAGGACGATGCCCCGGTCCAATTCCTCGTGACGAGACGCGACCGCGGTGATGGCCAGCAGGAGCAGGGTTAGGGAGGAGACCACCAGCAATCGCTGCGGTGCGCGGGAGAATTTCTCGCCGGCGAGCCCCCGCGCCACGCTGACGATCGCCAACACCACCAAGGCGATCATGCCGGCCAGGGCCCATTCCTCGAGACTGAGCCAGAAAAACGGACTCATCCAGAATGGCACGGAGTGTTCTTCGAACGCGGTCGCCCGATCCCGTGCCATTCGCAGGTTGGCGCGAATGTCTTCGGCATGGGGATCGAGGACGAGGGCTTTCTCGTATGCGAGAATGGCCGGCCCGTAGTCGCCGAGCCGATAGTGGGCATTGCCGAGGTTGAAAAACAGGGCGGCAGTGGGAGCGCTTTCCTTTAACTGGTTTTCGTAAGCATCGATGGCGGCTTGGTAGTCGCTCGAAGCGAGAGCCTCGTTGCCTTTGGAAAAGGAGGTCGAGGATTCGGCGCCGAGCAACGGAAGTGCGAAGCTCAGCAGCAGGATGGGGATGAGATGAAGTGCCTTCATGAGGTCAGGGTGAGTTGGGGTGATGGAGGGGACGACGAAGGACGGTTGGAAACTTCCGAGAGAGCCTCGTGGAGAATGGATCGCCAATGTTCGCCGTCGAACTGATCGAGAGTCGCTTGAGGTGCGTAGGCGATGGCATCGGCCTGGCGGAAGACTGACATCGCGGGAGAATCGGAGGGCAGGCGATGTCTCAATTCCGCCACGGTGAGGCTTTCGGCCGGGCGATTCCAGGCCGCGGCAATACGCGTTTGCAACGCGCGCCGGGCCGCGTCGAAGAAAGCGACCGCATCGCCGTTGGTGGCGGCGGATTCCGCGCGAGCCAAAGCTTCGCCTTCGGCGTGTTCGAATCGCCGGGCGGCGATGCGGTGAGGATCGGAACGCCGACGACGCAGGTTGCCGACGACGAAACCGGCTGCGATGAGGAGTCCGCAAACCGCGATCAAAGTCCAGAGCAGGGGGCGGGCTGCCCTGGTGGTCAGAACGGGAAGCCCGGTTCCGAGGGTGAGGCGCGGGGGAGCGAGATCGACCGGTGGTTTTTCCGTCTCGCTCTGCCCGGGATCGCCCGCAGTAGGCGTGGCTGAACCGTTGGCCGCCGTGGCTTGAGCAACGGCCGATGGAGAGGGAGAAGGCGCGGCGGTGCCGTCGACTTTCAGGGGAATCGCCGGGCTGCTGAGATTCTTGTAGATCCCTTCGGATGGATCAAAATAGCTGAAGGCCAGCTTGACCTCCTGCTTGCCGCCAGCTTGGGGCACGGCACTGAACTCAAAGGTCTTGCTGCCGGAAAACGAGGTGGCATCTCCCGGCTTGAATTCCGTCTTGGGGGTGTAGGTCTTCCACTCGCTGCCGGGTTCCAGAATCGGCGCGCTCATCCGATCGAAATTGCCTCGACCCTCGATCGTGACCCGAATCTTCCGCGGTTCGCCCGCGGTCGCGTCTGCCGGCAATCGGTAGGAACCCAGGGTGAAATCGCCCACCGCACCGCTGAAATTTTCCGGGCGTCCCTCGGATGGCAGGGAGCGAATGTCGAGCGGGTCTCCATTCGACGAAAGCGTGATCTCGTGGGGAACGAGTTGGGTGAAGGCGTTGTCGAAAAAGTTGTCGAAAAACGGGTCGTTGAAAAAGCTGTTTCCAAAAAACGAAGGCGGTCGCATGCGACGCGATGACGAGCGCTCGGGAACCATCACCGTCGCGTCGAGCGCGATGTGGATCGGGTATTGCCCCGCCTTTACCGTGGAGATGCCCGCAAACCACGAGACGGTCCGGTATTGCTGGCCGTTCACCACTTCCATACTTTGCTCGGGTTCCTCGCTAAGGTTGTGGAGGGTGAAGCCCTCACCTTCGGGGCGGGGTGCCGATTGCAGCGAGACCCGCGATTGGGCCGGGAAATAGGCTTTGATCCGAACCGGCGCCATTTCGCCGACGTAGAGGTGATCGCGCGCCCTCGGTGGAAACTCCAGTTTGAGGAAGGATTCCGACGCCGTGGCATCGGCCGTGCCGCCACCCTGCGGCTGCCCCTGGATTCCGCCCGATGGATTGGAGAGACCGGGCGGTGGCGAACCGGCGGTGACAGTGAACGAAACAGGATCGGTCTTCAGGATCTTGCCATTCACGCGAACTTCGAAGGAAGGGATGGTGTAGTCGCCCGGTTCACGCGCCGAAACGATGAAATTCTGGGTGATCGATTGGCTCAGCTGTCCGTTGATGAGCTGGATATTCTGACTGGTCCCGTAGGGCCGAAGGATGACGTCGTCGGGAACCCGCGGACTGGGAGTGCCATCGAATTTTCCGCCCGTCACCGTCACGGAGAGTTGACCGCCCCGGCCGGTGGGAAACGTTTTCGGCTGGATCTGGACGGAAACCTCTGCCGCCGAGGTCGCGGAGAGACCGGTGAAGATTGCGGCCAAACCAACGGCCGCGGCGCAGTTGAATCGCATTTTCATAAGTGGTTCAGTTGAATAATGATCACCAGGTTTTTCCCTTAACGGTATTATTCGGTGTGGCCCGACGGTTTGTCGGCGAGGCGGGTAGTGGAATGACCGAGCGCTCGTCGTTTTGCAATGCTTCGAGGAGTTGGGCGGCTTCCTCGCGGGACATCTCGCCGGGTTCGCGTCGTTCTTCCGAGAGGGTGCCGGGTTGCCCCGCCTTTTCTTCGCCTTGGGGATCTTCCGTAGGTCCTGCCTGGGGTTTGGGGGACTGTGTCGGGGAAGGCTGATCCTTCGAATCCGAAGGTTTGCCGGCTTCTGTGGCAGGACTCTTTTCGGGTTTCTTCGCTGGCTCGGCTTGATCGCCACTCGATCCCGCTTGGGAATCTTCCGGCTTTTCCTCGCCCGGTTTCGATTCCTGTTCCGGTTTGGAGTCCTCGGAATTCTGTCCGCCGTCTTTCGAATCGGACTCGGAAGGTTGTTCCTGCTGTTCTTTGTCGTCCTTTCCTTCCGACGACTGATCCTTTTCCGAATCCTGTCCGGAATCCGCTTTTTCCGGGTTGTCCTGCGATTGGTCGCCAGCCTTTTGCTGGTTTTCGGACGACTGCTGATCCTGGGAATCGGATTCGCTTCCCGAATTCTGATCCTGCTGCTTCTGGTCGTCCGACTGACCTTGATCCTGGGAATCAGACGACTGCGACGATTGATCCTGATTTTGTTTTTGATCCTGGGACGACTGGTTCTGCTGAGATTGCTGCTGCTGCTCTTTCAATTCCTCCAGTTTCTTCTGCACGAACTCCCGGTTGAACTTCGCGTCTTCATCGCCGGGATTCAGCGCCAGGGCGTCGTCATAGGATTTCACCGCCTCTTCCCACTTGGCGATCGTGGACTTGGGATCCTGCTGGAGCGATTCCTGGCCGAGACGATAGCGAGCGTTGCCCAGATTGTAGTAGCTACGCTGCTGGAGCGAGAGATCGTCGGCGTGGCTCAGGGTCTGACTCAGCGTCTGTTCGGCTTGGGCGAAATCGCCAGACTGGTAGGCGCTGGTTCCCGCATTGTAGGCGGCTCGCGGATCGGTGAAATCCGTCGGCGTGGCGGAATGGTCCGCTTCCTCTCGATTCGGGTCCGGCAGATCCGCGGCGACCGCGTTCCAAGCGGGCAGGAGAATTCCCGCCAGGAGCAGGATCGCCGTGGCAACCTTGCGTCGCGCCACCGAGATCACGGGAGTGGTCCGGCGCGGTTTTCGCCTCCGATCTCCCATGAGAAACTCGAAGAACAGCAGCAGGATGGCTGCGGCGAGTGGCCATTCGAAGCGTTCCAGCGGGATCCGATCCAGTCGCTGGTTGAGTTCGGATTTCGGCACCAAACGCAATTTCTCCTGATAAATCGTCTCCAGTCCCTGGCCGGCATTGCCCAGCGGAGCGTAGATGCCGCCGGTGGCCGTCGCGATCTGCTTCAGGGTGGCCTCGTCGAGAGCGGTCTTGACCGGTTCGCCGTTCTGGTCGCGCACGAAATCCTGCGACCCGTCCGGCTGCGTGAGGGGAATGAGCGCTCCGGCCGGATCGCCCACGCCGACCGTGTGAATGGTCATGCCTTTCTCCTTCGCCGACGCCACCGCGTCCATCACCGCGCCCTGCAGATCTTCACCGTCGGTGATGAGAATCAGGATGCGGTGATTGTTCCCTTCCTTGTCGAACAGCCGGTTGGCTTCCTCGACCGCGGTGGCGAGATCCGTTCCCTGGTGAGGAATGATGTTGGTGTCCAACGCGTCGAGCGACTGGAAAAACGCGTCGTAGTCCAGCGTGAGCGGGCAGAGGGAAAAGGCGTTGCCGGCAAAGGGAATCAGCCCGACGCGATCGCCGTTGAGCTTCTCGACGAAGTCGGTGATGGCGAGCTTGGCCCGCTCCAGCCGATTGGGGACCACGTCCTCCGCCAACATGCTTCGCGAGGTGTCCACGGCGAAAACGATGTCGATTCCCCGACGTTTCACTTCGCGATACTCAAATCCATACTGGGGACGGGCCACGGCGACGAAAACGAGGAACAGCGCCATCAACCAGAGCGCCTGCTTCGCGATCCGGCGCTTGCGGGAGACCGACGCGGTCAGCTGCCGCAACAGTCTCGCGTGGGCGAGCCTTTCGAGATCCCGGTCGCGACGGCGATTCCACCGCGCCATTCCGAAGGCCAGCGCGACACAGGTCGCAAGACCGATCCAGATCCAGGCGGAATGGGCAAATTGGAGTTCCGGGTTCATGGAAAATTTCGGATCGTTTCTGGGACAGGGTTAACGGGATTGATTGGATTTTTTCTTTTTGGACAAAGAGAATTAACCAATGGTTGGTGGATGATTTATGAAGAAGCTATTTCGAATAATCTTGTGAATCCTGTCTCAAATTTTCAGGGCAGGCGTCTCAAGCGCGTTTCACCGAGGAAGCGTTCCAAACCAAGAAAACAAAGCCCGGGCAACAGGGCGTAGAGGAACAGCTCGTCGACATCCTCGTATTTCTTCAGTTTCCGCTTCGTGGTTTCGAGCTGGTTGATGGCGGCGTAGATCTGCTCCAGCGACGCGGTGTCGGTGGCGCGAAAATACTGGCCGCCCGTCTCGTCAGCGACCTCCTTGAGCGTTTTTTCATCGATATCGACCTCGACCATCCGGAGGCGGCTGCGTCCGAACTGATCTTTCACCGGCATCGGCGCCTGCCCGCGGGTGCCGGCACCGACGGTGTAGATCTTGATCCCGATCGCCTTGGCGGCCTCGGCCGCCGTGGTGGGATTGGCGGCACCCGCGTTGTTCATGCCGTCGGTGAGCAGGACAACGATGCGGGATTTTGAATCCTGATCCTTCAGGTGATTCGATGCCGAGACGATGGCGGAACCGATGGCGGTGCCGTCTTCGACCTGGCCGATCTTGACCGATTCCAGTCGCTTCACCAACCACTCGTGATCGAGCGTCAGCGGGCTGACGAGATACGGTCTGCCGGCAAAGGCGACGATGCCGATGCGATCGTTGGGACGTTCGTCGACGAACTGTTTCACGACCTGCTTCACCACCTCGAGGCGATTGGCGCGGTCGCCGTTCAATTCGAAGTCGAGCGCTTCCATCGAACCCGACACATCGATGGCCAGCAGGATATCGATGCCGCTCGCTTCGACTTCCGTGGTGCCGCGTCCGAGTTGTGGCCGGGCCAGGGCGACGATGAGGGCGGCGAGCGCCAGCAATCGCAACGCCGCCAGCCAGCCACCGGCCCGGCCACGTGGCTTCCCGCCAGCCTCGCGAGCCGCCGCGACAGAGGGAAATCGCAGCGACGCCACACCACCAACCTTGCCTTTGAGCAGGGCGACGGCGGGCAGCAGGAGCAGGAGGAAAAGCAGCTCAGGATGAGCAAACTGGAAGTTCACGGAAGTCATGCGGGAACTGGGGAAACGGATTTCGGGGAGCCTTTCTCAGCCGACTCGGCAACTGGCTGGCGACTCGCTTCGACAAAGTTGCGGGCGCTCTCGATCAACTGCATCCGCGTCTCGGCGGCGAGTTCGCCACGGCCGAATTTCACGGCGTCACAGAATCGAAGGAAACGCCCGAGATCCTCGCCATAGGGAGCGAGTTCAGGATGTCGTCTGGCCTGCAGGGTTCGGAGAAATTCCTCGGTCGTCTGACGCGGCGCGGCGATGCCGAAGCGCGCATCGAGGTATCGTCGAATCGCGCCAGTGACGGCGTTGGCGAGGGGTTCGGGGGATTCTTCGCCGATCAGGGAGCGTGCCGAATCGATCTCCGCGAGCGCCCGGTCCGCCGCGGAAAGCGAGACCGGTTTTCCGGAACGGGAGAGGAATTTCCAGAGAAGAAATCCGACCATCACCGTGCCCAGGGTGATCGCGATCCAAAGTCCGTAGTCAGGTGGCGGTGGAATCTCGATCAGGGCCTTCACATCACGGATGTCCTCGGCCGCCGGAGCGACATCCTGAGCGAACCCGGGATTGGCCAGGAACGCCACGGCGAGGCCCCATCCAACAGGGTTGAGTCGGCGACCTGACCCTGTTGAATCGATGCCTGCGATCGAACGAAGGCATTGGCTGTCAGCGCGCGTTTTGAAGGCGGTTTTCGATTTCAGGTCCATGACATCAGGCGGCGCGTTGCCGGCGGGTTTCAAAAAATTTCATGAGTCCGGCCATCCAGTCGGAGCCGTTTTCGAATTCGAGGAAATCGACACCGAGCGATCGGATGGCCTGCCGGACGGTCTTCTTCCGGGAGGCGGCCTTCTCGGCGTAGTCCTGCCGGACGCGAGCGCTGCCGGTGTCGATCTCGACTAGTTCACCGGTTTCGGTATCCTCGACCGTCAGGCGACCGACGGCGGGCAGTTCGCTCTCGCGCGGATCGGTGGCGGAGACGGCGATCAGATCGTGGTGCTTGCTGGTGACCTGCAACTTGCGCCGGACGTGGGCGAGCTGGTCCTCGAAATTTCCGGTCAGGGCGAAGTCGGAAACGAGGAAAACGACCGAACGTCGACTGATCATCCGGTTTACGTAATCGAGCGCCACAGTGATGTCGGTACCGCGACCCTTGGGCTCGAAAAAAAGCGCCTCGCGAATGAGTCTGAGGATGTGAGTCTGACCCTTGGCGGGCGGGATGTAGAGTTCGACTTCATGGGTGAAAAGGATGAGTCCGACTTTGTCCTGATTGCGGATCGCGGAGGCGGCCAGCACCCCGGCGACTTCGGTGGCGAGTTCGCGTTTCGTTTCGCGAACCGAACCGAAATCCGAGGAGGCGCTGACGTCGATCATCAGCATGATCGTGAGTTCCCGTTCCTCGGTGAAAAGCTTCACATGGGGAATCCCGGTGCGGGCGGTCACGTTCCAATCGATGGCACGGACATCATCGCCGGGCACGTAGTCACGGACGCGATCGAAATCCATGCCGCGCCCCTTGAAAACCGAGGCGTAGCGACCGGCCATGGCATCGTCGACGAGTCGGCTGGTTCGCACTTCCATGCGACGGACCCGGCCGAGTATCTCGGCGGCACGAGCCTCCGATTCGGCATCGCCAAGTTGGGGCGGATCGGGATCTTTTTTCGGAAAACGGAACATGACTGGAATTCAGTGATTAGCGATTAGCGATTAGCGATTAGCGATTAGCGATTAGCGATTAGCGATTAGCGATTAGCGATTAGCGATTAGCGATTAGTGATTAGTGATTAGCGATTAGCGATTAGCGATTAGGAGAGATGAGTGGTTATTTTAATTGGGTAAATATTTGAGTCGTGGGTAGCGGTGGTCTTCCCGACAGTGATCACTCTTTACTGATTACTGATCACTTTTTACTGATCACTTTTTACTGATCACCTTTTACTGATCGCCAATCACTGAACACCACGACCGCTGCTTCACGGAACCGGGAGTTGATCCAGAATCCGGGTGACCAGGTGCTCGCTGGTCAATCCCTCGGCTTCCGCTTCGTAGGAAACGGTCACCCGATGGCGAAGCACATCCATGGCGACCGACTTGATGTCGTGTGGCGTGACGTAGCCGCGTCCCTCGAGGAAAGCGTGAGCTTTGCCCGCCAGGGCGAGACTGATCGAGGCCCGGGGCGAGGCGCCCACCCGGAGGTAGGGACCGAGATTGAGGCCGAATTCGTCGGGATTCCGCGTCGCGTGAACGAGGGTGACGAGGTAGCGTTTCACCTTGTCGTCGAGATAGAGGCCGTTCACCACTTCCCGGGCCACGCGGATGTGATCGAGGGTAACGACCGGCCTGGGATCGGGAAGGTCGGCGGTGGTGGCAGCCAGGTCGACGACGCGGAGTTCTTCGTCGAGCGAAGGATAATCGACCACGACTTTCAGCATGAACCGATCGACCTGCGCCTCGGGCAGAGGGTAGGTGCCCTCCTGCTCGAGCGGATTCTGGGTCGCCATGACGAGGAAAGGGCGGGGCAGGGCGAAGGTGTGATCGCCAATGGTGACCTGCTTCTCCTGCATGGCTTCGAGCAGCGCGCTCTGGACCTTGGCCGGAGCGCGGTTGATTTCATCGGCCAGGATGAAGTTGGCGAAAACGGGACCGTGTTTGACCTCGAATTCCGAGCTTTTCGGATCGAAGACCTGGGTGCCGATGATGTCGGCCGGGAGCATGTCCGGGGTGAATTGAATGCGCCGGAAGTGGGCGTCCACGAGCGAAGCGAGCGTCTTCAGGGCGAGCGTCTTGGCGAGGCCGGGCACGCCCTCGAGGAGGATGTGGCCTTTGACGAGCAGCGCGATGAGCAATCGGTCGACGAGAACTTCCTGACCGACGAGATAGTTGGCGATCTCGCCGCGGAGAGGATGAATCCAGGCGGCGGCCTGCTCAATGTGCTCGCTCGACTGGATGGGGGGAGCGACAGATTTTTGGGAGGTTGTCATGAGATGGGGAGGATGGGTTCCAGATGGGGAAGCTTTCTGATAAAAGCGAAGTGGCCCCGTGAATTTGTTTCTCGCGACGCGAATTCGTCACTCCGACTGGTCCGACACCACCGGATCATGATCTCGTTTCACCCACGGAACCGGGCGGCCAACCTACCTGAAAACGTTAGGCGCTACTCGAACGACGGAACTGCTTCTTTCGGAGCGTGAGGAGGAGTGAAAATTCCGCCATTTTTTTCCGACCGCCTTATCAGCCAAAATCGGGCGGTTTTGCGGTAAAACTTGGTAGATTCCTCGTTTGACTAAAAAATTTATGTACTTTAAGAGCGTCTAAGGGTCGATCAGGGGAGAAATAGGAGCAAATTTCAAAATTTTTCAGTCAGCATGCGTAGTTTTTTTTGGAATCGGCTCAGTTTCGTCGGGCCATTTTTGATGGCAGTGATCGCCGACGCCACCTCCACGGCGACCGGGAATGAAGGCGATCGCTACCTGACTTTGGCGGGGGCGATCGAGGCGGCACTGGCGAACAATACCGACGTCAAGATCGAGCAGATCAATGAGGGGATCGCCTTCGATCGAATCGCGTTGGCGGCGAGTATTTTTGACCCGGAACTGCGGGGATCCTATCGCTACGAGAGCATCGACCGTCCGCAGAACCGGCAGGACCTCGTGGCCACTGGTGGTGGGGATTTGCTGCTCGATTCGCCCCGGATCTTTGAGGAGAGAAATCACCGGTTCGATTCCGGCATCGGAAAGAAAACGCCCTGGGGAACGGACCTCGAGCTGGGCACCACCTGGTCTCGCCTCGACAACACGTTGAACCGCGACGTGCCGCCGTCCCTCTTCAATCCGGAATACACGACTTTCACAGGGCTGACGGTTACCCAGCCGCTCCTGCGGGATTTTGGACCCAACGTGAACCTGACTTCGATCCAGATTGCGCGGAAGGAGGCTGACATCGCGTCACTCAACTGGCTCGGCCAGGTGCAGGCGACCGTGGCCGGGGTGGTGAAACGATACGTCGATCTCGCCTCCGCCTACCGAAGTCTGAAAGTTCGCGATGAGGCAATCGCTCTGGCGCAGAAACTGGTCGAAGACAACCAGGCGCGCCGGGACCAGGGAAAAATGACGGACGTTGATGTTCAGGAGGCCGAGGTGGCGGTTTCGATTCGACAGGAGGAACGCATTTCGGCGGACACGGATTACGTGGAGCGCCTCAACGCGCTTCGGGTTCTGATCAACCCGGTGGACGATCCCATGGTCGGCGGTCGCATCGTGCCCACCACGCCATTCCAGACTTGGACGCCCGAGATGGACCGTGACGACCTGATGTCGATGGCCAAGGAGAATCGCGACGACTACGAGGTCGCCCGTCTCGAACTCGAACGCGAAGAAAGCCGGGTCGAGTACGCGTTGAATCAGAAAAAGCCGCGCGTCGATCTGCAGGCCAGCGTCGGGTCCTACGGCCTGGATGGCGATTTCAGCGGCACCTACGGCGAATCATTCTCCGGCCAAGGTCCCGAATGGTCGGTCGGCGTGCAGGTGTCCATCCCACTCGGCAACCGGCAGGCGAAGCAGCAGCTGGCCATCGCGCGGAAGCAGGCCGAGCAGGCCCGGCTGAAGGAAGCGCGTCTCGATCTGGTGGTGGCGCTGGAACTGGACACCGTGCTCAATCGAATCGAGACGGCGGCAAAGCGGCTCGAGACGGCGAAAAAGACCAGCGAATTGTCGCAGTCGTTCCTGGAATCCGAAGCGCAGCGAATGAAGGAAGGCAAAAGCACGAGTTTCCAGGTGCTCGAAAAACAAACCGACCTCTCGGCTTCGCGCACCCGCGAACTGATCGCCGCCGCCGACCTCCAGAAAGCCATCGTCGATCTCTGGGTCGTCACCGGCACGGTTCTGGATCAGTACAATGTGTCCGTGGCAGACAGGGTTGGGTCGGCGGATAAAGAGGGTTACCTGCCGCTGGAATTGAAGGTGGAGAAATGAATGCCGGAAAGCTTTCGCCGTCCCTCGAGCTTTTCTTGAGCCCCATGAAGTCATGGTCGGGTTTTCTCGCGCTGGCAGCGATTGGCGCCGCGGCGACGTCAGTGGTTGGCGCCGAAATCGAGGGAACGGTGCTCCCGTTCAAATCGGTCACGATCAGTTCTCCGGTCGAAGAGATCATTGCCGAGATTCCGGTGGAGGAAGGAGACGCCATCGGAGAAGGCGAGGTGCTCGCCGAGTTGCGCAGCGAACAGGAAAAGCTGGAGCTGGAGCGCTACGACAAGCTCATCGAGCGGGCCAAATTCGAGGCTGACGCGGCGCGGCGGCTCTTCGAGAACGGCTCCGGCACCGAGTCGGACGCGATCGAGAGTCGCACCGAGTTGGAGCGGCTGGAATCCGAGAAAGCCCTGGTCGAACTGCGGCTCAAGGAGAAGATCATCCGCTCACCGATCTCTGGCATCGTGGTCGACAAGTTGCTGGAAGCGGGAGAATCGGTGGAACGGATCGAGGATATGTTCGAAGTGGTTGATATCGAGCAGGTTTTTGTGCGTTTTTACCTGGATGCGCGCTACCTGGATACGCTCGCCTTGAATCAGGAATTGCCGGTCCGGATCGAGTTGCTGGGCGCCGCTCCCGTCACCGCGAAGGTGGATTTTATCGATTCGCGGATCGATCCCGCCAGCGGTCTGGTGGAGGTGAAACTGCTCGCGAAAAATCCCGAACGGCGGATCAAGGCGGGGATGCGTGCCTACCTGAAACTTCCCGAACTCGAAGACGCCAACTGACTTTTCCGCCGTCGATCCCGCGCGCATGCATCCGCTCCACCAGCAGATTCAAAAGCTGAAATCCTTTGCGGGATCGCCGGGCGAATTCTGGATCGAATTGCTGGGAAACCTGCGGCAATTGGCCGAGGCGGAGAATGCGACCATGATGCGGGCTCCCGACGTCGCGGCGGGTCGCGACTGGCAACCGCTGTCCCGGGAGAACGGCGGAATCGGCCCATTCTCGGAAGCCTGGCGTCTCCTGGCGGATCGGGCTTCGGAGCACGGGATGGCTCACAAAGAGCGGCGGCTCGCGGTTTCCCTCGATGCGGATGGGAAACCGGCGGCGGTGGCGCTTTTCACGCTGCCGGAGCAGGCGGATGCCGAGGCGACCGGGCTGATGCTCTGCGCCTATTCGGATCTGCCGGAGATGTTTCTGCGCAACAAGTCGGTCGATTCCGGAGAGCGCAAAGCGGCGCGGTTTGCCACGGTGCTCGACCTCGGTCTGACGCTGCAGGCGGGCGAGAAATTCGGCCAGAGCGCCATGCAGCTCTGCAACGAGCTGGCGTCGCGTTTCGAGGCAAACCGCGTTTCCCTCGGCTGGCTGCGGGGGCGTGCCATCAAGATCGCGGCGATCAGTCACACGGAGAAAATCGAAAAACGAACCGAGATCGTCTCCGAACTGGAAGCGGCGATGGAGGAAGCCATCGACCAGGATGACGAGATCGTGTTTCCACCCGGACAGAAGTCGAGCCAGATCGATCACCATCATCGTCTGTTCGCCAACAAGCACCTGTCGGAGAATCTCGTATCCGTGCCCCTGCGCGACCGCGACCGGAAACGACGGGTCGGCGTGCTGACCTTGGAACGAAAGGGGCGCCCCTTTCGCGAGGACGAAGTGGAGGTGCTGCGCCTCGCGAGCGATTTTCTCGGACCAATTCTCAGCGAGAGCGAAGTGCAGAGCCGCTGGTTCGGTTCCCGTTGGGCGGCCGGTTTTCGGCGATCGGCGGCCAGGTTGCTGGGATTTGAAAACACCTGGTGGAAACTGGCGGGGGTCTCGTTTGCCGCGCTCATCATCTTCCTCTTCCTGTTCAGGATCGAGCACAAGGTCAAGGCGACCTTCGTGCTGCGCAGCACCGCCACGGCCCAGATCCCGGCGCCCTTCGATGGATTCATCAGCGACGTCCACGTCCAGGTCGGCGAACGGGTTTCGGAAGGCGAAAAACTGGTCAGCCTCGACGTCAGCGACCTGCTCCTGCAGGAAGCGGAAACGCGCGCGGAAGAGCAGCGCTACCTCGGAGAGGCCCGTAGCGCCGAGGCGGCAGAGAGGCCCTCCCTGATGCAGATCGCCGACTATCAGTCCGAGCAGTCCCGCGCCCGGCGAGACATCGTGAAACACCGGATGGAACAGGCGGCGGTCACGGCTCCGTTCGACGGCATCATCGTCGAAGGCGATTTGCGGGAGCGGATCGCGGCCCCGGTCCAGCGCGGCGAGTTGCTCCTGCGCCTCGTGAAGATCGAAGGGCTGTATGCCGCCATCAAGGTGGAGGAAAAAGACATCGTCTATCTCAATGACGGGGCCACCTGCCAGATGGCGTTCACCAGTCTGCCGGAAGTGAGATTCGACGGAAAGCTGGAACCGCTCGACCCAGTGCCCGAGTCCACCGACACCGGCACCGTGTTCCGCCTCCGGGCCGGATTCAGCGAGGAGGGCGAAACCTGGTGGCGGCCCGGAATGAGTGGAGTCTGCAAGATCAACGCTGGGAAACGCTCCCTGATGTGGATTCTCACCCACCGCACCATCGATTTCCTGCGGATGTTCTTCTGGATCTGACTGAACGACTGACGATTTTTCCCGAGCGGACATGGCGGCCCTGTTTCCGACATTCGACGATGCCTGGCATCAGGTGAGCCACCTGAAGGTAGCGCTGCGGGCCGGAGTCAAGGTGCGGCGCCAGCATTTCCGGGGGGAGCGCTGGTTTGTGATCGAGGATCCCTTCGCCAACCAGTTCTACCGGGTGCGCCCGGCGGCCTACCATTTCCTGATCCGGCTAAGTCGCGATCGCACCGTCGATGAGATCTGGAATGAGCGGCTCGAGGCCGATGGCGACGAGGCGCCGGGGCAGGGGGAGGTCATTCATCTGCTCGGCCAGCTTTACCAGGCCAACCTGCTCCAGGCCAATCTGCCGGGGGATTCGAAGCGGCTTTTCGAACGCCAGCGCGATCGGAAGCAGCGCGAACTGCGCAGCCAACTCGTCAGCATTCTCTTCATCCGTATCCCACTGTTCAATCCGGATATCTTTTTGAAGCGCACTCTGCCGTTGTTTCGCTGGCTGATGAGCTGGTTCGGATGGGTGCTCTGGTTCGCGGCGGGAATCGTGGCCTCGAAGTTGATTTTCGACAACTGGGAGTCCTTCAAAGACAATACCCAGACCGTGCTATCCGCCCACAACCTTGGCTGGCTCTATGTTGGCGCGGCGCTGATCAAGATCTGCCACGAGTTCGGCCACTCCTATGTCTGTCGGCGTTACGGCGGGCAGGTGACCGTGATGGGCGTGATGCTGCTGGTGTTCACGCCGCTGCCCTACATGGATGCGAGTTCGAGCTGGGGATTCGCCGGGAGGAAGGAGCGCATCCACGTGGCCGCCGCCGGGATGATCGTGGAGCTGTTCGTTGCCTTTCTCGCGGTGATCGTCTGGGCCAACACCGGCGAAGGCGTGGTCCACAGCATCGCCTACAACATGGTCTTCGTGGCCTCGATCGCGACTTTCCTGTTCAATATCAACCCGCTGCTCCGGTTCGACGGCTACTACATCCTCTCGGATCTGCTCGACTACCCGAACCTGCACCAGAACGCGCTCGCCCAGGCCAAGCACCTCGTGGATCGCTATCTGTTCGGTCTGAAAACGTCGTTGCCGCCTTTCGACAAGCTTTCCGAGAAGCTGTGGCTGACGACTTTCTTCATCGCGAGCGCCATCTACAAGTTTCTCCTCTTTACCGGGATCATCCTTTTCATCGCCGACAAGTTTTTCGTGCTCGGCTTCGTCCTCGCCATCATCGGGATGATTACCTGGCTGATCGTGCCGGTGGTGAAAGCGGTGAACGATCTGCTCACTGGTCCCCGTCTGGCGACCGTGCGTCGACGGGCGGTGGTGGTCGGCCTCGGCTTGCCGGTTTGTTTGATCATTCTCCTGGGTTTGGTTCCCATGCCGAATCACGGTCGCGCCGACGGCGTCGTCATGGCGGAGCAATACACCGACATCTTCATCGAAGTCGACGGAAGGCTGGCGGAGATCCTGGTGCCGTCCGGTGAGATGGTCGAAGAGGGGCAGCCGCTGCTGCGTCTCGTGAATGCCGAACTGGACCTGTCCCTGGTCGGCGAACGGTTGCGATTGAAAGAGGCCAATGTGCGCCGCAAACTGGTGGAGAAAGAGGAATTGGTTCACGTCCTCTATTTGAAAAAATGGGCGGACGCGGTGGCCTTGCGGGTTGCCGATCTGGAGAACCGCGAGAAACTTCTCGTGGTGCGGGCGCCCCATCGCGGACGATGGATCGCTCCCAACGTACACGAACTTGCCCAGGTCTGGCTCCCTCGCGGGCTGGCCGTGGGGCGGGTGGTGGACGAGACCGATTACTACTTCTCGGCGGTCGTCACCCAGACCAAATCCCACTACCTCTTTGAAAAAGGAGCCATCGAGCACCTGCGCCGTCCCGAAGTCCGGCTGCGTGGCCAGGCGGGTGAAGTGATTCCCGTATCGGATCTCCAGATCATTCCCGCCGACCTCGAGCGCCTGCCCTCCACCGCCCTCGGCATGCTTGGCGGCGGTGACATCCAGGTGGCCCGCGATCCGTATGGTCAGGGCCGAAAAACCAAAGAACCCGTCTTCGAGGTCCGTGCCGACATCGATCCCGCAGACAAGGAAGTCGTCCTCCAGCACGAACTCTCCGGAGTGGTCCGGATGCGCCTCGACGACGAGCCCTACCTCTGGCAATGGATTCGGAAAGGCCGTCAGCTTCTCCAGAAGCGCTACCGGATCTAAAGCGGCAATCCGCTCCGCATTCCCATGACCCCCAGCCAGACCTATCGATCCACCCAACTGGCGAACCCGCCGAGGGTTTTCCGGGGGATTGACGCGTGGGCGCACGGTTGGGCGCGGCGGTTTCGGCCGAAGAAGGAACGGCTGAGCCAGCTCGAGGCCGAGGCGCGGCGGATTCATGAGATCGCCGAACGTTTTGCGGAGGTCGATATCGAAAAACTGAAACGGGAGTTGAAGGAATTTCGCGTAGACGTCAGGGCGCGGCCCGATGACGTCGGCGATGTCCCCGAGTCTGCGATGGCGGCGATCACCAACGCGGCGCGAGTCCGGCTCGGATTGTTCGCCCATCCGCCCCAGATCATGGCGGCGCTGGCGATGTTGCGGGGCGATCTGGTCGAGGTGGCGACCGGAGAAGGGAAAACTCTCGCCATCGCCCTCGTGGCGGTGGTCCGGGCGTGGACCGAGCGCCCGTGTCACGTGGTCACCGCCAATGACTATCTCGCCGAACGCGATGCGAAGTATCTCGGCCGCTTTTTCGAGCTGTGTGGCGTCACGGTGGGGCATGTGACCGGAAAGATGAGTCCCGAGGAACGGCGCACCCAATACCGGAACGCGGTGGTCTACACGACGGCGAAGGAATTGGCGGCCGACTTTCTCCGGGACGATCTCACCGAGGAAGCCTTCGGCCATCCCGGGCGACGCCTCATCCGCCAGATTTATCAGGCGCGTCCTTCCCGCGACAGTCGCCGGGTGCTCCGCGGACTCCACACGGTGATCGTCGATGAAGCCGACAACGGACTTATCGACGAAGCCGTCACCCCGCTCATCATCAGCCAGAGCAAGGTCAACCAGGCGCTGGAGGAAGCGACTCTACAGGCCGCCGAGTTGAGTCGGGAATTTGTCTGCGACCGTCACTACCAACGGGAAGAAACCCGCCGAACCGTGAAACTCAAAGACGAGGGCTATCGCGTCATCGACGACGCCAGCGAGGCCCTTTCCGGTATCTGGAGGGGGCGCACCCGCAAGGTGGAACTCGTTCTCAAGGCGCTGGAAGCGAGGGAGTTCTTCCACCGCGACAAGCAATACGTGGTCGAAGACAAGAAGATCGTCATCGTCGATGAAAGCACTGGTCGCCGTATGCCGGGACGGAGCTGGCGGCAGGGGCTGCACCAGGCTGTCGAAGCGAAGGAAGGCGTGCCCATCACGTCGCCGGCGGTGACCATCGCCAGTATCAGTTTCCAGCGCTTTTTTCGGCAATTCCAAGCCATCGCCGGAGCCACGGGAACAGCCTGGGAAGCGGCGGGCGAGTTCTGGAGAATCTATGGAATGCGGGTCAACCGCATCCCGCTGCATCGCCCCTGCCAGCGCCAGGAACTGCCTCCCCGGGTCTTCGCAACCGCTGAGGAAAAGTGGAACGCCGTTCTGGGGGAATGTCAGAAACGCCACGAGATTCGGCAGCCGATTCTCGTTGGCACCCGCAGTGTGGCGGACAGTGAGGAGCTGGCGCGCCGGCTCCGCTCGGTGGGGTTGCCCTGCCAGATTCTCAACGCCGTTCGTCACCGGGACGAGGCCGCGATCATCGCCGGAGCGGGGCAGAAAGGCCGCATCACCATTGCCACCAACATGGCGGGCCGGGGGACCGATATCCGCCTCGGCGAAGGCGTGACGGAACTGGGTGGGCTATGCGTGATTGCCACCGATTTCTACGATTCCGGCCGTGTCGATCGCCAACTCTACGGGCGTTCGGGACGCCAGGGCGATCCCGGTGTGGCCATCACCTACGCCAGTCTCGATGATGAATTGGCCACGAAATTTCTCCATCAGTGGACGGCGAAAGGTCTTCGTCGGGCGATGAAACAGGGTGTGCCTGGGTCTCGAAATCTGGCCAGATTTCTGCTGAGACGCTGTCAGAAACGATCCGAAAAAGAGGCCTTTCGACGACGCGAGAACGTCCTCAAATTGGACGAGGAGCGCGCCAAATCGCTGGGATTCTCCGCCAAGGCGTAAGTTTTTCGGAAAAAACTGAAAGGTGGCTTCGGATCTTGCGGATAAGCCTTCGAGGGATGAAATCGCCTCAAATCGGTGCGGAAAATCATTCCTGATATAAAAAATCAAGAATTTCACGAAGCTTGCTTTGCGAACGACGAGTCTGCGGTCTAGTCTGAAAGTAGACAGACCAAAACCTATCGACGTTCGAAAGCGGCTTTCTCCTCCAGCCCATGTTTTTTTTCAGGCCCAGAACGGCGACTTCCTCTCAAGAGGAGGACGTCGTGTCGGATCTTGAATCCGAATGCCTCAGCCGAAAACGGCTGTTTCAGCTCGAAATGCTGGAGCCCCGGGTGCTGCTTTCGGCGGCGCCCATCGACGCTCCGGGAGACCTGGTCGCGGCCAATCCCGAACTGACGCCGATCGAAGTGGTGGAGGAATCGGCTTTCGAGGAGAACGCTCAGACTCCGGCCGAACAGGCGCTCGCGCCGGTCGTTTCAGGCGAAAAATCGAGTGGTCAGGAGGCGCTTTTCGATGGGGTGGAAACGGCATCGATTGAACCCTCTTCAGTCTCTGATTCAACCCTGTCAGGTCCCGCCAAGGAGACGGAGGATGCGATCGAGAATGCGGTTTCCGGGGCTGAAGAATCCGAGATTTTGCCGCCGATTTCCGATCCGGTGCTGGACGCGGGCGATGACGTTTCGCCGCTCCCGAATGAAGCCGACGATTTCACGAACCAGGATGTGCAGGTTCCTGAAAACAAGGGCCCTCCCGGATCGGAATCCTCAGATAATGAATTACTTAACCCTGATTTTTCCACCAACAGCAACGGCTCTGATGACGCCGTGACGGAGGGTTCTGTCCTCGAAAACAGCCCCGTCGAAGGCATCGAAACGACCGAATCCGGCACCGGTCTGGCCGGCATTTCCGACTCTCCGGTCGGAGAAAGTGGCGGTCTCGGAAAGCTCCCTGAATTGCCGGGAATCATCCTGACCGAAGGCAGCGAAGGCGCGAGTCTTGGCCAGGTTTTTTATCTCAATTTCGATGGTGCCTCGAATGCGAGTTACGACGGTCCGGTCCAGTTGAGCGGACTGGAAATTCCCGCTTTCGGTGTCGAGGGATTGGACGCTGCTGAACGGGACAATTTCATCGCGGAGATCGTCGCCAACCTGAACGAACTTTTCGGCGAAGCCGGTATTCGCTTCGTCACCGAGTCTCCGACCGATTCATCGGAATTCTCCACGGTCTACATCGGAGGCACCAACGAGGCTTTTCTCGATTGGGGAAGTTTCCGTGGCTTGGCCGAGCACGTCGATGTGGGGAATCTGGACCGGAACGACGAATCGTTTGTGTTCGCCGAATCGATCTGGGAGCCGGGAATGACGGTCGAAGCCTATGCGGATGAGTTGACCGAAGTGATCGCCGAAGAGTCCGCCCACCTGATCGGCTACGCGGAGACCGATGATGCGGCGGCGGATTCGCCTCTCTACTCGGTGGCAATCGCGGAGACGAAGATCATCGACATGAACTTCATCAGGCCGGTGACGGGTCAAGATTGGATCCCCACCATCTCGTTCGGCATCTCCACACCCGGCTACCACACCCTGGCGGTTTTCATCGACAATGTTTCCTGGATACTTTCAAACGATGCCGAGGTGGTTTTCAGTTTGGAGAACGAGGCGACGGGAGAGTCGGTCACCCGCGTTCCTCTGGTGGAACTGCAACGGGTCGTTGATGGATTCACGGAAATCGTTTTCCAGTCGGCGGGAGTCTACTTCCCCTTGATGGGCACCTACACGGCCACGTTTGACGCTCTGCTGGCTCCTCCCGATCCATCCACCAGTCCCGAGACGGTCAAATTCGAGATCTATGACAATACGGGAACGGTCGACTCTTCCAACGCCGCGAATACCGCGCTCGATTCGACCACCAGCCTGGATATCTGGGAGGTGGACGTGCGGGTCATCAGTCCCACGACGAACGCCAACAACACGGCGCAGAACACGAAAACCTTCTCCGACGAAGTGGCGGATTCGGATTTCGCCGAGAGCCTTTTCAATCTGGCGCTCGCTGCGACGGGCAAGACGATCGATTTCGCATCCCTGGTGGCCGGTCTTCCGCAGACTCAAGCGGGATTCGCTGCGATTCTGGCTTCATTGCCGCAACCAGCAACCGAACTGGAATTTGGTCTCGGACTGGAAGGCGAAATCGTAATTGGTCCAGCGGCGCCCGGCGGCGAGGGGGGAGTCAGGGCCGCCGAGATCGTGGCCGGCTTGAAATTCGTCTATTCGCCCAACCTGTCGGCCCTCGGAACCAGTGTCTACGATTTTGCCGACGGAAAACTGAAAATCACGCGGGTCGGTTATGTCTCGATCGGCCTGATCACGGTCGAGGTGGAGCAATATGTCGAATTTGGAGCCAATCCGCTGGATATCCTGAACGGAGTCATCACGGAGAACGATCAAATCACCATCGGCACCTCTTTTGCGGTGAAGCCGGAACTGGTCGCCGAAGCCGATGCCTTCGAGTTCTTCAATTTCCTCGCCGATTTCTCCTTTGGAGTGGAAGGGGTCATCAAGATCGAGACCAAGATGAGCATCGGAGAATATCTCGATCTCTATGTGGCGAATGACGCGGTGCAGGAATCCTATGCCTCAGGTCTCGGCCTGGGCGTGTATCCCGACATCACGACCGAGCAAGCATTTGAGAATCTGCCGTTGTTTGCCCGTTTTTCGATCGCCGTGGCCGACTTGATGATTCCCTACTACGCAGACAGTGCATGGCAGGGGATTTACGGAACCGCGTTTCCTCTCGCCATCCCCTTGGACTTGTATCTGGAGCGTCCAGACAGCTTTTACGGAATTCTGACCGCCTCACCAAATCCTACCGTCTATAAGATCGAGGCAGGGCTGGGAGCAGCCCTGGCGTTTGGAACCGATCTCTCCTTCGAAGCCTCGGCGGCCGTGGGCAGCGCCCAGGCGGGAGGCAAAATCTTCGTAGGCGGGGCTCTGAAGGGCACGGTGACGGTCTACGATTCCAGCGCCGCCTATTACTCACCCGTGCTGAATTCCCATCAGGAGTACTACGGCGCGGTAATCGACAATGCCATCGTCCAGGGAACCTTCGCTCCCGCGACTTTGAATTTCATCGAACCGGCAGTGATCCGGAACACGCTCTCGCCCTATGCGGATCTCATCGACAGCGTCACGATCATCACCCACGGCGAGGCTTCATTCAGCGGGGAAGATACCCTGCTTGGTTATTTCTACGGGGCAGGCTCGGACCGCGGTCCGTCGCCTGGTGACGACCTGCGCGCGCTGGCGCTGGCGATTCACTCCCAGGGGACCGGATTCCTGCTGGACTATGACGTGCCCAGCGACCGCTCGGATTCGCGGGGGCAGATCGATGTCGAGCAATCGATTTTCGCGACGACCGACCAAATCGATGCAATCCTCGAAGCTCGCTCGCTCCTGGGGACGAATGACGAGATTTCCGGGGCCGCCACCGGCCTTCACGTGGTGTTGCTTTTCGACTGGGCGCCTGAATCGAACAACTCGAGCGGTGGATGGGCTTCGGCGGCCGGCGAAGCGTTGGTGGCCCTGATGGCGGATCTTGGATTGCTCAATATCCTCACGCCGGGCGGAAACCCCAATTATCACTTCATCGGCGAAGGAACCGGGGCCGTGGTGACATCGGAAGCGGTCCGGGAACTCGGGGCCATGGGCATCTCGGTCGATCACCTCACCTACCTGGATCCGAGGGATTACGATGGGAATTCCGTGGGTTCCCGATCTCCCGAGGTCTGGGACAACGTGGGATTTGCCGATGTCTACTACCAGACGGACGATGCTCCTATCGGGCGTGCCGTGCCGGCAAGCTACAGCGTTGACGTCACCGGATTGGGAGGAGCGGCCATCAATTCAATTTACGACTTTCTCTCTTCGGCTTTCACCACCAATCAGGCCTGGACCGATTACTATCTACCGACCGTCGCCGATCCCGATGTTCACGGATCGATTTCGGGCTATGGATATTCGCTTCTGGCTGGAGGCTTGGCATCCCGTCCACCCCCCAATCAAACGGGCAGCAAACTGGTACCGGGACTGGCCGCTTTCGACATCAACAATGGTGATCTGGAATTCACCGGCGAAGTCACCGGGAACACCATTCCCGGATGGTCATTGCACGGAGGCGGCGGCTCTGCGGAGAGTGATTCGGGTGGTTACCTCATTTTCACCAACACAGACAGCCAGCGGATCCACAATCGAATCCTGGTTCCGAAAAATGTCGGGGCGATTGCTTTCGATCTGGCGCTCTTCAGCACTCCGGGCGCGATTGGTTCGCTTAAAATCGATCTGCTGGTGCCTTCGACCACCCAGGGCGGCGATCTTTTCTCCCCGGTGCTCCTCGGAACGGTGGAGTTGTCCGTCCTGAGTTCCACCACGGAAACCCATGCCGTTCTCCTGCCCCCGGAAGCCTGGGGCAACGCCTACGCCATCAGCTTCACGCTCGTGACTCAGGAGACCGGGGTGGAGTTGGGCTTCGACAATCTCCGATTCGTTCACGGTGGCGGGGTTGGTGACGCCATCACGGTCGATTTCCACGATATCGGTGGCGGATCATCGCCCCAGCGCCAGTTGGATCCCGCCGACTTTGACTATTTCACGATCACCAATGTCACGGCACGGAACCCGGACGGATCTCCGGCGTTTTTTACCACGCCCTTCGACAATGACTTTACCGACATGGTGATCGGCGACGATCTCCTGTTCGCCACCGAACCTGTCGCCCGGATGTTGTATTCGGAAATCTTCCGGGACGATCCATCGGAGAGAACCATCGAGACAGGCGAACTGCTCTTCCTGCCACCCACCCAGGATGATCTTCTCGGCGACCTCTCATCGTTGGCGTCCGGGTTCCAGGGATTCTTCGAGATCGAATTTACCGTCGAAGTGGATGGTAATCCGATTCCCCAAAGTGTCCTGATCTATGTGGGCGAGGACTTCGTGACTTCGGTGGATTTACAGACCATGGGGCTCGCCGCGTCATCGGACGTGGATCTGCCGGATGTGGGATCGCTCTCTGCGCAGTATGAGACCGGTTTCGCTTACGAAAACTATTCGGATCCCGCCTTCATCTCGGCAGCCGGAGTCGTGTCGTCGGGAGTGGAAGACGCCGGGGGCGTGTCCTACGGAGTTTATCAGCTACCCAGCCGGAGAAATGGAGTGCTCGTGGAAGATTCGCGGGTGATGGAGTTTCTCAATGCGAGCGGCTTCATCAGTGAATTCACCGGCCTGACCCAGGCGACGCCAGCCTTCAATCAGAAATGGATGGACCTGGCAAACCCGAGCGTCGTGGGAGCCAACGCGGCGTTGGCCTTTGCCACCGCCCAGCACGATTTCGTGGGATTGACGGACTACGACCCATTTGTGGCCAAATTTCTCGCGGATTTCGGGATTGATTTCGCCGATCGCAGCCGGGCTTTGCAAAATGTCGTCTGGTCAACCGGCGTTCAGCACAAAACGGCCGATTCCGTGTTCGCCATCGCGGCGAGGGATTTGCTGATCGATCTCGGCTTCAGCTATTCCGATGCGATCGGCGAGGCGGGCAAACAGAAGTTGCTGCAGATGTTCTCGAATGGATTCCTCTACGATTCCGACATTCAGGCGCTTCAGGCTTCCGGAAAACTCGATAAGGTCGTTCACAACACCACGATCGACGCGTTGCTGACCTCCGCCAATTTCGAGCCGGATGCGGTTTTCATTGCCTACATTTACCTGGAACGTGGCGCTGACGACAACAACGATGGGATTGTTGACCGAGTGTCAAATAGCGGTCCCTCCGTCAGTGCCGGGCTGGTCACGAGATATTTTAACCCCTCGGATGGCCCGAACTACATTTCCAGCTACACGCCCGAACTGGAGAAAGCGATCCAGGCCTATATCGACGAGCCTGCCCAGGCGGCGTTCTCCACGATCGAGCGGACGGTTCGGATCGAACAGCGCCTCAAGTATCGCGGATTCAGCGGCGCGGATCTCCAGGTGGTCATCGACGCCTACAACGAACAGGTTGGCTACCAGACGACGCGCCTGCTCGATGTCAGCCCGGCGATCGATCACCGTGCCGGACTGAGCTACGCCCTGCTGGCCGGCGGAAACAACATCTACACCACCAACTGGAACGCCGATCTCGTCGATACTTTCGACGATTCGCAGTTGGGCGGGAATGTGGAAGACTACGTCGTCGGCGGGGGTGATGTCGATCGTCAGGACACCTTCGACAATGGCGATCCTGCGGACAGCGTCTATCTCAATCCCTTTGATAATCTCGGCACCACCGCGCCGGATGATTCCAGTGCCACTTTCTACCAGACAGCCGGTGGCGGCACCCGGATCGCGGCGAGCACGGATGCCGATCTCGACAGCGATCTCGGCGCCGATACCCATGTGGTCGCTTACGAATCGGGCACGGCGGCCCAGTTCATGGACGATGCGGTCACCGACCCCAATGGGGATCCCTCCGCTTCGTCGATCCTCGTCAGTGGATTCAATTCAGTGCTCGAGAGCGCGGAGAATTCCTGGCTGGTCCTCAAATCCACCGCCGACTCTCTCAATGGCAACAATCTCTCCACCGGAGACACTTTCCTCGTGAAACTCTTCGGCGGCAATGCCACGACCGGCGAACTGTTCGTCGATTGGTCGACGCTCGAAAACCGGCAGGGCCAGATCGTCACCCGCGATCTCCTGATGGCCAACGGTGGCGCCTATGATTGGAGCCTGGCCTATTCCGTCGATGAAAATGCCAACACCGGCACCGAATTGGCCGCCTCGGCGGTGACGGGCGATTTCGCGATGCTTCACGCCTTGAAGTATCTCATCATCGACAACGCCGATCTCAGCTACAACCGCAGTCTGGCAAGGTCGATCATCCAGGGCTTTCTGGCCCCGGCGCTGACGGACCGGGGGGGCACCTATTTCGACGACGACGGCTACGAACAGACCACGCTGGCGACGCTCACCGGAGCGTGGACGGAAGCGATCTTTACCAACGACCCGAGGCTCTGGTCGCTGGGCGCCAATGTGCTGCCCGCCGGTGGCCTGCCCGCTCTCATCGGAGTGAAGTCAGGGGTGCCGGATCTCCTTCGCACTCTCAGCCAGGACGTGGCGGGTGCGATCAAGACAGGACTGGACAAGTTCATTCCCGGACTGTCAGGCATCTTTGACACCATCACCCAACTCGAACAATCGATC
>JAGRPB010000206.1 GCA_020439945.1 Verrucomicrobiia bacterium
TGCCGAGGATCGGCGGGGTAATTTTTCCAAACTGCTTCTGCTATTCCGGATTTTCACCGAGGAGGCGCCTCCGATCCTTCTCCGAGAACCGGGAGAGGGGAACCGCCGAAAAGGTCTTTCCTTCGTCAGTCAAAACCGTGGCCGTTCGATTCTTCCGGTCCAATTGGAGAATCCGACCGACAAAAATCTTACCCTCGGGGCTGGTCCAGGTTCGCATGTCCGAGGGGAGGTCTAGCGGATCGATAGCGATGGGGGTGATTTCGACGGGTTTTGGTGAGTTGGCTTCGGCTTCGGGGGCGGATTTGCCGTCGGTTGCTTCCAGCCTCGGTGTGGAATCGTGGTGTCTTCCCTCGTGGTTGGATTCCGTAGCGCGAAATTGGAACCAACCTGCCGCTATAAGGATCCACAGGATGGTTCCCAAGATGTCCTTGGCGTACCCCTTGTTTCTGGCAGTCACCATTGGGAGAATAGGTTGGTTGGTTCCTGCGGCCCGCTCACCACCGGCGACGTCGCCTCCGGTGAGGTTGGCCGACCAAACTAGACAAAAGGCCGCTCAACAATGAAGTGAAGATCAGAACCGTCACTTTGATTGCCCAGCATGCGAAGATCAAAGTATACTTAAGGAAATACCAGTGGAGTAGAGCAATACCCACAATTACATCGACGGGAAGCCGCAAAATCGGCCTAATGATCGAATGGATTCCGAAAGCTAGGAATCGCCGCAAGAAGTGCTGGGAGGCTTCGACATCGTCAACCGACTGCCCCGAGAGAGCGGGAGAAATGAGCGTGGGACGAAAAAAGCGTTGCCTGCCGGCCTGCGCGACTGCCCTCTCTGCGACCCGAATCGCCTCATCAAGCTCCAGTTCGAAAAACTCTCGGGAAGTATTGGTGCGAAAGTCACTGAGTTGTTCGTGAACGATGGCCTCCGCGAGAATGCAGTCCACCGTTTCTCCGAACCAGGCGACTTCGAAAGGAGTCGGTACGCCCGTAGAACCGGAAATCTCGGCGGCACGCTGGTCAGGGTGCCGAGAGGTGCGCCCGATCTTGAGGTGAGTCTCGGCAAGGGAAGGATTAGTCAGAATGTAGATATATCCCGAGTTCACGCTACGAACATTGCTACTTGGACTTGGTCGACTCTAAGACAGGATTAGCTTACGTTTCCAGTCTACCTTGCCAAGGCAATGCTTTTGAAGGATTGGATTTCATCTTGAAAATTTCTGAAGTTCGCCGTCAGAAATTGGCCGTCCGTACGTTTGAAATTCAATCTAAATTTTTCCGCAGCCATTGAACTTCACCCATGCTGTGAGAATGCCATCAAAATTCAATGGCACGCCCTGTGCGACTCGAACGCACGACCTACGGATTAGAAGTCCGTTGCTCTATCCAGCTGAGCTAAGGGCGCTTTTCCGGCTCGGAATGGCTTGAAAGGGCCTCGCCGAAGGCGGGAAAGAGTTCACCGATTTTGTCCTGATCGCAACCGGCAATGGGGTGGCGGGTGCCGTCAATGATCGCTTGCCGCGAATGCGGTTTCGGCGTTGGCTGGAACTCGTTCCGAGCCTCGTTGTTTCGCCCCCTCTGCCGCATTTGAACGCGCTTCGCCGCCAGTTTTTCTTCGCCTACGGCGTCATCGGTAGCGTGATGCCGCTGATGTCGGTCTTTCTCTGGAAGGAGGCCGGCTTCGGGTTGATGCAGATCGGGTTCGCGACGGCGCTGACGAATGTCCCGATGCTGCTGTCGCCCGGGATCATTACCCTGCTGGCGGATCGGAATGTGGACAGCCGACGCATCCTGGCGATCGCGTTCACCGTCAGCATCGCGGTGTTGTCGCTGATGTATGCGATTCCGGTGCTCTGGGTCAGGTTGATGCTGTTCCTTTTCCACGGTCTCGCTTTCGTGGCCATGATCCCGCTCCAGGATGGTTTCTATTTTTCCTTTGCCGAGGCCCGGCGAGCGGCGGGCGATCCGGTGAAACCTTATCCCAGCGTGCGGGTGTGGGGAACGATTGGTTTCATCGTGCCGAGCCTGATCATCTACTTTTTGCTCCAGAACGGCGCTTCGACAGGGCGCATCCTCCTCTGTGCGGTGGCGTTTGGCGTGGCGGCGTTGGTAAATTCGTTCTCTCTGCCACGTCTGCCGGCAGCACTCGATTCATCTGTCGGTTCGGGCGAATCCAAGCGGATGCTGCCGACGAAGGAGGCGTTCCGCCGACTGATTTCTCCCCGGGCGCGATATCTGTGCCTCGGGCTCGTGTTCGGCTACATGGCGGCGGTGGCCTACTACACGTTTATCTCGATCTACCTTCGCGAGGTGATCGGGATCGAGTCGCACTACATCGGGCTGGTGATCAATATCGGGGTTGTCGTCGAGATCTTCTTTACCCTCATGATGCCCAAACTGCAGAGGGTACTGCGGCTGAAGGGCATCATGGTGGTGGGGCTGATCTGCATGGCCGCGCGGATGATCCTGCTGTCTCTTTTTCCCACGGTGTGGACGGCGATCTTAGTCCAGGTCGTTCACGGAATGGAAGTGCTCGCTCTGTTCATTGCGCCGGTGATGTTTCTCGACCGATTGGCGGGGGATCGCTTTCGCAATTCCATCCAGGGCGTGTTCACGATGACGATCGGCGGTGTCTCGCGCATTTTCGGCGCCTTGATGGCGGGCTATGTGGCCTCGAAAGGGCTGGGGCTGCTGCTGGGCTATGGCGCGTGCCTGGCAACGGCGGCGATGCTGGTGATTCTGGTGAAGTTCCGGCGTATTCCGGCGCCAGGGGAGGCGGAGGATGAGTGAAAAGTGATAAGCGGCACAGCGGCACGGGTCAGATCAACTTTTGCTTTCCTGCGTCGATAGTCCGGCGGAGGGTGCGGGGATGAATCACTCTGCTCTCCCGGACGACCCGAGAGAACGCGAAAAGGCCGAGGCCTGGATCGGCGATGCGGTGCTGGCGCTGGCGACCCGAAACTGGATTCTGCGTGAGCACGGAAAAACCGATGGCGCCATGCAGGCGCGCATGACCTCGAACCAGTTCCTGACCGCCTTCGGAAACCCGACTTCGGTGGAAGCGCGCATTGGCAGAATCTACCGGGATGAAGGACTCGCGGCCGCCGTGGCCCTGGTCGAGCAGGAAATGATTCCGCTCTTTCTAAAACAGGAGCGGAATCGGAAACGCCTTTGAGTCGGGCCCCGATCCGCTTTCAGCCCGGTCGGCGAAATTCACGCAGGCCTTCGCGAGTGATGTCGTAGTGGGCGCCGCATCGCGGGCAATCGGCAATCGCGGTGCCTTCTCCGGCAAAAATCTCGTCGATGGTGGCCTCGGACATGGACGCGATCACCGGGTAGATGCGATCGATATCGCAGCCGCACTCGAATCGAAAAAGGCGGCGCTCGAGGAGGCTGAGTTCCTCCGTTTCGTCCAATTTGCGGATCGAGTCGTCATCCAGGGTCAGGAACCAGGGCATGTCGCAATCCGGTTGCGCGGTGACCATGACGAAATCCTCTTCATCATGCCGGAAATACCGGGCGGGCCGCTGCTCGCTTTGCCGATAGAAGGCTTCGACCGCGGAGAAGATGTCCGCGTCTTCGAACTCGATCGTACTCTGACGCGCCGGCAGACCATCGGCGGTCGTTTGCGAAAAAAACAGATTCCGGTCCGTTTCCCGGACGTTTTCCGAAAAGATCCGGCCGGTCACGTTCTGGTTCCGGTTGCTCCCGGTGACGAAAAGATTCAGCGACGGGTTGGCCAGGTGGATGGTCCACGCCGCGGCCTCATTTCGCGGGCGCGAGGCCAGGTGCAAAGTGAGCGCCGCGAGCCCGTCTTTGAGAAGAGCATCGTGCCCCGGTTCATGCCGGATCCGATGTTCCATCAAGTGCAGGTAGTAGTCGACGTAGAGGCTTTCGAAGTTGGCCCGGACCGCCAGCGCATTGCGGTTTCTCACGAAATAGCAGCGAACTTCGGTCGCTTCGTTCAAATCCTCTGGTGTCGTCTCGTCTGGCATGTCGATCGCGGATGTCGGTGTCCTCTCGAACGAATCGGTCGGCAATTGGGGGAAATTTTCAGCCTTCTTCACCATTTCCCGGAAAAACCGGCAACGAAAACCGGAATTTCGTCAAAAAGCGCCAGAATTTCAAAAACAGCGGTTGCCAATTTTTCCCAGAAAAGTTACAAAATCGCAGCATTGCTTCTCCGAAGTGAAAACGAACTCTTCCATGCGATCGACTCTTTCGACCGGAACCGCGGTTCTCGGCGTTGTTGTGGTTGTATTGCTGGGGTTCGTGGCCAATGGAATGGCGGCTTCGCTGCCCGTCGAGGCCCGTTTCAACGTCAGTCACGACGTGTTGGCCGACAGTGCCTTGGCCATGTTCCTTCTCGGCCTCGCTGTCGGTGTGCCGGCGGGAATCATCCTGTTTTTCTGCTACTTGGTGACCCGGGAAAAACGCGAAACCGAGCAGGATCGGGAAATGGACGAACTGTTGGCCACCTTGTCCGACGAAGAGGGGCAGCCATCCGATCCTTGGCGAGCGGATACAAAGAGCGATTCCAGGCAAAAATTCGACGCGGAGACTTCCGAGGAAAACCGCGATCCATGGGAGCGACCGGCCGATTGGTGGCGCCACGCGGGTGGCGGCGATTCCTGACTTATCAATCTCTGGCGCGGGACGCGTCAGATCACCCAGTCGGTTTCCGTCCCGGCGTTCGATTCGTCCGGAATCAACTCCGTCAGCGAAATGGCCTCGAGCGCGCTACGGAGATTCCGATTCACCTGATTCCAGGCCTGATTCACTTTGGCGGCCGATTTTCCGCCATTGCCGGAACTGGATTCGATCAGATCCTCGCCTTCCATCGCGCTGACGATTTCCGCGAGCGAGATCGTTTTTGGATCGCGACCCAGCAGGTAGCCGCCATTTTTTCCCCGCTTGCTGATGACCAGACCCATCGGCCTCAGTTGGGTCAGAATCTGCACCAGATAATTCGGGGAAAGTCCCTCAGCTTCAGCGAGTTCCTCCACGCGGCGAACCTCTCCATTTTCATAGGTCCGAGCCAATTGTGCCATTACTTGACAGGCATACTCGGTTTTCAGCGGAAGACGCATGATGACAAGGGAGCGGGACGGGTCTAGAGATGCAAAAAAAGCGCTTGCGAAGCACAGATTGCGATACATTAGTAAATCACGCAACTTTAAAATCTTTCCATCCCTCCACCCGAAACACCATGGCTCTCTCGAAAAACGAAGGCATCAAGGATGCCAGCAACTACCTGCGTGGAACCCTGCTCGAAGGGTTGGCCGACACTTCCACGGGTGCGTTGTCGAAGGATGATCAGCAGCTGACCAAGTTTCACGGCATTTACCAGCAGGACGACCGCGACCTGCGCAAGGAGCGTCGCCAAGCGAAACTCGAGCCGGCCTACTCCTTCATGATCCGTGTCCGGGTGCCCGGTGGCGTGGCGACGCCGAAACAGTGGCTGGAAATGGATCGTCTGGCGCTGGAATACGCCAACGACGCGCTCAAGCTGACCACTCGTCAGGCCTTCCAGTTTCACGGCGTCATCAAGAGCGAACTCAAGCAGACCATCGCCGAGATCAATCAGGCACTGCTCGACACCGTGGCCGCGTGCGGTGACGTGAACCGGAACGTGATGTGCAATCCGAATCCCTACCAGTCCAAGGTGCACGAGGACGCGCTCGCGCTGGCGAGTGACATCTCCGATCATCTCACGCCGCGGACTTCGGCCTATCACGAAATCTGGCTCGACGACGGCAGCGGAGAAAAGGTCAAGGTTACCCAGGATCCGCCGCTTCTGATCGAACCCGAGGAGGGCGAGGAGCCGATCTACGGCAAGCACTACCTGCCGCGCAAATTCAAGATCGTGGTGGCCGTTCCGCCGAGCAACGACGTGGATATCTACGCCCACGATCTCGGTTTCATCGCCATCGTCGATGAGGCCGGTGAAAACATCGTCGGGTACAACGTCACCGTTGGCGGCGGCATGGGGATGAGCCACGGGAAGGAAGAAACCTTCCCGCGTCTCGCGGACGTGATGGGATTCTGCACCCCGGAACAGGCGCTGGCAGTGGCCGAGGCGGTCGTGCTGGTGCAGCGGGACCATGGCAATCGCGAGGATCGCGCCCAGGCCCGGCTCAAATACACCATCGAGCGCATGGGCCTGGATGTCTTCCGGGCCGAATGCGAAAAGCTGCTCGGTTTCCAACTCGAGGAGCCGCGCCCGTTCCACTTCGACCACAACGGCGATCGCTACGGCTGGGTGGAAGATCACCGCGGTCACTGGCACTACACCCTGTTCGTGGAAAACGGCCGCGTTTATGACACGGACGACTACGCGCTCATGACCGGGCTGCGCGAGATCGCCAAAGTCCACGAGGGCGATTTCCGTCTCACTGCGAACCAGAACCTGATCATCGCGAACATCGCGCCGGAAGCGAAGGAGCAGATCACAGCCCTGCTTGAGCAATACAAGATGATCGACGCCAACGAGCGCTCCGGTCTGAGGCTCAATTCCATGGCCTGCGTGGCCTTGCCGACCTGCGGTCTCGCCCTGGCGGAATCGCAGCGCTACCTGCCCAGCTTGGTCAGCGAACTCGAGGAAGTCATCGAGGAAGCCGGTTTGCGCCACGATTCCATCATCGTTCGCATGACCGGGTGCCCCAACGGCTGCGCCCGTCCCTATCTCGGAGAAATCGGATTTGTCGGCCGCAAGCCGAATACCTACAACGTGTATCTCGGCGCGGGTTTTGCCGGCGATCGTCTAAGCAAACTCTTCCGGAAATCGGTGGATTCGGCCGATATCAAATCTCTCCTCCGTCCGATTCTCCTCGACTACGCGGAAAACCGGAATGAGGGCGAGCGCTTCGGCGATTTCGTGGTTCGCGCGGGCTATGTGAATGCCACCGAGCACGGGCGCGATTTTCACAAGGATTTCATCGAGCCCGAAGAAGCCGAAGCCGCGGTTCCGGCCGGCGCCGCCTGAATTCGGCCCCGGTTCGACTGAATGGTCTCAGGACCGTTCGTCCAGCCACGCGCTGATCGCTGCGATCGCGTCGTCATTGTCCGGCTCGCGCAGGATCTCGTGACGCAAGCCGGGGAGGAGCAGGTACTGCTTTGCCTCGGCTTCAATCTCCTCAAAGAGCGCTCGCGAGAACTCTGGCGGGCAGACACCATCGTCTTCTCCCTGGGTAAGCAGCAAGGAAGTCGGCGGGACGATCGCCTTGGCGGTGCGGTTGATGCCGCGACCGTATGTCACCAGGTCGCCTCCGAACGCCGCATTGACCCAGTGATGGCAGCCATCCATTTCCCGGCTCGCGCTGACACCATCGGGGCGTGGATGACGACAACGATCCGGGCGAATCTTGGTATCCAGCGTCAAGGAGGGCACCAACGCCGCCAGCCAGCGTCCGGCGAAAACCAACAGCGGGTTTTGCCCGTGATCCGGCCGCAACAGGGGGGAACTCAGCCAGATCCAATCAAACAGGGTTGAGTCCGCGACCTGACCCTGTTGACTCGACTCCCGATGGCGATGAAGCAGGTAGTTCAGCAACACGAAAGCTCCGGTGGAGTGGGCGTAGACCGCGGTTGTTCCGCCCGGTTTTGGCGATTCCGATTCGATCCAGGACAGTGTCTCCTCCAGCAGCGCAAAGATTTCCTTCAACCCGTTGATGTGGCCCCGCCGCCCCTCGGATCGTCCATGACCGGGCCAGTCAAAACCGACGGCGACGTAGCCGCGATCACAGAAAAGTTCAGCCGCGCGCAGGTGACAACCGAGATGATCGCCAAGTCCATGCAGGAGCACGACGTGACCGGCGTGCGATTTGCCCTCGGGCAGGAACACTTGGCGATGGATTTCGCGGTTGGTCGAGGGCGAGCGGTAGGTTTCTCCCTGGAGATGCATGGGGACATCCGATTCTCGCGGTCCCTGCGACCGGGAGCAAGCGTCGATGACAAAAGAGTTGCGATTTTCGTGTCGGACGCTTTATTCTTCGCCCCCTCCCCGAGGGGCGACAGCGGATCTCCATTCGAGATTCGCCGGACGATGAAAGCGCGGTTAGCTCAGGGGTAGAGCACCACCTTGACACGGTGGGGGTCACTGGTTCAAATCCAGTATCGCGCACCATCGCTCCTCTTCTTCGCTGAAATGTCCGCCGAATCCATCGCGCCGATCTGCCTGGCGGTCCTGAATCCCGGAGGACGCGATCCGTTCGTCGACTACACGCACGGACCCGGCAAACCCGGAGCGAGTGGGCATCCGCCGGTAAACTACCACGCCTACGCCGCCGCGACCCGGGGCGCGTTTTTCGATTCGGCGGCGGAAGTGATCGATCAACGCAAGCGATTCGACGCCGTGCTGGTTCTGATTCGCAGTCGGGTGTGGCTGAGCCTGCAGGCGATCGAGGAGCTGAAAAAGGCCGCGCCGAATCTGGTCGTGCTCGCGGGCTGGAAAGAGGCCGGCCCCTATCAGATCGCGGATCAGCTCCAGTCAGCGCGCGCTCTGCAGGCCTATCAGGATTTGCTTTCGCTGGCGGATGGAATCGTATCGCCCACCGCGGCGCTGCCGCCGCGATGGGGTTGGCTGAGCGCAGAGACTTTCGAGAAAAAGACGCGATTCATTCCCACTCCCTATCCGCTGGAGTTTCCGGAATGGGATTTCTCCCGACCCGTCGACGGTCGCGAGGGGATCATGTTGGGAACGCGACAGTTTTTCGTGCCGACGCGGAATCACTTGCAGGCCCTGTCGAGAGGGGCGGTGCTCGCGGAGGAACTCGCCGTTCCGGTCACGGTGATCAACGGCGACAAGCGCAAGGGCCGAGTCCTGCTTCGCCAACTCGAAATGTCGTTTCCCGAATCGCGACTGAAGGTGCACGGCCCGCTCAGTTACGATCGCTATCTCCGTCTCATG
>JAGRPB010000207.1 GCA_020439945.1 Verrucomicrobiia bacterium
CGCTCCTTTCTCCGTTTTCTTGTTCGCGCCGTTCTTGTCCTGCTCACCCTGGTCGTTCTGCTCATCAGTGCCACCTTCCTGCTTCGGGGAAAAATCGGCGCCGAATTGAAGACTCGCCTCGACGCTCAGCTCCAGGAACGCGGGATCAACGTCGAATACACCACCTCCGACTTCGCGCCTTTTCGCGGTCTCACGATCAAGAACCTGAAAATCTTCCGGGATGCCTCCCGACAAACCAACGCGGTCACTCTCTCGGAGGCTCACCTCCGCTACGATCTCCTGGGAATCCTCCGTGGCAAATCCGCCGCCTCGGTCCAGTTGACGACGGACGGCGCCGGCCTCGTTCTCAGCGATCCGTCGGGCGACTATGCCTTTGAAGACCTGGAAACCAACGTCTCCATCGATCGCGCCGGCACGGAAATCCGGGAATTCAGCGGCCTGTTTCGCGACATCCGTTTTCACCTCGATGGCGACCTGGGATGGGAAGGCAAAGCGAAATCGGCACCGGGCGCCAATTCCGCAGATCCGCTCCCCGATCCCGGCAAGCGGGTGATCGACCTCTCCCCCATCTCGAAGTGGTTGGACTATGTGCCCGATACTCCCGATGGCGAGGCCGAGCTGGAGCTGACCATTTCCCGCCCCGGGTATCCGGCGCCGATGACGGTGAAAGGTCAGCTCTCGGGCGACACGGTGCGCTGGCGCGAACTGACCGCCAACGATGTCGCGATCGAATTCGATCTCGTCTCGGAACCCGGCCAGGCGACGAGCCTCAGCTTTCCAAAATGCCAGCTCACCATCGACAAACGAAAACTCGATGCCAACGGCTCCGTCGATCTTGCCGCCGGAACGCTCACCCTCAAATCGATCTCCACCGGCCTGAATCCCGCCTCATTCGCGTCGTTGCTGCCCGAAAACAGCACCGCCAACCTGCCTTCACTGCCGCCGTACCAACTCGAGGGCGCCGGCACCCTCAACCTGAAGGAAATCGCTGCCAGCCAACTGGCCGGAAAACTCACGTGCGACGGTCCCGCCGAAGTCCCGATGGGAGATCGGCCGCCCCTGATCATTTCCTCGCTCTCTTCCGATTTCAGCTGGAACGCAGGCAGAATCGAACTTTCCCAGTTTTCCTCGAAGCTGGGAAAGGAAAAGTCTCTTTCCCTCGCGGGTGATTTCACCGTTCAGTTCCCCGCCAAATCCGAAGCCTCCGGAGGAACCGTGATCACCTTTCCCCGCCTTCAGCTAACGCGCGGAACTGGTTCGCTCAATGCGACCGGCTCGATCGAGCTCGCCGGCAAACGGCTCTCCCTGGAAAAGCTCGACTCCGGCATCGATATCGGCGGCCTGCTCACCGACCTGGGATTCCAGGATCCCATCTCAGCTCACGCCCAGTTTCCCACTCCGCCGACGATCACCGCGTCCGGCGACGTCGCCTTGGGCAATGCGCTTCCCGGCTCGAAACTCGCCGGAACTTTCCAGGCCCCGGAAGTTCGCGTTCCCGCCGGCGAAAACCGGATTGCCGAATTGAAGCAACTCGACACCAAATTCGCGCTGGGAAGCGGGAAGCTGACCCTGACCGAATTCCGCACCTCGGTGTTCGATGGTGCCCTGACCATGCCCTCGATGTCGCTCGGCCTGACGGAAAAACCGGTCACCTTCTTGGGCCGGATCGATTGCACCCGGTTGCGACTCGCATCCATCTCCGATTTTCTCCAGCTGGAAAAACGCCGCACCGGCAGCCTGACCGGGTTTTTCGACGGCAGCGGCAATCCCGATCTCGCGACCCTGACTGGAAACGGCAGGATCGAAGTCACCGGGGCCGAGTTCGGCACGGTGCCCCTCTTTCATGCCCTGCGTCCTCTGCTCTCGGCGATCACGCTCACCAACTGGCGCGGCGAAACCGAGGGCGCGAATCTCACTTCGACCTATGCGTTCGACAAGGGCGTCATGAAGAGTGAAGACATCAAGCTGGACGGCGACTTCTACGCCATCAACGCCGCGACCACCGTCGATTTCGGCCAGCGCACCCTCGATGCCAACGGCCGCGTCTCCACCAGCGGTGCCACCAAGGTGCTTACCCAGGTCGTTGGCAAGGCACTGGAGATCGAGGCCTCCGGGACCTTCGACAATTTCTCGTGGAAACTGAAGAACGTTCCCGGAGTCGGCACCGTCTCCGACCTCACCGGACTCTCCAAGGATCTGCTGGGCAAGACGCTCGGTGCCGCCACCAGTTCGCAGATCTCCGGCGCCATCATCGGTGGAGTGAAGGATACGCTGACCTCCGGCAAGCCCGTGCGCGGCGCCGCCAACATGGCGGAAGACACCGTCAAGAGCGTCACCGATGTCGGCAAGAAGCTCTTCGGCATCGGCCGGAAAAAAGAAGAGAAATCGGAAACGCCGCCCGCCCCGTCCGAAGGCAACGGGACCGAACCGGAAAGCGGCAATTGATCGACCGCGTTTTTTCCTTCATGAATCGGCGCGAAATCTGGCATGATGCGCGCCCTCATGGCTTTCCCGTTTTCCGGTCTTACGACCGCCGTCCTCACCATCACTCTCGGATGGCTCCTCCTCCCGGTCGCCGCCAAGGCGGAGATCAAAGTGGATATCGACTTTCCCGGAGGCTCGGGAGAGGTCGTCGAACTCGATCAGGCAAAACCCTACCTGAAGCTGAATCCCACCGATCACCCCGGGAAAGGCTGGCGCTGCTGGTGGTATGTCCGTCTCTCCGGTCTGGAAGCGGGCAAGACGCTGACGCTCGATGTCGGCGAAGCCCCCTGGGCGACTCCGGATCGGGCGAGCTACAGCACTGACGGCGGGCGCACCTGGCAACACTCCGAACCGGGCATCCGAACCGGCAAACGCATCCGCTATCAACTGACGCCGGAATCCGGCGAAATGCGGGTAGCCTGGGGACCACCGTTCGTCCTCGCCGATGCCACCGCCCTCGTCGAGAAAGCCGCCGCCGCCTCGCCCGGAATCGAGACCTTTTCCCTCTGCCGCACCCGCGAGGACCACGATACTCCGGCTCTGCGCAGTCTTCCCACCAATGGAGTCCCGGACGCACCGCTGGTCTGGCTCAACGCCCGCCAGCACGCCTGGGAATCCGGTGCCAGTTGGGTCGCCAAGGGATTCGCCGAATGGCTGACCTCCGATGATCCGGCCGCCACCCGGCTCCGGCAGACCGCCGAGGTCGTTCTCGTTCCCATCATGGATATCGACAATGTCTATCGCGGCGCCGGAGGCAAGAACCAGACTCCTCAGGATCACAATCGCGACTGGACATCGAAGCCTCACTGGCACGCGGTTGAGGCGGCCCAGCGGGAGATCCGAGCCGCCGCCGAGAAGAATCGCATGGCGATCTACGTCGACCTCCACAATCCCAGCGCCTCGGACCGCTTTCCCTACTTCTACGTGCCGCCTCAGGAGATACTTTCCGCTCCCGCCCGGGAAAACCTGTCCGCCTTTCTCGAACTGGCGAAAGAGGAGATGACCGGACCGCTTCGTTTCACCGGCAAGACCATCGTTTCCGGGCAGAAATATGATCCCAAGGCATGGAACGCGATCAGCAAGAACTGGATCGCCGGGCTCGGCACTCCCGCGGTCGCCGTGACTCTCGAAACCGCGTGGAACACGCCTTCCAGTCATACCGAGGGATACGAAGCCGTCGGTCGTCAGCTCGGTCGAGCCATCATCCGCTACCTCGAACGCTGAGGCGCGATTCAAGAGGGTTGAATCCGGCACTCAACCCTGTTCGATCGCGCCATTTGCAAAGCCCGGCCAAGCGCCCAAATTGGCGGCATGAAGAATCCCCTGCTCTTGTGGTCACGGTGCGGGCTCGTGGTGCTCGCGTTCGCTCTCGCCAATTGCGCCGGCGCCAGTTTCAATCGAGATTTCGCCGCCGCCGTGGCAGCCCGGGAATCGGGCGAGGGAGCCAAGGATCCCGTGGCCGGCCCCTGGACGGGAACCTGGAAGAGTCACGTGAATGGCCACCACGGCGATCTGCGTTGCCTGGTTTCCAAATCAGAAAAAAACGCCGACGACATTGAGGGCGAACCCTACGATTTTCGCTACCACGCCACCTGGGGCAGTTGGTTCCGGGGTGGATTTTCGGCAACCTTCGGAGTGAAAGAAGACGGTCGGCGCGGCTACCGGGCAGACGGAAAAAAGGATCTCGGTCCCTTCGGCAGCTTCCAACACGAAGGCTGGATCAAGGACGACAGCTTCGAGGCCACCTACGCCTCGGACATGGGCGACCATGGCGTTTTTGAAATGAAGCGTCCCTGAGCGCGCGCCCCCCCGTTCGATACGGCCTCGCCCCCGCGATCACTCGAATTTGACGTCTTCGCCGAACGGTCCGACCCGCTTGGGCGCGAAGCCCGATGGCTTTTCGACCCGATAGGTGGAGCCGCGCGCTTTCAGGCTCACGGGAAATCCGGCCTGCTTCAGTGACTCGGCCACGGTTTGCCCGAGTTCGTCGAGATCGCGCCCCCGGACCAGCGCCGGACGTGCGGCCTCATGCATCTTCTCGCCGATGTCGATGACGCCGCCGCCCTGGTTTTCGAGCAGTTGCTTGGGAATCTCGGGTTTCTCCGGCGGTTCCGGAGCGACAGGTTCGTCTCCCAGATCGATCAGCTTTTCCGGTGGCGTGTTCTCCTTGAGCTGCGCATTGTAGGTCATGATCCGGGCGTTGTAGGCATCCACCTCCGCCTTGTAGCGCGTCAGGGCTTCATTGAATTTCTTGACCGACTCGTTGTAGGCGACGCGTTTTTTCTCGAACTCGGCCACGAGCTGGTTGTGATCGGCGATGAAGGTCTCGGTGTCGTTTTTCCCCTTCTCCAGGAGATAGAGATAGCCCGCCAACGCCGCGCCGGGTTTATCGGGCTGATCGAGGTGCATGAAGTAGTACATCAGCATCATCGCCGACCGGTAATCGTCTCCGCCACCCGACCAGTCCGAACTTCTCATTTCGAGGAAATCGGCCGGGTGAATCATCGGAATCGTCTGGCCTTTTCCGATCCGGTATTCTTTTTCGAGCGTCTCCTCGAGGCCCCGCTTGATGTTGGCGAATTCAAATCGGCCATTCTGATACGGAACCGCCGCCATGTACTCGGCCAAGCCTTCGCTGAACCACACCGGCGTCAGCGCCAGCCAATCGTGCATGACCTGGTGGGTAATCTCGTGAATCAGCGTGCTGGTGTCGCTGGTGCGCCGGAGGGTGATCTGGCTGCCGCTGCGACCGGTTTCGAGGGAGGAGAACGGAACGAGGACTTCCTGGCGCTTCGGAATGTAGATTCCGGCGACGATGGTTCTCGGAGTGCCAATGGGGGTACCGAAAAGCGTTGGTTTCGGGGACATGACGTCGGCGATTTCCCGATCGAAGGCGGCGCGATCGAGAAACAGGGTCCGAAAGCGTTCCGCCCCCTCGGCGGGTCTTGGCTCGATCCCCAGCGGGAGTTCTGACACGGCGTGGAGGGTACCTTCGAAGACCCGCGCCGCCTCGCTGATGAAGCTCTTCGAAACCGCCTGGTCGGTTTCGAAATTGAAATGGGGGGTATTGAAAACGCGTGGCCCGCCATCGACCGCGATCTGGGTATCGATCCTGGTCTCCTCGGGCATGGGCTGGACCGCCAGCGTCCTGCCGGTATCGCGCATCTCCATGAGATACTGGCGATCCGCCTCGCTCAGGCGTTCGAGCGTCACTTCCGCCTCACGACCGTTGGTAAGCCTCAGCGTGGCGGTTTTCGCATCGGCATGCAACAGCGATGCCTCGAGAGTTTTTCCGTCGTTGCTCGTCCACGTCCGCGTCTCCCGAAGCTGGGCACTGGCGAGGAGCGGCGTGAAAACGACGCAAAGCGGGATCAGCAATCGATTTCGGATCCGGTGACGAGTCTGGCTCATACGCAACCTGAGAAAACCAGATCGTCCGTTCGCCGTCCAGCCGATTCCGGCCGCGAAATCCCATTCCGTCTTCCGGCTGGAAACGCGCCGTTGGCAATGCCCGGGGATTCTGCTTCACTCCCCGCCATGGTTTCTGCCTTGAAACATTTCCGAAATCCGACCTCACTTTTCCGACCATCGCTATGGCTGGCGACCGCCGCCCTTTTCACCAGCCTGGTTTCGGGAAAGGAAAAACAAGCGCCCCAGGAAGACGCCGAGCCGCCGAAGGAGACGCGACCGAACCTGATCCTGATCATCGCCGACGACATGGCGTGGAACGATTGCACCGCCTACGGACACCCCACCATCCACACGCCGAACCTGCAGAAACTCGCCGAGGGCGGGATGCGGTTCGACAACGCGTTTCTGACCATCAGTTCCTGTTCGCCGAGCCGGGCCAGCATTATCACCGGTCGCTACCCGCACAACACCAACGCGGAAGAACTGCATTGGCCTGTGCCGGCCGAGCAGGTGACTTTCGTCGAGAAACTCAAGGAGGCCGGCTACTGGACCGGCGCGGCCGGGAAGTGGCACCTCGGCGACGCGCTCCGGGACCGTTTCGACGAGGTCCGCGAGGTCGACACGTCCGGATTCCAGCTCCCCACCGGCAAGGCGGGTCAGGAAGGCAAGTTCGTGGAATCACTGGAAGGCGAAGCCCAGAGCGGTTGCGTCGATTGGGTCCCGATGCTGAACGAGCGGCCCAGGGACAAACCGTTCTTCTTCTGGCTCGCGGCCCTCGATCCTCATCGCGACTACCACGAAGGCATCGTCGAGAACCCGCATCAGCCCGAGGAGATCCGGCTGCCGCCCTACCAACCCGACACCCCGGAAGTCAGGGGCGACTACGGCCTCTACTACGACGAGATTTCCCGTCTCGACAAATACGTGGGAAAAGTGATGGCGACGCTTGAGGAACAGGGCGTCACCGAAAATACAGTTGTCTTGTTTTTCAGCGACAACGGTCGCCCCTTTCCCCGGGACAAGACCACCCTCTACGACAGTGGCATCAAGACGCCCTGGATCGTTCACTGGCCCGCGAAAGTTGCCGCGGGCAGCACCTGCCGGCGACTGGTCAGTTCCGTGGACATCGCGCCGACCTTTCTGAAACTGGCCGGGGTCGCGGAAATCGGTGACACCTTCGAGGGACGCGATTTTTCTCCCCTGCTCGAGCATCCCGACAAGGCGATCCGCGAGTTCATCTACGCCGAGAAGAACTGGCACGATTTCGAGGATCATGCCCGCGCCGTTCGCAGCGAGCGCTACAAATTCATCTTCAACGCCTACGAAGATCTGCCACTCACTCCCTCGGCCGACTCGGCGCGCAGCCCGACCTTTGAGACGATGAAGTCACTCCACCAGGCCGGGAAACTGCTGCCCCACCAGCGCCTTCCATTCATCGCCCCGCGGCCCAAGGAAGAACTCTACGACACGATCGACGATCCCCACGAACTCAACAATCTCGCCAATGACCCGCGTCATTCGGTGGTTCTGGAAACCATGCGCGCGGCCTATCACGCCTGGGAGAAGAAAACCGGCGACTACGTGCCCGACCTGCGGACCGCCGATGAATTCGACCGGGAAACCGGCATCCCCACCGCGGCGCGCATCCGCCCCCGCTGGGACAAGAAACGCATGGTCGAAGCCGGGCTGGCGGCTCCTTGAGCTGGGTAATTACTGACTGCCGGCTCCGGCGGCGTGATGTGAGAACTGAAGCCGCGAAAGCATCGCGTAGAGGCCATCCTTCTTTTCCACCAGGCTGTCGTGGGTCCCGGTCTCCACGACCTGACCGTCATCCAGGACCACGATCAGGTCCGCCTGACGCACCGTCGCGAGGCGATGCGCGATGATGAGCGAAGTGCGGCCCTTCATCAGCACCTCCAATGCTTCCTGCACTTGGTGCTCGCTCTCCGAATCCAGTGAACTGGTGGCTTCGTCGAGGATCAGGACCGCGGGATCCGCGAGAATGGCACGGGCGATGGCGATGCGCTGGCGTTGACCGCCCGAAAGCTTCACGCCGCGATCTCCGACCGCCGTGTCGTAGCCCTCGGGAAAAGCCGTGATGAATTCGTGGGCGTTGGCCTGCCGGGCCGCTTCTTCGATTTCCTCGTCGCTGGCGCCGATTCGACCGTAGGCGATGTTTTCCCGGATCGAGCCGCCGAATAGCAGGACCTCTTGCGGCACCAAGGCCATCTGGGCACGAAGATCGTCGAGCGGAAAGTCCCGGGCGTCACGCCCGTCGAAGCGGATGGAGCCGCTCACGGAATCATAGAGCCGGAGGAGCAGGGCAATGAGCGTCGATTTTCCGGCCCCACTCGGCCCCACCAACGCGACGCGCTGACCGGCCTGGCACTGGAAACTGACATCGCGGAGCACGGATACGTCGGGCCGGCCCGGGTAGGCGAACGAGACGGAATCGAGTTCCAGTTCGCCGCGCAATCTCGCGGCGGCCGTTCCAGTTTCCACCTTCGTTCCCGTCGCCTCCGGAGATTCGTCGAGCAGTTCGCGCACTCGCTGGGTGGCCCCGATCGCTTTCTGGACCTCGCTGATGGCTTCGGGCAGCGAACCCAACGCACCACTCAGGAAGACCGTGTAGAGGATGAACTGGAAGAACTTCTTGGCCTCGATCCCGCCCTGGTCGAGGGGAAGCGCCAGCAAGCCGGAGCCGTACCAGACAATCAGGGCGATGACGCCAAACATCACGAAAATGATGAAGGACACGAAGATCGCCCGGGCCCGCGCCGTGTGCATCGCGGTTCCGAAGTAGCGATTCACCGCACCTTGGTAGCGGCCGATTTCATAGCCCTCGTTGCCAAAGGCTTTCACGTCCGTGATTCCCTGCAGGCTCTCCTGCACGATCA
>JAGRPB010000208.1 GCA_020439945.1 Verrucomicrobiia bacterium
CGATTGGCGATTGGCGATTGGCGATTGGCGATTGGCGATTGGCGAAGTTGGGAGTTTTGGGCAGGGCAGGTCCCCAATACTTTTTGCGGATAACTACTGACTCATCACTTGTGACTCATGACTCGAAAGGCGGAAAGACGGTGACGTCGTCGCGGAGCGGGCCGGCGATGGATCGCCAGGCGTCGAGGCGTTCCTCCCGTCGCTTGGGAAAATCGGCCAGGTTGCGGCGGCTTTCATCGAACCCTTCGGCGTCGAGGCAGACGTGGAGCTGGGTTTCGCTGTCGATTTCGGTCAGCGCCTGGCGGAGGCCGCGAATGAGCTCGCCGTGGGTTTCCTGCTCGGGGGTGGTGGCGAAATCGAAGCACAGCGCAAAATGGGCGGGCAGTGATTCCGGGTCCGCGGTGAGGCGACCGGGGGCGTCGTCCTCGTCGCCGAGGACGAGCGCGGGTTGCCAGTCCAATTTGATGGGAACGCTGAGCCGGCGTTCCAGGGTTCGCTGAAGCGATCCTTCCGCCGTGGGTGAGAGCGCGTGGGAATAGGCGACCGCGCCGGTCCGGAGCGCGGTGCCGAGGGCTTCGGCGAGGAGGCGGTTGAAATAGAGGCCGGTGCCCGGCAGCTCCCGGGGATCGATGGCGATCTCCTGGCGGCGCGAGGCGATGGTGTGCCAGGCGCCGAGGCAGAGACGGGGGACGATGACGAAGATCCCGATCGTCAGCGCATACAGGTGAATCCACTGGGCGGCGTTCTCGCCCACCACATCGGGCCGGGCGGCGGTCCGTTGCAGGGGTGTCACGTCGGGCACGGGAATGCCGCTGAGAGTCGAGGCGGGGCCGAAGATCGTGCCGAGCAGTGACTGCAGCGAGGCGGGATGGAAGAAGGTGCTCTCCCAGTAGGCGCGGTATTCGGTGGCCGCGCCCTTGGCGTACATCCCGGCCACGGCGGCGCCGGCGAGCAGGGCCGCGGCGGAGTGCAGGGCGGCGCGCAGGCGGCGGGTCACGACCGGTTCGTGGAGGCGTCGCCAGCGGCGCTGAAAGTCGGTCAATCCCTGGCGCAGGGCGACCGGCGAATCGGAATCGGATGGGTTGTCCCGAAAAGTGGCGGGAAGTTTTTCGGAACCTTCGACGAGGCGGGTGAGCGGGCCGGCGGAAAGTTCGTCGGCGGTTGTCTCAGGCTTCCTCTTCAGATGCGAAAGACCCTTTCCGAGTTCCAGGAGGTAGATGAAAAGGTTCCAGGCGAGGATACCGAGCAGGGGAAAGGAAAGGATGTTCACCAGCTTCTCGGTTCCCAGGGCCTGGGTGGTCCAGCCGATGGCAACGGCGGCGACCAGCAGGGTGGTGACGACGTAGCGGAGACGATGCGGTGGCGAGACCAGTGAACCGAGGGCGGGCCGATGCGAGGTCAGGTAGTCGACCAGTCGTCCGGCTCGATCGGCAAAGAATCGGTCCTGTTCGGTCTCGCCGGAGTCGCGGGTCAGTGGCCGCGCCGCCTCTCGGGTGGCATCGCCGCGCACGGGGACGGGCAGGATTTCTCCATCGGCGTCGGCTTTTTCGATCGCCTGGACGAATAGAACTCGCCGGAGAGGTGCGGGGCGCATGATGATCGGTGAGAGAGAAAAAAGTGGCCGGACTGGCGGGCGCTTAAATAAAGGGAGGATCGCGGGCGACTCCACGGAAAAATCATCCCTGTCATGCGGGGGCGAATTCAGTGGTGACTCGTCGTTTTCGGCCTTATGTCGCGCTGGATGAACCGCCCAGACGTCTCCAGTTCCCACATTTCTCCGCGTCATCTCGCCGGCTTGATCGGGGGTGCCCTGTGCATCGCCTTCGCGCCAATCTTCGCGGTGCTGAGTGTGCGCCTGGGCGGGGTGGGGCTGTGGGACGCGGCATTCTGGCGGGTGTTCCTGGGCGCGGTCGCGCTCGGCGTTCTCAATACCTGGCAGCGGACGCCATTTTTCGGAAGGCAGGGTTTCTCGTCGGACGGCGGGCGCTGGCGCGGGTGGATCTGGGTGCCCGGGATCGTCTTTGCCCTCGATTTCTGGGCCTGGCATTGGTCTTTCGAACACACTTCGGTCGCGAATTCGACCCTGTTGGCGAACACGGCCATTCTCATCGTGACGCTTTTTGCCTGGTTGGTGTGGAAGGAAAAACTCAGCCGGCGTTTCGTTTCCGGCGCGGTGTTGGCCTTCGGTGGTGTCGCCCTGTTGATGCTGAGTTCGGCTCGGAGAGTGCCGCCAACGGACGGCAATCCGGTGTTTGGCGATTTGCTCGCGCTGTTGACGGCCTGTTTCTACGCTAGTTATCAGCTGACGATGAAACACTATCGCCGTCATCGCTCGGCGCCGGTGTTGATGTTCTGGGCCAGCCTGGGCGCGGCGATCCTGTTGTTTCCCCTGGCGTGGATTCATCCGGACCCTTTCTGGCCGGAACATGGCTGGATGGGGTGGTGGCCACTGATTGGCATCGGGGTGGTTTCCCACGCCTGTGGGCAGGGCCTGATCGCCTACGGACTGGGTGGGGTGCCGGCGAGTCTCGCCTCGGTCGTGCTGTTGGTGCAGCCGGTGACGACGGCGGTGCTGGGGGCGGTGATTCTGGGGCAGCCACTGGTGCCGTGGCAGGTTTTCGGCGGCGCGGCCGTGGTGGGCGGACTTTTCCTGGCGATTCGAGGCCAGGTGGCGCTCGCTAGGCAAGACCGAGCGGCGCCAGGAGGCGATCGGTGAACCAGTCGTCGATACCGGGCGCTTCCAGAAAACGGGGCAGGAGGTAAACCGTGATGGTCGCCAGGATGAGCCCGTTGATCAACGCCACGGAGAGGGTTCCCAAGCCGACGATTCCTGATTCGCCGTAATCACTTCCGATCCGGCAACTGAGGATGATCGCCATCGCCACGAGACCGAAGCTGAGTGCGACGGCGTGCATCAGTGGCGCGACGGGGGAATCTCCCAGATTCGACGAGATGGCATGCAGCGCGAAGCCCGTGATGGCCGTCACCAGCAGAAAGTAGCCGACGCAGATGGCAAAACTGCCGACAGCCCGGGTGATCCGCTTGTTTCCCATGACCATGGAGGCCGCCATCCAGAAGGCGAGGAAAGCCCCCAGAATGCTCCCGATGACCGGAGCCGCCAGATTCGATGCGATCGTCAGTTCCACATCTTTCGGCACCGAGTAGCGTTTGAGCGCGTCCATGAATGCCGGAGAGGCGAGCCATTTCAGTTTGCTGATGGCGGTCAGGTCCCGGGGTCCCAGATGAACGGTTTTTCCGTTCGTGAGTTCGAGGGTGATGATGCGACTCTGCAGGGAGTAGGCGACCAGCGAACCTTCCACTTCTCCACCGGCCGCGAGGTTCCAGGTGTGTACGGCGGGGTCCACGGTTTCCTTTTGCCTTCCAGATTGCGCATGGGAGGAGAGGCTGGAAACCGCTGTCAACAGGCTGAAAATCAGCGAGATCTTCAGAAATGACTGCTTCACGTTCATGCCGGAATCCGCAATTCCGTGAAGCAGTTTATTATGGTAATTACAAATTTACCAGCTAATTATCGGAAATAATTCCGACAGGAATCATCACGTGCTCCCTCACTATCGGTTCCAAATCGAAGGAATGAGTGAGTTGGCGAATCGTGAGAAGGGTCAGCGCGAGGAAGAAAAAGGCGCCGAAAAGGTGAAAAACGAGCAGTTTGAAGCCCTCCACGGTGGTGACCTGGTAGATCGCGCTGACGTAAAGCGAGAGCAGCACGAGTGAAACAAGACTGCCGCCGATCAAGATGCCGGTCGCGGAACCGGGGCTGCGACCGGACAGCACGAGATAGAATCCCATGAGAAATCCTCCCAGGAGCGCGGATCCCACCCAGCCCGCGACGGCGCGGATGGGATTGGCGGTTTTGAAAAGGATGGCGGCGCAGATCCAGAAACTGATGAGCAGAAAAATCACGGGACCGGCGATGGCATAGGTGAGGTAGCGGGTCTGCTCCGGCGTCCAGCGGTCGGAGGGAAAACTGCGGGCGAAGACCGGAGACATCAGCAATCGCCAGCGGGAGTCCGCGGAAAGTTCCTCGGTCGGAATCTCTTCCAGGCGTCCCTCTTCGTCGCCAAAAACGGCCTTCTTCGCTTCGAAATCGAACCGTACCAGATCGCCCTCGATCGCGGTATCGTCGGCGCGCTCCCAACCGCTTCCGGCCGCCCGGGCCGCGGGTGGCAGGAGAAGAGCCACGGTCACCGCCGTCAGGATGAGTGCTGGTATCGATCGCATGGGATTGGCGAAAACGGGGAAAGGATCTTCGGTCCGGCGGCTCTTCGTCAGTCGTCCGTCTCCGAGCGGGGATCGCGGTTCAGGAGAGACCGAAGCGCCTCGCCCGTCGGCTTACCCTCGTAGAGTACCGCGTAGACCTGATCGATCAATGGCGTGCGCACGCCTTTCCGCCGCGCCAGTTCGTAGACGCTCCTGGCGTTGGGAACCCCCTCGGCGACCTGTTTCAGGGCCGCGACGGCTTCCTCGAGCGAATGGCCCTCGCCGAGGAGTCGCCCGATCCGGTTGTTCCGGCTGTGAATGCTGTAGCAGGTGACGATGAGATCGCCGACGCCACTGAGGCCGCGGAGGGTTTCCGGCTTGGCACCGACCGCCTCGCCGAGCCGGGTCATTTCCGCGAGGCCGCGCGTCACCATGCCCGCCTTGGCATTGTCGCCGAGTCCGAGCCCATCCACGATGCCCGCGGCGATGGCGAAGACGTTTTTCACCACGCTGCCGATCTCGATGCCCACGATGTCGTCGCTCGTGTAGGTGCGGAACCACGGCAGGGTGAAGACCTCCTGAACGCGTTCGGCGATCGCCTCGTCGGTGCAGCCAATGACGGCCGCCGTCGCGAGTCGATTGCCGACCTCTTCCGCATGAGTGGGGCCGGAGAGCACCGCGACCGGATTCTCGGGCAGGATCTCGTGGATCAACTCGTGCATCAGATCGCCGGAGTCGGGATCCAATCCCTTCGTGCAGGTGAGGATGATGGCGTCCGAGGAAACGCCCGCATCGCGAAGCTGAGTCAGGACGAGCCGAGCCACTTTTGACGGCACCACCAGCAGGACCAGCGGGCAATTTGCCGCCTCCTCGATGTCGAGCGTGGCTCGGATCGAATCCGGCAGATCCACTTCCGGGAGGTAGGTCTCGTTGGTGTGGCGTGAATTGATCTCGTCGGCGATTTCCTGCTCGTTGCCGAAGAGGACGACTTCCAGCCCGCGTTCGCCCAGGGCGATGGCGAGCGCGGTGCCCCAGCTTCCAGCTCCAAGTACGGCGGCTTTTTCGATCATGTCGTTTGTCTGAGAAAAGGCGAAAAGAGTGGACCGGGGACGGATCTAATCGGGATCCGCCGCCGGCAGGGAATCGTCCCCGGGAGACTCCGATCCGGCATCCGATTTTCTGGATTTCCTGGGTTCGAAGCGGTTCTCGGTTCCCTCCCGCAGTCGCCGGATATTGGTCCGGTGCCGCCAGGTCGCCATGACGGCGAGGAAAAGCGTGAAAATCAGCAACGGCCAATCGTGCGAACCGGCGATCAGGCCCTGGATCGTCGCGGTGACCGGTAGTGAAAGCGCCGCGGCGATGGAAGCGATGGATACGTATCGGGTGACGGCGAATGCGATGCCCCAGAGTGCCAGCGCGACCGCCAACGGGATCGGGATGAGCGGCGCGATGGCCCCCGCCGAAGTGGCGATCCCTTTGCCGCCTTTGAATCCGAGCCAGAAGGTGTAGTTGTGCCCGAGGATCGTGGTGATGCCGGCGAGGATCGGGATGATGGAGGAATCCCCGCCGCTGGCCCGTTGGGCAATGACGACCGGCACGAGTCCCTTGAGGACGTCGAGGATGAGGACCGAGATGCCGATGGGTTTTCCGAGGACGCGCAGCACGTTGGTCGCCCCGATGTTCCCGCTGCCGTGGTCACGAATGTCGATGCCGCGCAGCTTTCCGGCGAGAAAGCCGAAGGGAGTCGCACCGATCACGTAGGCCAGGAAAACCGACCAGATACCCGGCATCGTTCCCACGACGGACGCGGAGTGGGTTTCCGCCTCCGCGAGGAGACAGAGGGTGTCGGAAATCTGGTAGAGCCAAGGGAGGGGCATCAGGCCGGATTGTGTGGCAATCCCCCTCCCGTGTCCAGTGGGGAAAGGTAACGGAACTTTCCGGGGAGAAATCCGGAATGCCCCAGCCTATGGCGCGTAGGGATGACCGAGGTAGACGCGGGACGGATCATCGAGGGGCACATAGAAGAAAATGCCGTGACTGGACACCTCGTCGTGCCGCACCGTCGCCAGACCTTCGTAGTGGTAGACATACGCATCGTATTGCGCTCTCAGCGCCGGCATCACATAGCCCGGTTCGAGCGCCTCCGCGGCGCGTTCGGCCGAGACGAACGGGTTTTTCTTTTCCGAAGCCTGGTAGACGATCTCGTAGTCGTCAGCCCGCGTTCGCTGCGTGAAGGCGATGGTCACCGCGATGGCGACGAGGGAAAGGGAGAGAATTGAGAGCGCTTTCATGGCTTTTTGGTCGATGGGGAAGTGGTCGAAATTACACCGAACCCGGAGACGATTGTCAATCGCAGCGGAGTGCTTCACGGTTCGTCCTTGTCAATCCGGGGCGCTCTTCGTTAGCCTGATTCCATGAAAACGCTTGTCGCTAAGATTTCTCTGGTGGCGTTTCTGGTGAGTGGCCTGGTCGTCACCGCGTCGCAGGCGCAGGACAACGAGTCGCTCGCCCGGCTGGCGCTGAAGATGTGGGAGGTGCCCGTGGTTCGGTTCGAGAAAATTCCGCTGGATCAGGCCGCGACCGCGATTGCCAATGCGGCCAACCAGGCCAATCCGGAAGAACGCCCGGTCGAGATTGTCATCGAGCCGGGCAGCGCGTCTTCGCTACCCCAGGTCTCGGCCAATATCCTCGAACAGGACCTGGCCTTGATCCTCGATTTCATCACCGAGCAGGCCGGCTACGAGTGGCGAATCGAGAAAGGCAAAATCGTGTTTTTCACCAATACCGAGTTGAGAAAGCTTCACGCTCAGTTGCTCGCCATTCCTGGTCGCGAGCGGCTTCGGTCCACCATTCTGCCGGATTTCACTTTGGACGAAATTCCGCTGAAAGAAGCGCTGGAGCGAATCCAGATCGCGGCCACTTCGGTGGGGCTTCATCAACTGATCCCTTCGGGCGACCGATTCAAGATCGAGGCCCGATACGAATCGAGCGACGACATCACCGTCTCGGGAAAATTCGTCGGCTCGGATCTGGATACCGTGCTCGAGGTACTCACCAAGCAATCGCCGGAGGTCGACTGGACGGTCGAAAAAGGAAAAGTGGTGATCATTGTTCCCGCGGTCTATGGACAGACTTCCTCGCTGTCGGCGATTGGCGGGGCGGTCGATCCGTTCTCCGGTCCCGCCGATCCCTTTGCCGCGCCGGCGGCGCCTTCCCGCGGCAGAGCGACCATTACGATTCCGGTCCTGAATCGGTCGCAGATACCGATCCAGGGAACACCCCGCCAATTCAACACCGAGTCCTACGATCACCTGCGCGACAATCCATTCCTTTCACCGCGCAACGAGCCGCTTTCCACCTTTTCCATCGATGTCGATACCGCCAGCTACGCCAACGTGCGCCGTTACCTGACGCAAATGAACCAGTTGCCACCGGCCGATGCCGTTCGCATCGAGGAACTGATCAACTATTTCGAATACTGCGATCCCGGTCCGGCGGAGATCGAGAATCCGGAGCGTCCCGGGCTGCCGGTCGAGCATCCCTTCGCCACCCAGGTCGAGGTCGCATCGGCACCCTGGGCGCCGGAGCATCGGCTCGTTCGCATTGGCCTGAAAGGTTATCAGCCGACCACCGAAAACCGCCCGGCTTCCAATCTCGTGTTTCTCCTCGATGTGTCGGGATCGATGAGTGACGAGAACAAACTGCCGCTGGTGAAACGGTCGATGCGTCTCCTGCTAAACGGGCTCAACGAAAACGATCGCGTCGCCATCGTCGTCTACGCGGGATCTTCCGGCTTGGCGTTGGAATCCACTTCCGCCGACAAGAAAAAGAAGATTCGCAAGGCGATCGAGAATCTCGAAGCCGGAGGCAGCACCAATGCCGGGGAAGGCATCGAACTCGCCTACCAGACCGCGGTCGATCACCTGATTCCCGACGGAAACAACCGCGTCATCCTCTGCACCGACGGCGATTTCAACGTGGGCGTGACCGGGAAGGGGCCGCTTCGGGAAATCGTGGAAGAGAAAGCGAAGCAAGGCGTGCAACTGACGATCCTCGGATTCGGCATGGGCAACTACAAGGATGACATGCTGGAGCAGTTGTCCAACTACGGCGACGGAAACTACGGCTACATCGACGGCGAGCGCGAGGCACGGAAACTTTTTGGTCAGAGGTTGTTGGGAACGCTGGTTATGATCGCCAAGGACGTGAAGATGCAGATCGAATTCAATCCGCGTCACGTCGCCGCCTATCGCCTGATCGGCTACGAGAATCGGATCCTGGAGAACGAGGATTTCGAGGACGACACCGTCGATGCCGGCGACATCGGGGCGGGCCACACCGTGACCGCCTTCTACGAGATCGTTCCTCCCGGAGTCGACCTTCCCGAACAACCCGGCAACATTCCGCTTCGCTACCAGGAAAATGAACTGGCTGATCTGGACAAGGAAACCGCCGGCGAACTCATGACCCTGAAGCTTCGCT
>JAGRPB010000209.1 GCA_020439945.1 Verrucomicrobiia bacterium
GCCATAAGCATCCCGATGATCCCGGTCATGCCACCCTTGGCACCGAAGATGTGCTTCAGGAAGCCGACCACGCCGACCTCGCGGATGGTGATAAAAAGCCAGACCACCATGAACACGAGCGCCATGGCAAAGTTCATGTTCAGGTCCGCGGTAGCGGGACGAAAGAGCGGAGCGTGATGCCCTTCCGGATTAAGCACGAATGGCGCGGAAACATCCGCCGCCGTGTGCCCGAAACCGATCGTGCCGACACCGGGGATGAGCCCGAACCAGTTGGAGATGAGAATGAAGATGAAAATCGTGGCCAGCAGCGGGAAAACCTGGAGCGCGATTTTCCGCCCGAGAATCCCCTCAACTTCGCCAAGCAGAAATTCGATCACGAACTCGACCAGGTTCTGCTTGCGATTGGGAACCAATTCCATCCGCTTCGTCGCCATGCGAGTGAAGAGAAGGATCCCGACCGTGACAATCGTGGCCACGATGATCGAATTGGTCACAAAGCCGAAGATACTATCCGGCTTGAGCGGGACGGCAGCCAGCAACGGGACCAAGGACGTGTTGAAGGACGGTTCCAACATCACGGAAGGAATCGGGATTCTTGAGGAAAAGGTTGGAGATGAGGGCGAGAGAGGCCGGTAGGCCGACTGTCAACCCGCGAAACAACGCCCGCATTAAAGCGCCTGCCACGGGTCCTGCAAGGACTTTGTGAATTTTTTCACAAAGTCTCCATTCGGGCCATTTTTCGACCCCAAAATCAGCCTGAAAAACGGCTGTTCTCGGGAGCACTTTGACGATCCGACCGGAAGAGGTCAACCCATACTTTCGGCAGATTGAAATCGCGACAGGCTTGGGCGCGCCCCAGAGGTCCCGTCGCTTCCTGGGCGAGAATTCCACCGCTCAACCAGGCCAACTTTACCCTCCCGCGAAACGCGCTGGCATCCGGCACCGCTTTCGGACTATGAATGATCGCCAAAGCCTCATGAAAATGCGATTCCCCCACCTGGTCGCGGCAGCGATGACGCTGTCGATCGTCTCCTCTCTCTCCGCCGCCGAACCGTTTCTCGAAAAGATCGATCTCTTCGAAATCGGTGATCTCGGCTACCAGCGTTTCCACATTCCCGGCATCGCGGTCACCGCAAAAGGGACCGTATTGGCATGGTGCGAAGCCCGGGAGGACGGCGGCGATTGGGACCAGATCGATATTCTCCTGCGACGCTCCACCGACGAAGGCCGGACCTGGGACGAACCGCGCAAGATCGTCGACGTGCCCGGACCGAAGGAGAAAAACCCCTTCGCCATGGCGCTGAAAAATACCGACCCGACGGACGTCACCTATAACAACCCGGTTCTCATCGCCGACCGAGACGGAACCGTTCACATGCTTTTCTGTCTCGAATACATGCGCTGTTTTTATCAGAGCAGTAACGACGACGGACTCACTTGGTCGACGCCGGTCGAAATCACTGCGGCCTTCGAGTCTTTCCGAAAAGACTACGACTGGAAGGTGCTGGCCACGGGACCGAATCACTCGATCCAGTTGGCGAACGGTCGCCTCGTCGTTCCGGTCTGGCTTTCCACCGGAACCGGCGGCAACGCGCATCGTCCCTCCGTGACTGCGACGATTTACAGCGACGACCAAGGCAAGACCTGGCATGCGGGCGACATCGCCGTGCCCTGCACCGAGGAATGGATCAACCCGAATGAAACCGTCGCGGTCGAACTCGCTGACGGGAGCGTCATGCTCAACGTTCGCAGCGAATCGAAAGCACATCGTCGCCTAGTCGTCACCAGTTCCGATGGCGCTACCAATTGGAGCCAACCGCATTTCCAGGAGGAACTGGTCGAACCCATCTGCATGGGCGGCATCGTCCGCTACGAACACGATGGCCAGAGCCTGCTCCTGTTTTCCCATCCCGACAATCTTGAGGGCGGACGCGGCGGCGAACCCGAGCCCGGCAAGAGCCGCGCCCGGAAAAACATGACCGTTCACCTCAGCCGCGACGAGGGGAAAACCTGGCCGTTGAAACGTTCCGTAGAACCCGGCTGGAGCGCCTACAGCGACATCGCGGTGACCCAATCGGGAACGATCCTCTGCTTCTATGGTCGAGGCGAAAAAGCCAGCTTTGCCGGCGATCGCCTGACCGTGGCGCGATTCAACTTCGAGTGGCTGACTTCCGCGCCTTGATGAGAGGGCATATTCCGGTCAACCCTGTTGGGTCCGTGACCTGACCCTCTTCAATCGCTTGGAAACATGACTTCGCCCCCATCCTGGAATCGCCGCCGCTTTCTTCAATCGGGACTCGCCACGGCTGCATTGCCGATTTTTTCCTCCCATGGCAAGGAGGACGCCGCGATCGCCGTCGGTTCCGAGCGCCAGCTTTTTCTCGATGACTTCCTGATTGATACGGCAAAAACGAAAGGCGTCGCCCGTTCGCTGAATCGGCCCTCGCGCATCGAGCGAGTGCTGAAACCCGATCAGCCGGCCGAGCGTTTCGGTTTCATTTTCTACTGCAGCGTCGTCGATGACGGGAGCGGCACGGCGAAGCTCTATCACGGCAGCTACGACCTGGAGAAGAAGCGCCACTTCGCCGTCTCGACCAGCGAGGACGGGCTCCACTGGACAAATCCCGATCTCGGCCAGGTCGAATTCCAGGGGAGTCGCCACAACAATCTGCTCCCCCTCGACGCGGTGGAAACGAGCGTCTTTCTCGATCCCAACGCGCCGCCGGAAAAGCGCTACCGGATGCTCTACTCGCGCTACTGGCCCGATCCGGAGAAGGCGGGGATCTACCTCGCTTCCTCGGCGGACGGGATTCACTGGACGGCCTCGGACACTCGCCTGCTGCCCTTCGTTCCGGACAGCCAACACTGCGCGGTCTGGGACGCGGAGATCAGGAAATACGTCATCTACACCCGCACCTGGAACCCGGTGCGAGCGATCACTCGCGTCGCCGTCGAGGATCTTGAAAAGCCGTGGCCCTACGACACGACGACGCCGACACGCTTTCACTGGGGCAAGGACAAGGTGCCAACGTTAAGCCACGAATTTCCCACCGTGATGGCGGTGGACGAGCGCGATCCGGAAGGGGTGCAGCTTTACACCAATGCGATTTCCAAATACCCGTGGGCGGCAAACGCCTACGTCGGGTTTCCCGCCACCTACCAAACCTACAACGGCCCCGATTGGAAGGACCGCGCCCTGAACGGGAACGACGGCACCTTCGATGTTCAGTTCGCCTCCAGCCGCGACGGCATTGCGTGGGATCGCCGCCGCTCGCCCTACGTCGCGGCGGGATATCACGACGGACTCGACCTGCGACTCGTCAGCATGGGACCGGGCTTCGTCCGGCGGGGACGGGAACTGTATCAATACTTCGTCGGCTGGCCGCATCGACACGGGCACCCTTCCATGTGGGAAAAAGACATGGCCCTGCGCGAGGAGTGGCTCCAGAAGGACCTCGGCGGCATCTACTGCGCGACGCAGCGGGTGGATGGATTCGTGTCGATGGAGGCGGGATATCCCGGCGGTTCGTTCACCACCAAGCCACTGACCTTTGACGGCGACCGTCTTCTGCTGAATCTCCACGCCAACGGGAGCGGCGGGGTGAAAGTCGCGTTGTTGGGCGAAAGCGGCGAGCCGTTGCCCGGTTTTGGAGAGGACGACTGCAAGTGGATCAATCTCGACGAGATCGATCACGAGGTGAAATGGAAGGCCGATCCCGAACTCGCCCAACACACTGGGAATTCGGTGCGACTGCGGTTTACCTTGAGGAACGCGAAGGTATTTGCCTTTCAGTTCATGAAAAGAGACACCCAGAAATCCTGACTTTCCTCATGCGAATTTCTCCCCACCCATGCTACGTTCTCAACCATGGAAACCGTTTCGACAGATCGGTCACATTGGACCGGAGTGAAGTGCGATTCGCTCGACGAGATGCGACATCACCGACTCCGGCAGTGGAGGGAGGTTTCCGCGACGGAACGATTGAACGCCGGCTGGGAATTGTCCAAGCTAGCCTACGCTGAAAACCGCACCGGCGATCATGAATTCCGACTTCAGAGAACTGTTGCTCATCTTCGCCGAAGAGAAGGTTGAGTATCTCGTTGTCGGTGGATACGCCGTCATTCATCACGGGCAACCACGTTCTACGAAGGACCTCGACATCTGGCTCAACCCGACTCCGGAGAATCGGGACAAAGTGCTCCGATCCTTTTCTCGCTTCGGTCTTCCACTGATGGGAGGCGTCACCCCGGAGGATTTTGAAAATGAGGGTCTTCAATACGCCGTCGGGGTACCGCCGACGATGATCGATTTCCTGACATCAGTTCCAGGTCTGAGCTTTGATGACTGTTGGAAAAACCGGGTCGAGACAGAGACGGAAAACTCGCCCGTATTGTTTCTGGGAAAAGCCGACCTGATCGCCGCAAAAACCGTTGCCGGACGCCCACAGGATCTGGCGGATATCGAGGAACTTCGTCAGTTGGATGACTAACTCCCATTACTTGAATCGATGAATTCTGTTTCCCGCCTAACTTTTTCCATCCTCGCCTTGTCGGCTTGTCTTTCTGTTCGAGCCGAAGAAATCAATGCCGACGTCTGCGTTTACGGCGGCACGTCCGGCGGAGTCACGGCCGCGGTGCAGGCGGCGCGCATGGGGAAAAAGGTCGTTCTCATCGAGCCCGGTCGGCACCTCGGCGGGATGACCTCGGGCGGACTGAGCGCGGTCGATATCGGGGAACCGCGTAGTGTCGGCGGGCTGGCGCGCGAATATTTCACCCGGCTCGTCGCCAAATACGGGAAGGAGCTGAACTGGGGCGAGAAATTCGACCACGGCGGCAAGGGCGGGCCGTCTACTGGCGGCGCGTATTCGATCGAACCGCATGTCGCCGAAGAGGTCTTCGACGAGATGGCGCAGGAGGCCGGAGTCATCGTGATCCGCGACGCCCGCCACGCCGCGCTGGAACACACCGGAAATCGGATTAGCGGCATCGTTCTCGACAACGGCACCTTCGTTCACGCGGCGATGTTCATCGACACCACTTACGAAGGCGATTTCATGGCCTTCGCGGGCGTCAGCAACACCGTCATGCGCGAGGGAAACGCGAAATACGGGGAGACACTCAATGGCATTCACTACAGCCCGAAATTTCTGCCTCAGGAACACTTCGGACAGCCTCGAGAGAACGGCCGACTCCCCAACGGGCACGGCGCCTGGGATCGCGACTTCCCTCTCGATCCCTACCTCGTCAAAGGCGATCCCGCCAGCGGATTGCTCCCTTTGGTGATGAAAGGCGAACCCGGCATTCCCGGGGAGCCGGCGCCGGGCATTCAGGCCTACTGTTTCCGGCTCTGCCTCACCACTGATCCGGAAAACTCGATCCCCATCGCGGCGCCGCCGGACTACGATCCGAAACGCTATGAGCTGGTTGGGCGATTCATCGAAGCCTGTCTCGCGAACGGCGATGACATGGACCTGCGCTGGTTTTCCAAGCACGATCCCCTGCCCAACGAAAAGTGGGATTTCAACACCGCCACCTTCGGCGGAAATCTGCCGGGACTGAGTTGGCATTGGCCCGCCGCGTCCTACCCGGAACGTGAGAAGCTCGCCAAGGAGCTGGAGAACTATCATCGCGGTCTCTTCGAATTTCTTCGCACCGATCCCCGGGTGCCGGAAAAGGTAAAGACCGACCTCGCCCAATTCGGATTACCGAAGGATGAATTCACCGACAATGGCGGCTGGCCGCACCAGGTCTACATTCGCGAAGGTCGCCGCATGGTGAGCGATCTCGTCATGACCGAGCATCACACCTTCGGTCGCGAGTTCGTGGCGCACTCGGTCGGGTTAGGCAGTTACGGCACCGACGCCCACGAGATTCGCCGCATCGTGAAAGACGGTGTCGTCACCCGCGAGGGCAAGATCGCCTCCGGTCGCGGCGGATTCGGACCATACCAGATCGGCTACGGCGCCATCGTGCCCAAGCGGGAGGAATGCGAAAACCTCTTCGTCACCTTCGCGCTGTCGGCAAGCCATTCCGCCTTCGCCAGTATTCGGATGGAACCGCCTTTCATGATTACGAGCCAGTCCGCCGCCACCGCCGCCTGCCTCGCGATTGACGATGAGGTCGCGGTGCAGGATGTGGATCAGGAGAAACTCAAGGCCCGCCTGCTTGCCGACGGCCAGATTCTCGAGTGGGAGCACGAAACGAAAGGCGCCAAGCCAAAGCTCGCCGGCATCGTGATGGACGACAGCGAAGCGACTTTCACCGGCGAATGGACCACCAGCAATGCCGCCGGTTCCGCCATCGGTTCGAGCTACCGGCACGACGGCCATCGCCGCGATCCGGTGCAGACGGCGAGTTTTTTTCCGAAAATCGAAACGACCGGTCGCTACGACGTTCGCCTGCTTTACACCGCGCATTCCAATCGCGCGACCAACGCCACCATCACCATCAAGAGCGCCGATGGTGAGAAGACGTTGACGCAAAACCAGGAACTCCCGCCCCTTGTCGACGGAGAACCCAGGTCGCTCGGGGTTTTCCGCTTTCAACAGGGTCAAGGCGCCGAGGTAACCCTGTCCAATCGCGGCGCCAACGGCATCGTGTCCGTAGACGGATTGCAACTGCTCAAGGCAAAGTAGAAGTGACGTCAGTCCCTTCCCAAAGTCGGCTGAAGCCGACTCTACGTTTTATCATTTCCCAAACCCACCTCATGAAATCCCCACTCACGCTACTAACAGCCTTCCTCGCATCGCTCACAATCGCCTCCGCCGAGGAAGCCCCGGATATTCCGATTCTCGACATTTCGGATCAGAAAGAGCGCCACGTCATCATCGCCGAAGGCACCGAGAAAACCTACCAGGGCCATCCCTACCAGCTCCAGATGCCGGACCCGAATACGCTCTTCGTGGTCTGGTGCATCAACCACGGAGGATCCGCCGGGCCGATGGCGAAAAGCACCGATGGCGGACTGACCTGGACCCGGCTCGACGATCAGTTGCCGGAGGGTTTTTCGACCCACCAGAACTGTCCCAGCATTTATCGACTGATCGATCCCGATGGGAAGGCGCGACTGTGGGTCTGGTCAGCGGCGAAGGGCACCCGCAAGGGACCGGGCATGCCTAGCATCATGAGCGAGGACGAGGGAAAAACCTGGAAGGAAATGCCGCCGATCGGTTTCCCCTGCGTGATGACGTTCAGCAGCATGGTGAAGTTGAAAGACGGACGCTATCTCGGCGTTTATCACAAGGGCCCCGAGGGCGCCGACCGACCTCCCCTCGGCGTATTTCAATCGATCACCGCTGACGGCGGCTTCACCTGGAGCGAACCGAAAGTGGTCGCCAAGGTCGACGAGAAGAATCCCTGCGAACCCTTTATCTTCCGCTCTCCCGACGGCAACGAACTCTGCTGCCTGATGCGCGAGAACACCCACAAGGGCCGCAGCCTGGTGATGTTTTCTCAGGATGAAGGGGAAACCTGGAGCGAGCCGACCGACACCAGTTGGGGACTCACCGGCGATCGCCACATGGGCACGCAACTCCCCGACGGACGCTGGATCATCGCCTTCCGCGACCAGGCCAAGAACAGCCCGACCAAGGGCCACTTCGTTGCTTGGGTTGGCACGTATGACGACATCAGGAACCGCAACCCGGGCCAGTATCGAGTGAAACTGCTTCACAGCAATGCTGGTAGCGATTGCGGTTATCCCGGCATCGATCTCCTGCCCGACGGCACCATCGTGGCCACCACCTACGTCAAGTACGAGCCCGGTGAGAAGAAGCACTCCGTCGTTTCGACCCGATTCAAGATCGCCGAGTTGGATGCCATGTTGGCAGAATCCGGAAACTGAGCCGAGATGCATCGATTTCTTCTACTCTTCGCCGCGTGCCTGGCAGCGCTTGCCTCGGCGGGACAAACGGCGGAACGCCCGCCCAACATCGTCGTCATCCTGATCGACGATCTCGGGTGGAAGGATCTCAGTTGTTACGGCAGCGACTACTACCGCACTCCGAATATCGACCGACTCGCCGATCAGGGCGTCCGCTTCACCGATGGCTACGCCGCCTGTGCGGTCTGTTCACCGACCCGGGCGGCCTTGTTGACCGGGAAGTATCCGGCGCGGTTGATGCTGACGGAATGGCTGCCTTCGGGGCGCTGGGATCCGAAATCAAAACTTCGCAGTGGACGCTTTCTTCGCGCACTGCCCCTGGAAGAAGTCACGCTGCCGGAAGCCCTTCGCGAAGCGGGCTACCGCTCCTGCATCGTCGGCAAATGGCACCTCGGAGGCGAGCCGTTCAATACCGCGATCCATCACGGATTCGACGTCGCCATCGCCGCCAACGATCACGGCAATCCCGGCGATTACTTTTTCCCCTATGAAGGCTCGTGGAAAATTCCGACCACGAAACTGAAAGCCACCTGGCGGGTGATCGATGGCGGCGAACCCGGCGAATACCTGACCGATCGACTCACCGATGAAGCCATCGGTTTCATGGAACAGAATCGCGAGAAACCCTTTTTCCTCTACCTCTCCCACTACGCCGTCCACAC
>JAGRPB010000210.1 GCA_020439945.1 Verrucomicrobiia bacterium
CACGATCCCGAGCGGGCCGCCATCGATGCCAACAACGCCTACTACTGGCGCGCCAACCGACGCCGCCTTTCCGCCGAGGAATTGCGCGACTCCGTCCTCTTCGTCGCCGGCAAGCTCAACCCCGAGCGGGGTGGCCCCAGCTTTCAGGATTTCGTGATCGAAAAGCCGCAACACTCTCCGCACTACCAATATCATCTTTACGATCCCGACGACCCGAAGACACAGCGCCGATCGATCTACCGCATGATCGTCCGCTCCAAGACCCAGCCGTTCCTGACGACGCTCGATTGCGCCGATCCTTCCCAGATGGTGGCCAAGCGCGACGAAACCACCACCGCACTCCAGGCCCTCGCCCTGATGAACAATCCATTCATGGAAACCATGGCCGCTCACCTCGCCGCACGGGTAACAGGCGATCCCGATCCCGTATCCACTGCCTTCACCCGCGTCACCGGGCGAGCCCCCCGCGAGGACGAACGCGCCGCCCTCACCGCCTACGTGGGAACCCACGGCCTCGCCAACGTCTGCCGCGTCATCCTCAACCTCAGCGAATTCGCCTATGTCGATTGAGCGGGAAAACCCAATCGTAGAACGGGTCTCCAGGCCCGTTCCCGGACGACCCTGCTCAATCCAGTGGCGGGATCGAAGCGCGAATCTCTTCGAGCAATTCGCGAGTTCCGTGAATCGCGGTCCAGTGGTGGATGTAGTCCCAGTCGAGAACCTCGTCGCCCTGCACCGCGATGACATCGCGGACGTCGTCGGCGTCCTTGCCGCGCTTGGCGATCCCAAACCAGCGCAGCTTCATCACGATCACATCTTCCGAGGTAGGAATAACCGCGTCCGTGTTCAATTGCTGGGAATGAATTTTCTGTCGCCGCTCGAAACGCGAGCGGTCATGCGGATCGTCACTGAGCAGAAAAAGCTCGATTTCGAAGGCGATCTCTGGAACGCGAAGATGAAAGCGCAAGGTTCCCGTCACCATTTCGAACGTGCCCTGCGGATCGAGTTCGAACGAAGTCCCCAATTCCGACGCCAATTTTCCCAGCGCCGATTGATCCACCGCCAAGACCACATCGGCGTCCTTCGTGGAACGCGGAATGCCGTAGGCCATGCTCGAGAGGCCGCCCACAAGCATGTATTTCATTCCAAGCGACTCCATCGCCCGAATGACTTTGGCCGTGGCCTCGAAACCGTCCATCGTTCCAACGTACGACTCAGTTCACCGCCCGGAAGAGCCCGCGCTCCTCGACCTGCCGCAATCGCTTCAGGCGACGGCGGAGGATTTCTTCCACTTCTTCGGGTCCAGCGGCGGGAAACTGGTGGCGAATGCCGTCTCGCATCATGCCGACCGCGCCCTCGAACAATTCGATGCCCGTCTCAAGCCTTTCCGCAACGGAAAGTTGCCGCGCCCTCAGCACCTTGTCGCGGTAGATCGCGCTCGATAATCCTGAAATCGTCTCGTCCATGACCTCCCCCGAGAATACCCCATTCGCCGCCGCCGGAAAACCGCCATTTTCCAGTCGCCGCCATTTCCTCGCCGGGCTCGCGGGAACCTTTCCCGGGATCGCTCTGACCGACTTGCTGGCTCGCGACGGCGTTCTCTCGGGCGCCCTTCATCGTCCACCCCGCGCCAAACGCGTGGTCCAACTCTTCATGGCCGGAGCGGCCAGTCATGTGGATCTGTTCGATCACAAGCCGCAACTGGCGAAGGAGCACGGGCAGCAGTGGGACCCGGGCGAGGAGGTCGAGCTGTTCCAGTCGACGCCGGGCGCGAGCATGAAATCGGTCTGGGATTTCCAGCGCTACGGACAGTGCGGCAAGGCTTTCTCCGAGGTCGTCGCGCCGCTGGGCGAAGTCGCGGACGACCTTGCCTTTGTGCACAATATTGTGGGCAAAACCGGCGTCCACAGCCAGGGCACGCTTCTCCAGACCACGGGATTCAACCGGCCCGGTTTTCCCAGCGCGGGATCGTGGGTCAGTTATGCACTCGGTTCGGAAAACGAGAATCTGCCCAGCTTCGTGGTCCTGCCCGACCACCGGGGTCTCGCCTCGAACGGCACCAAGAACTGGTCCTCGATGTTTCTCCCCGCCGAGCACCAGGGCACCGTGATCCGACCGGGGGCGGCCACGCCGATTGACGATCTCTTTCCGCCGAAGGACAGCGACTACATCACCCCGGCGGCCGATCGCGACGGGCTGGCGCTGCTGGAGAAACTCAATTCCGGCTACGCTGCCTCGCGTCCCGGTGACAGCCGACTCACCGCGCGAATCCACAGCTATGAACTGGCGGCCCGGATGCAGCTCAGCGCCACCGAAGCGCTCGATGTCTCGAAGGAACCGCACTACATCAAGGACCTCTACGGCCTCGCCTCGGAAGGGCCCGGCGTTGACGATACCGAGATCAACGCGAAGGCCGAGACCGAATTCTTCGGCCGCAAATGCCTCGTGGCCCGCCGCTTGCTGGAGCGCGGCGTTCGCTTTGTCCAGATCTGGTCCGGCAATGACAATGGCTTTCCGCGGCGCAACTGGGATTCGCACGAGAACATCGAACGCGACCACGGACCACTCGCCCGGGGCATGGCCGTCGGCGCCGCCGGGCTGATCAAAGACCTGAAACAACGCGGCATGCTGGACGACACCGTCATTCTCTGGACCACTGAATTCGGTCGCATGCCCTGCGCGCAGCGAGGCGTGGGTCGGGACCACAATCCCTTCGTCTTCACCAACTGGCTCTGCGGTGGCGGCATCCGTGGCGGCGTCACCCACGGGGAGAGCGACCAGTGGGGCTACAAACCGCTCGATCCCGATCATCCGACCGAGGTCTACGATATTCACGCGACCATCCTGCACCTGCTCGGCATCGATCACGAGCGACTCACCGTGCGTCACAATTCCATCGACCGTCGACTGACTGATGTGCACGGGCATGTGATCCGGGAGATTCTGGCGTAGCGCTGGGAACGCGGGCGTCTCGCACGCATCGGAAGCCTTGGAGCGGGAGCATCCCTGCTCGCCCCGGTCGACTGGGGCGACGAAGGATTGTCTCCGGCTGACTCCACTTCGTTTCGGCTGTCGCGCTCCTCTTTCGCCAACGGCGCGGGCGAGACGCCCGCACTCCCAGTTTCATCGATTCAGTCGATGTTTCCTGAAGCTATTTCCGATTTGAGTGAAAGTCGGATGCGTCGCTAGTTGGGAGTCAGACAATGATCGAAGCCAACGAAACTCCCCCGCTCACCGCCTCGAAACTTACCCGCTGGATGGTCGTCGGACCGGCATTGGTATTGCCGCTGATGGCGTCCTTTTTCTATTTCGTACTTTTTCCGGGAACGGTCTTCGGCAACGCGTTCTACACCTCGATCAAGATCTTCCTCCTGACCTGGCCAGTGATCGCCACGTGGCTCATTCTCAGGGAGCATTTCATCAGGGAACGCCCCGGACTGTTTCATCGGCGGAAGTCCTTCCTCATCGGCGGACTGTTCGGCCTGGCGACGGTGGGACTGATGCTACTCCTGAAAGAGTTTTCTCCCATGGGCGCCGTGCTGGAGCAAAACGGCGCCAACATCCGCGAGCGGGTCGCGGGCCTGGGAATGCTGAATCATTTTGTGCTCGCGACCTTCGCCATTTCCATCGTCCACGCGGCGTTGGAAGAGTTTTACTGGCGCTGGTTCGTCTACGGAAATCTGCGCCATCTCGTTTCCCGGCCGTGGGCCTACGGACTCGCCGCGGCCGGATTCATGTCCCACCACATCGTCATCACGAGCCAGTTTTTCCCGCTCGGGTTCGCCATTTTTCTCGGCGTTTGTGTGGGCATTGGCGGGGCTTTCTGGAGTTGGCTCTATCAACGTCATCGCACGCTCTGGGGTGCCTGGTTCAGCCACATGATTGTCGACTTCGGGATCTTCTGGATCGGCTATCAGCTGCTGTTTCGCCAGTGATTCTGGAAGGAGAGGTGGCAAACGAGTCGCCGTGGCTGATCAAAGGGCGCCAGGGGGGGTGCCCCTCCCTTTTTCCCGCCGGAAGCGCTTGTCCTGCGCCCTGCTTTCGTGAAAGATACCGCCATGCGCGACTCGATCGAAAAGCTGTCAGAACAAATCCGGAACCAACCTCATCTCGACGAAACAGAGAAGGCGGAACTCCTCGCCCAACTCGCCGAAATCGAAGCCGAGGTTCGGTCTCCGGAAACACCCGAAGACACCAGCGAAGTCGAAGCCATTGTTCGTCGCGCGGCTGACGAAGCCGAAGGTCAGAGCTTTTCGGATCAGATCGAGGAAGGCCTTCTACGTCTCGAGGCATCCTTTCCCACCACTGCCGCCGCGCTCGGACGGGTGGCGCATGTGCTCTCTCGAATGGGGATCTAGAGCCAAGCAGGAATCCACGTAGCCGCCTTCGCCAGAGGGTGGTCGGCCTCTCGATCCACGCTCTGGCGAGCGCGGCTACCGTCACGTCGCCCCATTGACGAGCCGCTTCAGTTTTGCGGCAGTTGAAAGCTGACCTCGGTGTCGGCGTGAAACGCATGACCACCGGGTTTGCCATCGGCGCCGTAGCTGATGATTTTCACCGTGCCATCATCGCTGGTGATGTAATCGAATCGCGCGCCCTTGTGATCGCTGATCGCCTCCTCGGGCAGACCCAGCTCATCGAGTGACTCCGGTGCTTTCCCGTCGTGGGCGGCGGCCCACGCCTCGATGCTGACTTGGAGCGCATTGAGACGTTGCTGGGTGACCACGGCAGGGGCTTCCTTGTCGCGCAGCCACCACGCACCGACTCCGATGACGGCGAGGCAGACGGCGATGACGATGATGGCTTTCTTTTCCTGGGACATGAGTGGCGGGTTTTCAGCTTGGGCGGACACGGAGGTCCGCCGTCCATTTTTTACAGTTCCAGTCCGAGAAAATCGCGGGCGTTGCCGAAGCAGATGTTCTCGATCATCGGCCCGAGCAGAGCATCGTCGTCAGGGACGAGTCCGTCTTCCACATCCCGACCGACCAGGTTGCAGAGCGTGCGACGGAAATACTCGTGGCGCGGGAACGACATGAACGAGCGCGAATCCGTCAACATGCCGACAAATCGCGAGAGCAGTCCGCAGTTGGACAGGGCGTTCATCTGCCACTCCATGCCCTCCTTCTGATCGAGGAACCACCAGCCGCTACCGAACTGCACCTTGCCGGGAATCTCGCCATCCTGGAAATTCCCGATCATGGTGGCGAAGATGAAATTGTCGTTCGGGTTGTTGTTGTAGATGACGGTTTTCGGCAGGATGCCGTCGAGATCGAGCTGACCGAGGTAGGCAGACATCGCTTTCGCCTGCGGATAATCGCCGATGGAATCGCAGCCGATGTCCGCGCCGATCTGCTGGAAAAGGCGGCGGTTGTTGTTTCGCATCGCGCCGACATGCAGCTGTTTTGTCCAGCCTTTCTCGGCGTCGAGCTGGCCGAAAAACAGCATCAGGTGACCCGCGAAGGCCTCGCGTTCTTCCGGCGAAGCCGCCTTGCCCGAGCGCGCGTGATCGAAAATGTCCGACGCCGCGGCACCGGTTGGAAACACGGCCGGACAGCGTTCCAGACCATGATCGGAAAGCCGTCCGCCAACTTCGTGAAAGAAATCGTGCCGTTTTCGCAACGCGTCCTTGAGCGAACTCAGGTTCGAAATGTGTATGTCGGAGACTTCGGCGAGTCGATCAACCCAGGCATTGAAGGCCTCGGGCTGATCGACATTCAGCGCCTTGTCGGGACGAAAAGTCGGATAAACCTTGGCAGCGCAATCGGACTGGGCGATGGCCTGGTGATGCGCGAGACCGTCAGTCGGATCATCCGTCGTGCAGAGCGCGCGCACGTCGAACATCGTCAGCGTCCCGCGGGCCGAAAACTCCGGCTGCTGGAGCTTCGCGTTGGCCTCTTCCCAGATTGCCGGGGCGGTTGACTCATTCAGCAGCGTATCGATGCCGAAATAGCGCTTCAGCTCCAGGTGCGTCCAATGGTAGAGCGGATTCCGCAGCGTGTGCGGCACCGTGCGGGCGAAGGCGAGGAATTTTTCGTAGGGATCCGCATCGCCCGTGCAGAGCGATTCCGGCGTGCCATTGCAGCGCATGGCGCGCCACTTGTAATGATCGCCCTCCAGCCAGATCTCGTAGAGATTGGCGAACTGCCGGTTGCTGGCGATGTCCGCCGGCGGCAGGTGATTGTGATAATCGAGGATCGGCTGTGGTGCGGCAAAAGCATGGTAGAGCCGACGCGCCGCCTCGGATTGAAGCAGAAAATGATCGTGAATGAAGGGGGAAGCCATGACCCCGGAGTCTGGACCAGAATTCCCGATTCCGAAATCGGGAATTGGCGCGCCGACCCGGTGAACCGGGGTCAAAATTCCACATCCGTGCCCTCGTTCAACACTACGCGCACCCTCTTCTTGTCATCCTGAGCGAAACCGCGGAGCGGTGAAGTCGAAGGACCTCCCAAGCTACCTTGAGCAAACGCCAGTTTCTCGACGCGTCCAAGCGGGGAGCGTAGCTGAGGGTAACTTGAGAGGTCCCTCGACTCGCAAGCTCGCTCGGGATGACAAGAAAAAGGGAAGGTTTCGCGATTCCACTTACTCTTTAAGGCTAGCCTGACGCGGACGATTCACCGCGACTTGGTGTAGTGGTAGCGGGCTTGGGCAATCCACAGCTTGTCTCCCGACACCTTGTAAACGAGCCGATGCTCGTCAGTGATTCTCCGCGACCAGTAACCGGACAAATTTTCCCGCAAGGGTTCCGGTTTGCCGATCCCCTCGAAAGGCGTCGTTCGGCACTCGTCTATCAAGCGAACCAAGCGCTTCAGGATCTTGCGATCCGTCGCCATCCAATGGCAGACGTCTTCCCACCCCTGATCCGCAAAAATCAGTCGTAACTTCATTCCGCCCCTGGAAGCTCTCTCTCCTGCCCCTGACCGGATTCGAGTTGGGCGATTGCCGCATCCAGTCTTTCCGCATTCGCCGGCGATCGACGCAAATAGGCCGTCTCCTGCATCGATTCAAAGTCCTCCAGTGAAATCATCACCACCGCCTGATCACGTTTCCGGGTGATGATGACCGGCTCTCTGTCGTCGCAAACCGCCTGCATCGTTGCAGCGAGAGTTTCCCGAGCGGCTGTGTATGAAATTGCCTTCATACGGACAGGATCGCGTACAGAAACGCGGCTGCAAGAAGACTTTCACACATCAACGTCCAAGGCCGGCTTGTTGTGCCCTTGTTAGTCTCTGCTCTTGCTATCGGAATCCAGCGAGGGATCCCGTGACTGGTTATTGAGGAACACAAGCCTCCAGAGCATCACTGCTCCACCGAGTCCCGAGAGGAGTGAAACCACCGCCAGCGCGACCGTTTGGAAGAGCCAGAGGAAATCAGGGCCACCATCACCGGCGAAACCGGGCGAAATTCTGAGATTGTTCCGTAGCAATAGGACCGAGGCTCCCGCGATAGAGAATGCGACGAAAACTGCTACGACTCGTTTCATTCTGTTTTTCACGGCACAACGTTAAAGCTGACCCAGACCTGACCGGAGGGCGAGCATTGAATTCAAGTTGAAGGTCTGAGTTGTCATGTGGATTTCGGCTCGGAACTGGTCAGGTTTTGGTGTCTAGCGCCTTGTTAGTCTTCATCATTTCTGCCACTTGGACTGGCTGGTTCGTGCCGAAGCGCATTGCAACCCACCATTGAACGTCTTCGTCGATCAGTTGTATCGTATGCAGCTTCAATAGACTCATCGTCTTCTGGAACCAATCAATGAAGCGATCTCGCCATTCGTCGGCAGCGAGCTCCATTTCACGATATGGGTTGTCGGCGTGCAATAAATCGCCACAACGCCCGTGTGCCTCTACCAGTTCGTCGCGGGTGAGGAATCCACTCTCCAGAATAGAAATCGTTCCACCGGTCGCCGGATCAGAGTTGAGCTGCCTGTTGATCGGAATTGGGTAAAAATGCGGATTGAGGCGCTCAACAAACTTGATGATCTCGGCTGCATTCCAAAGTTTGTCGAAGCGCCCCTTCACTTCCTCGCATCTTTCACGATTGGCGCAGAGTGATGCCATGGCAATCAGCTCGAAAATCTTCCTAAACTGCAAACATGCGGATTCGAGATCTGGAATTTCGTATCCCGTCGTGACCTTTTTCTCAATGAGCCGCTCAATGACTTCAAGTCTATAGCGAATGAAGGTCATGCAGTTGGCATACTTCACTCGATCTTGCTTGGTAGACATCGTCAGAGGTTTCCGGGGTAACAGGTAGTTATTTCCGAAACATTTCGGACCATGCACAGGCTTATGCGAAAAGGTGAGACCAAATTCAAGCGAAAAGGAAGTGGGCGCTCGACCGAACGGGTAAAGTGGCTGGCGACTCAACAGGGTTTGGTCGTTGATCGCACCCTGTCAGGTCGAGAGGAAATCCGCCAAAAGGGGCTCGAGTGATGAGGCTGAA
>JAGRPB010000211.1 GCA_020439945.1 Verrucomicrobiia bacterium
TCCCGAGTGGCATCGGCCTCCGCCGGAGGAACCGCGAACCAGTAGAACCCAGAAAACACCATGAAAAAGAAACGTATCCTGATCATTGATGATGACATTCCCCTGACCCAGGCGATGAAAATCAACTTGGAAGAAACCGGTGATTATGAGGTCGCTGTCGAGAACAACGCCCTGAATGCGATCGATACCGCGCGATCCTTTCGACCCGACCTTGTCCTGTTGGACATCGTGATGCCCGATCTCGACGGTGGTGACGTCAGCGCGCGGTTTCGCTCCGATCCTCTCCTCAACCAAGTGCCGATCCTCATCGTCACGGCTCTGGTCTCGAATGAGGAGACCGGTCCCGACGCCGTGGTATCGAGTGGAGACGGGCTGATGGTGGCCAAACCGATTCAGTTTGAGAAACTGCTCCGGATCATGGAGGAGCAACTCGCCAAAGCCGCCTGACTTACCGTCGGAGGGAAACTACCAGACCGGGCGAGGGCGGGAATTCCCCTACGGGCCTTGCCCACTCATCCAACCGAGCACCCAGCGACTCCAGAGAACGGCCAGGGGGCAGGCGAGCAGGCCGATGATGGTTCCGGGCAAAAGGAAGTCGAGGGTACGGACGCGCCCGGAGGCGTAGGCGATCGCATTCGGAGGCGTGGAGATAGGCAGGCACATGGCGGCCGAGGCGCTCAGGGCCATGGGTACGGCGAAGGCAGCCGCTTCCGCGCCACCTCCGGCTTCGAGCCCCGCGGCGAGCCCTACCGGGATGAGGATGTTGGCCGCGGCGGTGTTGCTCATGAAGTTGGACAGGAAGAGCGTGAGAAATCCGAACGCCATCGCCAGAACCCAAGGACTCAGGTCGAGCGCGCCGAGACGTCCGGCTATCCAGTCAGCGAGGCCGCTTTCGGAAACGCCCACCCCGAGCGAGAGTCCTCCGGCGAGGAGGATGAGAATGTCCCAGTCGAGGGTGCGGATGTCCTGCGGTCGGATAACGCCGGTGATGGAAAAGACCACGATCGGGATGAAGGAGACCACGGCCGTGGGAATGCCGTGCCAACTGCCACTGAGCCAGAGCCCAATGGTGAAGGCAAAGACGGCCAGGACCACCCAGCGTTGCCATCGGGCGATGACCTCGTCGTCGGTCGCATGGGGTTCGGATTCGGGAGCTGGAGAGAGATGGTCGAAGCTGGCATTCTTCACCTTGAGTGAGAGTATCCCCCACAGAGAGATGACCAATACCAGCGCCGGAGGGAGGCCGAGGACCATCCAGCGCAGGAAATCGATGGGATAGGCTTCGCGTAGCAGACCTGAGGCGATGGCATTGGGCGGAGTGCCGATGATGGTGCCCATGCCGCCGAGGTTGGCGGCGAAGGCGACGCCAACAGTCAGGGCGCGAGCCGCCGAAGCGGACGGCGTGCTGGCGATCATCGGGGCGAGGATGGCGAGCATCATTGCCGCCGTCGCGGTGTTGGAGAGAAACATCGAGAATACGAACGCGGTGCCCATGGCGAACAGGAGAACGCGCTCGGGACGGGAACCCGCGAGTTTGAGCAGGCGGCCGGCGAGGGAGAGGTCCAAGCCCGTCCGGGACGTGGCGCGGGCGAGAATGAATCCCCCGAAAAAGAGCCACATCGAGGGGCTTGCCCACGGGTCGACAAAGCGCTGCCATGCCTTCGTATCGCCCTCCGGCACGAGTACGCCTCCGGGTTTCCCCAGGAGGACGATCTGCAGACCGATCGCGAGCAGCGCAATGGCGAAAGCGGGGATCGCTTCCGTCATCCAGAGCAAACCGGCGAAGAGAACGATGGCGAGCGTCCATTTCGCGGGCTCGGGAAGGCCGGTGTAGGAGGGGACGAACGCGATGACAACCGCCAACAGCAGACAGCCCAGAAACTTGAGCAGGGCGTAGCCGGAATGGAACTCGAAATAGCCGAGGATTCGCCGGTACTCGTTGCGGGTATCTGACCAGGAAAAGACAGGTTTCATGGGGGATGAAAGGTGACCGTGGCGAAATTTCGCGCCGTTGGTCGGATCGGGCAAAGTGACGTTTTCGTGGATGAATTTGTCGAGGCAATATAGGTACCGATCCCGAATGGCGAAAATCGGTGCGAAAATTTCCGCAATTTACGACGATTGAGGGAGATATGGATGGCACATGAACTGCTCGATCAGGGGAGTATGATCGAGATCGCTCTGGAGAAATTCCCCTTCCGCACCACCCTCAACGATGGCGCGCCCTGCTCACTGCGTCCCATGGAAATGGGAGATGAAAACGCTTTCCGCGAGTTCCATTCCGTCATTCCGGATCGAGAACAACTTTATATCAAGAACCGGATCAAAGATGGGAGCTTGTTTCGCGAGTGGATGAGCGATCCGGAATTCGGCGAACACCTGCCGCTGGTGGCGTTCATCGACGGTCGATTGGTGGCGACGGGCATCTTGCACCAACGGCTCGGCGGATGGAAACGCCACATCGGCAAAGTGTATTTCCTCACCCACCCGCAATATCGTGGTCTGGGCCTGATCGATGTGCTTCTCGAAGAAATCGTCGAGGTGGCACAGCATTGTGGACTGACCAAGCTGGAATCCGAAATCAACGGCGAACGAGTCTCGGCGATCGAATCGATGGTGGCGGTCGGCTTTCGGGAATTGGTTCGCGTGCCCGACTACATCCAGGACATGCGGGGCAATCCCCACGACTACGTCCTGATGGGAATGGATCTGGTAGCCTCGTTCGAGAATCTCGGCGCGGGCGACTGACGTCGGACGTTCTCCGTCTTTCAGCCGCTCTCGGGCATGAAGGTCGGCATGACGATACCGTTGATGGGTTGCTTTTCTCCCAGGATCTGGGCGACATGGAGTTCGCAGTTGCGGGCGCCCAGTTGGTAGAGTTGGGTGATCAGCTCCGGTTGATCGGAAGGCGCCAGGACCACCGGAGTTTGGCCATGAAAACGATCGAGATGGGCCACGACCAATTCGAACGCGGTATCCGGATCGCGGGAAACGCCGGGCCCGATCAGGCGCGCCGCCGGATCGTTGACCGAGACCAGAAATCCGTCGATTTCGCCCTTCGTTTGGCTGTCGATCACCAGTGTCTTCCAGATGCCGTCGTCGTTCTCGATGAAGTAGCAGTAATCCCGCTCCCGGGAGATGCCGCTCACTTCGAATTCCAGCGCGCCGATGGCCGAGATATCTTCGAGATCCGCCTCGCGGACGCGCTTGGTGGACAGGCCGAGTTTTTTCAGGTTCAGTCCGGATCGGGGAACCTCGATGGCGAGATCCTGGTAGAGGGCGTAGGGGACGAAGCCGTGGCGAGTATAGAGGGAAAAGGAGTCGAGATTGAGTGCGCTGGAGACCAGCCGAAGGGGTAGCTGATATCGCTTGGCAAAATCCATGATCGTCTTCAACAGCGCGCTGGCGATGCCTTCGCCGAAATGATTCGGGTGCACGTTCATGATGCCCAGCGAGACGTGGGTTTCGCGGGGATGGAAGAAACACGAACCCGCGATCCGGCCTGTCTTTCGATGCTGAGCCACGATTCCGCAGCCGGGTTCCAGCTGATGGTAGACGCGGCAGAAAAGCTCGCAGACCTGCGGGCCGCCGGAGAAGATCGGGTGACCGCGATTGATCTCGTACCAGGTGTTGGTGGACAGGTAGATCAGGTCCGACACCTCCGGCCAGTCGGCCGGCTCCATGGCGCGCAGGATGTATGAGGAGGAGGTTTTACCCATGGCCGTCCGTGGTAGCGGATGGCACGGGGGCCTGTCGAGTTTTTCCGTTCACGAGCCGAAAAGAATGTGGATCGTGGGCCGGTCATTTGACCGGTGAGACCTCGACCCGGTCGATCCCGACCATGTAGGCCGGAACGGCGGAGGGGTTTTTTCCGGTGATGTAAATGTCGATCTGGAGAGGTTCGGTGGGGCTGACGTTGATGTTGTCGAATTGCAACGGTTCACCTGGCAAAACCGCCTCGGTATAGAGATCGCTTTCGCGGAGTTGGCCATTGATGGAGACCTTGATGGTTCCGTAATCCCTTGCGGTGGTGGTGTAGAGTGTCACGTCGTGGGTGCCGGGGGCGATCCCGTCCATTCGGAGTGTCAGGACGTCGCCGGGTTGGCCGCCGGTCCACCAGAGATGCTTGTTGCCCGACCAGCCCGGACCAAAATTCGACATCGGTTGGGCCTTGATATTTCCACCGGTGGGTTTCGATTTCGGCACCAGCGATTCTCCCTCGATCCGGGTGATGCCCTTGGCGGGCGGAGGCACCGAACTGTCGACCTCCGGAGTCGCCGCCTTGTCGCCGGGGAGCGGCACCTGCGTGGGGCTGGCGAGATACTTCACCAGGTCGGCGACCTGGTCGAGTGGAAGCGCGTCGAACAGGCCCGGCACCATCAAGGACTGGGGAAGCTGCTGGCGCTCGGCGACATCGGTCAGCTTCACGTCGGTGGTGGAACCGCCCGGCATCGCGACTTTCACGAACTCGGGCGTTTCCTCGCGAATGATCCCGCTGACGGTGGAGCCGTCCTTCAGGGTGAGCACGTTGAGTAGGTAGTCCTTTCCGACCACCGCGCTCGGGGCGAGGACGTTTTCGAGTAAGTAGGCGAGATCGGCGCGATTCGATCCGGTGAGATCGGGTCCCAGGGCGATCCCTTCCCCGAAAAGCTGGTGGCAGGTGCCGCAGGTGACGGTGAACGTCTGGCGACCGCGCGAGGCGTCGGCCTTCGCCATCACCTTCGGATCGAGCTTCTTCTTCCAGGATTCGATGGTCTGGGAGAGTTGGGCGAGATCGATTCCGCCGGTGCCCCGAGTCCAATGGTTTTCGATGATGCGGTCAATCTCGTCGTTCTTGAAACGCTCGAACTGAGCCAGCATCACGGGCGACACCAGCGAGGATTCGAGCTCGCCGGCGTCGACAGCTTTCAACATCGCCAAGGCCATTTCCGGACGCGTCGCGAGCAGGTTGATGGCTTCATTTCTTAGCTTGAGGGGAAATTTTCCAAGTTGATCGACGAGAGCCTTGGCGGTCTCGGGGCCGGGATATTTTTTCAAGGCGCCCACCGCGGCTTTCTGGAGACCGGGAGTGCCGAGCGCATCGCGGGCGATGGCCCCGAGTTCGGGATCGTTTCCGATGGCCAACAGATCGAGTGCGGTCGCGCGGTCGACCAGGCCTGCTTTCGCATCCGTGGCGATGTCGCGCCAGTGAGGGAAAGCGGACGCGTCTCCGAATCGGGCGCCGAGCCGGAATAGCACATCAGTGATGGCGGGATTGTTTTTCGCGAGAGCTTCGCCGTTCTGCCGGGCGGAATCCCAGCCGTCGGGCCGATCGACGGGCGGCAAATTCGCGAGGGATTCGAGGAGCTGGTTTCCGGTGGCCAGAAAGATCTCGGGTTTCTTTGCCTGCGAGAGCGAAGTCATCAGGGCGGAGCGTCCGCCCGGTGTCATGGTGGCGCGGCGGGTGATGAATTCCTTCAATTCCGGAAACACGGAACGATTGGCGAGCGACAGCGCCCGCATCGGATCGGCTTCGACCAGCGGTTCGATGCCATACCAACAGAGCAGGGGTATGTTGCGATCGTGAAGGCTGCGAGGATGGGAGATCAGTCCCTCCGCGATTTTCCAGCGCTGTTCCAGCGGAAGACGCTGGAGTTTCGAGGCGAGGTAGCGACGGACGACCAGAGAGAAATCCTCCGTCGCCATTTTTTCCAACTGGGTCAGCGCGTCGCCGGGAATCGCTTCCTTGTCAGCGCCGAGCAATTGGACGGCCCAGCCGCGAACGTGTTCGGAGGGATCGTCGAGTCGTGTGGCGATCAGCTCTGGCGAAAGTTGATCTGTTACAAAACGGGTCCAGAGGGCGCGAAGCATCAGGGGAGGATCGGCGGCGTGCTCTTTTTCAAAGGCGACCAGCGCCTTGTCGGTGGCCTCGGTATCGAGCGACCCGGCAGTTTTTCGTTCCTGCAGCAGGCGTTGGGCTTGTCGGGCGTGGAAGGAGTTTTCGTTTCCGAGTTCGCTCACCAGTTCCACGTCGCTCATTTCCGGCAGCTTGGTCACGGTGCTCTTCACTTCTCCATGGCGAACTCGGAGGATGCGTCCGTTGGTGCGGTCCCAGATCTCGACATCGCGATGGTGGCAGGTCTGTTTGTCGGCCCAGTCGGAGTAGTAGATGGCCCCGTCGGGTCCCTGCATCACCCCGACCCCGATGGTCTCGTGGTTGTTGGAAAGGATGAAGTCGGGAAGGTGCTGGGCGACGTATCCGGACCCGTCGCCGACGAGCGTCTCGCTCACCATGCGGTGACCGTGCAGGTTGTGGAAATACATCTGGCGTCGGAACGGGGCGGGGAACTCGGGCGCGTCGTAGTAGAGGAGGCCGCAATGGGCGTGGCCGCCGCCAACGTTGTTGGTGAAGTTCTTGGCTTCGTCCGTGTCGTTGGGATTGTCGCCTCGTCGTTCGGCCCACAGGATCCGCATGTCGCCAGTGTAGTGACTGTGATCCGCGATCGTCTTGATATCGTCGAAGGTGTAGGGATTGAAGTGCTGACCGGCCTGCCGGAAATAGCGTCCACCGTCACTGAGATGATAGAAATGCGGGATGACGCAGGCGCTGACGAACAAGTCGCCGTATTCATTGAAGTCGACTCCCCACGGGTTGCTGGTCCCGTGTGCGTAGACTTCGAACTTTTTCGAGACTGGGTGAAAGCGCCACAGGCCCGCGTTGATCGGCTGCCGCTCTTCGTCGGGCGTTCCGGGCTTGCCGACATTCGAGTGGGTGAAGACCCCGTGACATCCGTAGAGCCAACCGTCGGGACCCCAGGTGAACGCGTTCAGGGTTTCGTGGGTATCCTGCCACGCCCAGCCGTCGAGGAGGATTTCCGGATCACTGTCAGGAAGATCGTCCTGGTCCTTGTCCGGAAAGAAAAGGAGATAGGGTGCCGCGCCGACATAGACTCCGCCGAAGCCGACTTCGAGCCCGCTGGCGAGGTTGATGTTCTCGGCGAAAACCTTGCGGGTCTCGAAGCTGCCGTCGGCATCCGTGTCCTCGAAGATGAGGATACGGTCCGCTCCCTCGTTCCAACCTCCCTCTCTCCGTACCGGATAGGTGTTTCCTTCGATGACCCAGATCCGGCCGCGCGCATCGAAACACATCGCGATGGGCTGGACCAGATCCGGCTCTGAGGCGATCAAGTCGATGGAAAAACCGGGAGGCGCGGTGGCGCGCTCGCGGGCTTCCTCCGGCGAGAGATCGAACCCGTACTGGTCCTGCGGGAGGTGTTGACCGGCATTCCATTTCGGGACGGCGGTATGTTTCGCCCCCGCTGCCTGAACGTGGATGGCGAGTCCCTTCTTGTTGCCGCTGACGATGTCCGGCTTCCCGTCACCGTTGAGATCGGCCACCGTCACTTCCACGCCGACGCCGGAATCGTTGTCGACGAAGTGGGGTACGAACTCGATCCCACCGTCCTTGGTCTTCGTGTTGCGAAACCAGTAGAGCACGGGATCCATGAGTCCCCCGGGATCGTGGCCCTGGTGAGCGAGGTAGCGTTTGCCGGTGACGAAATCATTGCGTCCATCGCCGTCGACGTCGGCCAGGGCCAGGGCGTGCAGTTGTGAAAAACAGACGCCGTAGGGGCTGTCGGTCGAGCTTTCGCCCATGATGTCGTGGCGCGCGAATTTACCGGGCTCGACCTGCTCGAACCACGCGAGACCGTAGCCGTGGGCCTTGAGTGAGGAAATGATGTCGTTATCGCCATCGCCATCCACGTCATCGACAAGAATCTGCGCGCCGCCCGCTGATGCCATTGGCGCCCAACCGTGTTTCTGCCAGAGCGTCCCTTCTTTAACTTCTGCAGGTTGCTCGTACCAATACTGGCGCTGGATGATGTCCATGCGTCCATCGCCATTGACATCGCCGACGCCCATGCCGTGTTCGAATCGGCCTCCGGCTTCCTTCCCCTTGGAAATGGCGTGGAAGGTCCAAGGCTGGGTGGCATCCTCGCCAGCCTGGTAGTAGCCGTATCGAGTCTCGTTGGTGGCCACCATTTCGGGGAGTCCGCCGGGAATGATATCGGCGAAGGTTGGCGATTCGTTGCTGATCTCGTTGGCCACAATGAGCATGGCCCAGTTCTCGCCGAGCTGCTTGCCCTTGCCGGGATTCACGTAGAGCCGCGCTTCCTTCCCGGGGAATCCGTAGACGAGGATGTCGTTCGCGCCGTCCTTGGTGGCGTCGACGATGTAGCTGAAAAAATTGTCCGAGTACCCCTTTTCCGCGACGAAGGCTTCGCCGTCGGTGAAGCGATTCGGTTTCTCAAAATCGGGTCCGGCAAACCAGAACGGTCCGTAGGCGATGTCGGCCTTACCGTCTCCGTTGATGTCGCCGACGGCGCAGCCTTCCGCGTAGAAGTCGGAAAGC
>JAGRPB010000212.1 GCA_020439945.1 Verrucomicrobiia bacterium
GCATTGACTGAACTGGCGTCCCAGCCGATGCGGATCTTGGCGGTGACGGGCACGCGATGACCGACGCCTTTCACGATGGACGAGGCGACGTCGGTAAGAGTGGGGCAATCGCGGAGCAGGTTGGAGCCGCCATTCTTGGAGACCACCTTCTTTACCGGGCAGCCGAAATTGATGTCGACGAAATCGGGCGCCTTCCAGTCGATGATTTTGTTGGCGGCCTCGGCCATGCGGGGGCCGTCGGCGCCGAAAAGCTGCACCCCGACCGGTCGTTGTTCGTCGTCGAACTCGGTGTAACGGCGAGTGCGGTGATCGGCCTGCATGATGCCTTCGGCCGACACGAATTCGGTCACCATGACATCGGCACCGAGCTCCTTGCAGATACGACGAAACACGAGGTCCGTCACGCCCGCCATGGGCGCGAGGTAAAGGGGGAATCGGTCGTTCTGAAACCAGTGAAGCATGGTCGGGGAAAGGAAGCCGGAAGTTAGCGGCAGGAGAGGGGAATCGCAAATGCGGTCGAGACGGGCGAATCGGCCCGTTTCAGAATCGTTGCATTTAAGAGGTGGGATGGCGGGATGCTTGCTTCATGTTGATGTCGTTCAACCGCTCATGAGTTCCCAATACGATTTTGACCTGGTCTGCCTGGGGAGCGGACCAGCCGGCCAGCGCGCTGCCATCCAGGCGGCGAAGCTGGGTAAGCGCGTCGCCGTTGTCGAAAAACAGCGCTGCATCGGCGGCGTCTGCATCGAGACTGGCACGATACCTTCAAAGACGTTTCGCGAAGCGGTGCGGCGATTCTATTCGCGTCCCGGTTTTGATCAGGGGGCGAACTACCGGGCGCCACAGCGCCCCAAGATGGAGCAGTTGCTGGCGCATGTGGATCAAGTGATCCAGCGGGAAACCGAAGTGGTTCAGGATGCGCTGGCGCGAAACGACGTGGAGGTGATCCGGGGAAAAGGCGCTTTCATCGACGCGCACACGGTTGAAGTGACCGGGATCGAGGGGCATCGGGAAGTCACCGCGGAGAATATCCTGATTTCAGTCGGCACGCGCCCGGCCGATCCGCGAGGGGCGGTCGCCGATGGCGAAGTGGTGATCACGTCGGACCAGGTGCTCGACCTGAACAACATGCCTCGCAAGATCGCGGTGGTCGGCGCGGGGGTGATCGGGATCGAGTATGCCTCCATGTTCGCCGCGCTCGGCGTGTCGGTGACGATCATCGATCAGCGGCCGCGTCCGCTCGAGTTTCTGGATCACGAGATCGTTGACGAACTGATTCACCAGATGCGGAAGCAGGATGTGGTGTTCCGCTGCGGAGACGGGGTGAAGAATATCGAAATCGTCGACGACGGACAGCGTCGGGAAGGGCTGATAGAACTGGAATCGGGCAAACACATTGTTGCCGACGTGATCCTTTTCTCGGTCGGACGAACCGGCGCCACCGACAAACTGAACCTGGGCGCCGCGGGACTGGAAGCGGACGATCGTGGACGCCTGTCGGTGAACGATCATTTCCAGACCAAGACGGAGAACGTCTACGCGGCGGGCGACGTGATCGGGTATCCGGCGCTGGCGGCGACCTCGAGCGAGCAGGGACGACTGGCGGCCTGCCACATGTTCGGTGCGGAAGCCAAGCCGATGGCGAAGCATTTTCCGATCGGGATCTACTCGATCCCGGAAATCTCCATGGTGGGCGAAACGGAGGAGTCGCTGACGGAAAAACGCGTGCCTTACGAGACTGGCATCGCCCGTTATCGTGAGATTTCCCGCGGCCAGATCGTGGGAGACGATTCCGGCTTCTTCAAGATGATCTTCCATCGAGACAATGGACGCCTGCTGGGCACCCATTGCATCGGGACCGGGGCCACCGAACTGGTTCACGTGGGCCAGGCAGTGATCGGTCTCGGAGGCGGACTCGATTACTTCATGGACACGGTCTTCAATTTCCCCACCCTCGCCGAGTGCTACAAGGTGGCGGCTTTCAACGCGGCGAATAAGATCAACTTCGCCAAGCGGATTCACGCGGCGCGCAAGCCGGGCAGTGGGAATGGGGCGACGCCACCTCCGGCGCGATCCGTGACCCCGGAAACGCAGGCCCCACCCATCGAGGAAGCGCCGACTTCCTGACCATCAGGCGATACTTGCCGATTGGGGCGTTCTGCCCGATGAATGGCGATGCCTTATCGCCGAAGAACCTTGGTGGCGGTCATCGCCGCAGTGGTCCTGCTTCCGCCATTGATCTGGTGGGGGCTTTTCCATGTCGGTGTGGCACCCGCTCCCGGAGAATCCCTGCTGCCGCCTTTCAAGCTCTCGGATCGCCTTGTCTATCTCGAAATCGAGGAAAGGGAGCCTGGCAAGTTGACGGTCGAATTTGAGGGGGACGAGAAAAAGGGGATCTCGAGTCACGTTTTTACTCCTGACGAGTTCATCCGCGAGGTGAAAACGCGGCAGCCGGACATGGGAGGCTGGCGGCCATTTTTCAAAGTGATGAACATCACCAGCGTGACGGGCATCCTTTGGGTGGCGCTCGGATTTGTCGGCCAGGCGTTGTTCATGGGCAGAATGCTGGTCCAGTGGTGGGCCAGCGAGAAAGTGAAATCTGCCGTGGTGCCGCCCGCGTTCTGGTGGCTCAGCCTGATCGGGTCATCGATGCTGATGACCTATTTCATCTGGCGCGTGGAGATCGTCGGTTTCCTCGGGCAATCGACCGGTTGGCTGATTTACATCCGGAACCTGTGGTTCATCTACGGCGGCCAGAAACCGGCTGAGCCCTGACGAAAACGAGCGCGGTCAGCGACCGCGCCTACACGCCATCATTTCCTTGCAGGTGCGGTCGCTGACCGCGCTCAAGGATCCGATAGGGTCTCTCTTGTTCCTATTCCCTTCATGGATGGGAAAGAATAGGAACAGGACTGAGTGTAGAGAAACAAGATTCTTTGGACGATCAACTCGCCACGAAATCGCTCATGGTGGCGAAGATGATCGAAACACTCACCGCGCCCGCATCGGGATGCCCGATCGAGCGCTCACCGAGTGTCTTGGCGCGTCCCATGGTGGCGATCATGTCCTTGCTGGCGTCTTTGCCCGCTTCGGCGGCTGAAGCGACAGCGGCCATCGCATCGGGCAGCGAGCCGCCCTTCATCTCTTCGGCTTTTTCCGCGGCGGGAACCAGCGCATCCACCATGGTCTTGTCACCGGGCTTCGCGCCACCGCGAGTTTGAACGCCCTCGGAGGCGGCGGAGAGAAAATCGGCCAACTGCGCGGCACCGAAAGACTCGGCTCCCGCCAAAGCCTTGCCGCCCGCGCGAAACAGGGTGCCGAAAACGGCTCCCGAAGCGCCGCCCATGCTCGACATCATCGCCATGCCCATCGTGGTGAAAGGCTTGTCGATGGAATCGAAGTCCTGGCCCTCGAGTTTTCCTTTCACCGCAGTCATGCCGCGTTGCATGCCGATGCCGTGATCTCCGTCGCCGAGCGCGCGGTCGGCGTCCGTCAGGATGGGTTCGGCTTCGATGATTTTGTCGGCCGCGGCGAGGAGCATGTCGCGGCATTCGTTCGGGGAGAGGGATTCTTTGGCCATGGAAAAATCGTGGTTGGGTGCGATGCGGAAAAGACAGATCAACCGCCGTAGCGGCCTTCCATCTTGCTGAAGCAGACGGATTGGCAGGGAAGATCCCAAGCCTTCTTCAGTTCATCATCCATCTTGGTGAGACTGAATGAAATGCCGGACATCTCCTGGCAGGTGACCAGGGGGCCCACCATCACGTCGTAGGTTTTGATACCCTTGCTGTTGAGCACTTCGCGAGCTTTGCGAAGAGCGATGAGCAGTTCCATCATCGTGGTCGAGCCCAGGGAATTCACGAACAGGAGGACCTCGTCGCCTTCTTTCAGGGCGTCGATTTCCTCGTCCTTTTCGAAGTCTTCAAAGATGAGATCGAGCATCATGGGCGTCAGTTCGTCGGCCGACTTCATCGGGATCTCGGCGACGCCAGGTTCCCCGTGAATGCCCATGCCGAGACCAATCTTGTCTTCGTCGATATCGAAAGTCGGTTTGCCGGTCGCGGGAATCGAGCCGGGTGACATGGAAACGCCAACGGAACGGGTGTTGAGAACCGCCTTTTTCGCGAAGGCTTCCAGCTCGTCGAGAGTCTGCGCGGACTGAGAGGCCGCACCAACCAGTTTCACGATCGGCACGAGGCCGGCGATGCCGCGACGATTTTCCTTCTGCGTGGGTGGCGCCGAGCAGACGTCGTCCCAGATGAGAACGGTGCGCACTTCGATGTCCTCTTCCTCGGCGAGTTCCGCGCCGATGTCGAAGTTCATCACGTCGCCGGCGTAGTTACCGTAAAGATAAAGGACGCCGTTGCCTTTGCTCACCGCCTGGGTGCCTTCGAGCACGATGTCCGGCGGAGGGGCCGCGAAGATGTCGCCACAGGCCGCGCCATCGGCGAGATTCTTGCCGACCAGGCCATGATAGATCGGCTCGTGACCACTGCCGCCACCGACGAGCAGGGCGACCTTGTTATCGGGAATATTCTTCAGCGCCAGTGAACGCTGTCCGACGTGAACGCAATCGCCGTTGTAGGCTTCGACAAGGCCTTCGACGAGTTCGTCGGCCACCTTCAGGGGGTCGTTGATCAGTTTCTTTTGGCTCATGGGGGTGGGAATCCGTGGCGTCCAAGGGAATTGGCGGCGGGCCTTTTGTCAACTCTATAAGGCGGCTTTGAGGCCGTAGATGGGAGATTCGAGCCTGAAGAAGCGGCTCAGGGTGCCTCCGCGGATTCGAGAATCAACTCCGGACGATAAATGTCGCGGTTGTCGGCCTGAAATTCGGCTTTAAGGCGAACCTTGAATCCTGACAGGTCCACCAAATGCCAGCGGAGGAACTGCCACTTTCCCGTGTTCCCGTCGTGCTCGATACCGACGAGCAGATGGTGACCATCGTGGAGAATCTTTCCCGTCTCGGCTTTGGGCGTGAAGTAAAAGGTTCGCAAGCTGGAGTCGAGTGAACCGGTCTCGACGAGCTTAGGGTCGAGATAGGCGACCCGACCACTCGCTTCGTGCGTGATCATGAGATCGGGATAGCCGGCGCGCTGCAGGTTGCCCTCGGCATTGCGAGGTAGCTCGCATTTCAGGCCCGGCTGAGCGTTGACAAAATGCAGGATCGCGTCCTCGAAGTGGGCGCTGCACTCGTTGATGCGGCGTTCCTGGTTGGTGATGCTTTCGGGTCGATTCATGTGTTCCATGGTCTGGGCCATGGCGCGCCGAATTCCTGTCAGGATCTCGGCATCCACCGGCGATGCGGGATCCACCGGAACTACTTTGTGCTCGGTGGAAACCTCAATCAGCTTGGCAAAGGGAACGTCCCGGAAATTGCTGTCGCTGGTCAGAACCGTTTCCACCAATCCCTCGACCGTCGGTTCGGGAGAGAAGACCACCGGTGGTGCGCTCGATTCCTCGCAGGCCGTGAAAACGAAAAGAGGAGCGGCGCCGAGACAGAGGCCGAGAATTCTGGGAAACATCGCGCCACCAGCCTGCGCAGGCTTCAGCCGATCGTCAAGCCCTCGCGGAACTGGCGCTCCGCTCGCTCCGCATCGGCCTCGGTGCGGGCGTGAATTGCCGCGATCTTATCTCCTTCGGAAACGGTTTCGTCGCATTTCACGATCTCGCTGAAGCCGACCGCGAAATCGATCGTGTCGTCCGCCTTCGCCCGACCGGCCCCAAGCTCGAGGCTGGCGTGACCGATGGTGGCGGCGTCGACGCGCGAAACGGTGCCGTTTTCTCTCGCCTCGATGGTTCGGCAGATCGGAGCGCGGTGAACTTCTTCGTAGCGGTCAAGGCAGGTTGCGTCGCCCCCCTGAGCCTCGACCATGGCGACAAACTTGTTCCAGGCGGTGCCATCATTCAGCCACTGTTGAAGTTGCTCGCGCGAGGTGTTGCTTACTTCGCTCGCCAGATCGAGCGTGATCGCCACGAGATCTCCCGGCCCGTCGCCATGCAGCGTATCGATCGCTTCCTGGACTTCGAGCGCGTTGCCCACGGCGCGGCCCAGCGGTTCATCCATCGGATTCAAAACCGTGCTGATCCGCACGCCCATCGATTCGCCGACCGCGCGCATCGCGTCGGCGAGAGCGCGAGCATTCTCCGCGGTTTTCATGAAGGCGCCCGACCCGTGTTTCACGTCGAGCACGAGTCGATCCAGCGACTCGGCGAGCTTCTTGGACATGATCGACGCTACGATCAGTGGAATGCTCGGCACCGTACCGGTTACGTCGCGCAGCGCGTAGAGTTTTTTGTCGGCCGGGCAGATGTCGGCGGTCTGACCCATCATGACGACGCCGATTTGCTCAAGCTGAACGAGCGCGTCTGATTGGCTGACGTTGACGTTGAATCCGGGAATCGCCTCCAGCTTGTCGAGTGTGCCCCCAGTGATGCCGAGACCTCGCCCGGAAATCATCGGCACCCAGACCTCGTCACAGGCGAGCAAGGGAGCCAGCACCAACGAAACCTTGTCGCCAATTCCGCCGGTGCTGTGTTTGTCGACGATCGGAGGATGACCCTCGGGCCAGGAAAAAACGTCGCCCGATTCGAGCATCGCCCTAGTGAGCGATGCCGTTTCCTCGGCGGACATGCCGCGGAAATAGATCGCCATCGCGAGAGCCGACATCTGGTATTCCGGCAGTTCACCGGAAGTGAAATCGGCGATGATGGCGCGAATCTCCTCGTCAGCGAGCGCGTCGCCCTCGCGCTTCTTCTCGATCAGCGATGGAACGTGCATGGGGAGGCGATTAGCGATGAGCGATCAGTGAGGTGCGATCAACCGCCCGCGATGTCGGCCGGGACATTCATCCAGATAAAGACCGCGCTGACGATGCCGCCGAGGATGATGAAACCCGCAATCGGTAGCGCCATGGGATTTCCGCGTCTAACCAGGGCATTGAAGACGAAGAAGGCGACGATGCAATCGGTGCAGAAAACAATCAGGGCGATGAGGATGGGTAGCATTTTGGGAACTCGGAAGAGATAGAATGAATGATCGAACAGGGTTAGATCGCGGACTCAACCCTGTCCAGTCAGGACCGATCTGCCGACGGGCCAGGGATCGAGGCCGAACCAGTCGGCGAGGGTGGCGGCGACGTCGGAAAAGCTCTCGCGGCTGCCGAGCGAACCTTTGAGGCCGGGGGCGTGGACGAGGAGTGGGACCTGTTCGCGGGTGTGGTCGGTGCCGGACCAGGTCGGGTCGTTCCCGTGATCGGCGGTGATCATCACGAGATCGAATCGCCGGATTTTGTCGAGAAAATCTCCCAGCCAGGAATCGAATGCTTCCAGGGCTCGCGCGTAGCCGGCGACGTCGCGGCGATGACCGTAGAGCATATCGAAATCGACCAGGTTCACGAACACGAGGTGGTCTTCCTCGAATTCATCATCGATCCACACGTCCTCGATGGTCGACATCCCTTCGGCGTTGGACTTGGTGTGATGCGAGAGCGAAATGCCCGAGCCGGCGAAGATGTCGGAAATCTTGCCGATCGACACGACGGGAACGCCGCGTTCATTCAGTGCGTTGAGGATCGTGCGCGGCGGTACGAGCGAGAAATCCCGTCGATTCGAAGTGCGTTCGAAGGCGCCCGGCATTCCGATGAATGGCCGCGCGATGACTCGACCGATGCGGAGCTTGTCGCAGAGGTGGCGGGCGTAGGTGCAGATCTGGTAGAGTTCGTTGATGGGGATCACGTCCTCGTGCGCGGCGATCTGCATGACGGAATCGGCGCTGGTGTAGAGAATCGGTTTACCGGTTGCGATGTGTTTCTTGCCCAGCTCTTCGAGGATCACGGTGCCGGACTGAGCGTAGTTGCCGATGAAAGAAAAACCGCAGGCTTCTTCGAGGGCCTGAACGACTTCGGGCGGGAATTTTTCGTAGGTAGCGAAAGGCTCATCGAGCGGCGCTCCGGCGATTTCCCAGTGGCCGGTGGTGGTGTCCTTGCCGACGGACTTCTCGGCCATGGCGCCGAAGGCCCAGAGAGGTTCGATGTCGGTGAAGGATGAAGTTTCCAGCCCGGCGGCCAAGGCTCTCGCTCCGGCGAGTCCGCATCGGTCGAGATGGGGGAGTTCGGTGTCGGGTCGATTCTCCAGAATGTGTCCCACCGTGTCCGAGCCCTCGTCTCGGAATTGTGCCGCGTCCGGCGCGTGGCCAATGCCAACGGAATCGAGAACGATGAGGAGGGCACGCTTCATGGGGGAGAATCGTTAAGATAGCTTA
>JAGRPB010000213.1 GCA_020439945.1 Verrucomicrobiia bacterium
ATCTACGCCCGTCACGGCGTGGAGGGTCCCTGCTTCGGAGTTTCCTATGCGAACCTCGGGAAACTGACAAAACGACTGAAAAACGAACGCTCCGCCGAATTGATTTCCCAGCTCTGGGAGGCGGAAAACCACGACGCTCGGATCCTGGCGACCAAGCTGGTCCATGCCGACATACTCAGCCCCGAGCTTGTGGATCGATGGGCCGGCGAGGTGACGTCGCCGGTGCTCGCCGGAGAACTCGGTGTCGCCATCGGACGCTCGGGTTGGGATCTCGCCACCGACACCGTCGAACGCTGGTTGGAAGCGGATCCAGCGACGCATCCCCGGGTGGCAATCTCCGGCTGGTGTCTCCTCGCGGCCCTGAGTGGCGAAGGCAATGACCTGGACGAAGAATGGCTGGCGGATTTCTTGCCTCGGATCGAATCCGACATTCAGGAAGCACCCGACCAGGTGAGGCATGCCATGAACAACGCCCTGATCGCGATCGGAAGCCGATCGGTCGCGCTTCGCCGCAAGGCGGAGGCATCGGCAAAACGGATCGGAAAAGTGGAAGTCGATCACGGAGAAACTTCCTGCAAAACTCCCGACGCCATCGCCTACCTGGCGAAGGTCTGGGATCACAGGAACCGGAAAGGGGCGCGCCGCCGCTGCTGAGATCTCGGCTCATTTCGGAAGCTTTCCCGCCCCGACACGGCCGAGTTTTCCATTGCCTCGCGATGTCGGGCATGTATTCTGAACGCCCGGTTTCGACCGCCCTTCCTCACTGTTTACCTACTCAAAAATCCTCAGAAAAAAATGCCCAGTAAACCCAAACTCCACAACGCCATGTGGCCCGGCCTGGTCGGGAAAGAAGATGGAACCGATCATCCGCCGATCAGCCTGGATCGCATGCTCGAACTCACCGTCAATGCCGAGGTCAACGGTCAGAAATACGACGGCGTGGATCTCTTCCTCTTCCATCCCCACACCGATCCCGATGCCAGCGACGATGCCATTCGCGCCATGGCCGACAAGATCGCGGGCCTGGGTCTGAAGGTCGGTTCGTTGGTGGCGCCTGTCTGGCCGGGCACGGTCGGCGACTCCGCCATGGGCGACGCCAAAGCGCGTGGCAAGTTCGTCCTCGCCGTCGAAAAGGCCTGCCGCATCGCGAAGATCCTCAACGAGCACGGCGTACGCGAGTATGGCGTCATCCGCATCGATTCCGCAGATGGTCCGTCCACATGGAGCCAGGATCCCGCCGGCAACACCGCCAAGATCGCCGAGACCTTCAAGGAAGCCGCCAAGGTGGCCCAGGATGCCGGCGAACGGCTCGCCGCCGAAGGCGAAATCTGCTGGGGCGGCATGCACAGCTGGAAAGACATGGTCGATCTCCTCGAGGCGGTCGGGATGCCCGGGACCGTCGGTTTCCAGGCCGACATGGCCCACACCTACCTCTATCTTCTCGGTTACAATGCGCCGGAGCACGCCCTGCTTCAGGAGGGCTACAGCGACGACGAATTCTGGGCCGCGTATGAAAAGATGACCGACGCTCTCCGTCCCTGGACGATCGATTTCCACGTCGCCCAGAATGACGGATCGGTTCACGGCACCGGCAGCCACGACAAGACCGGCCGCCACTGCCCCGCCGACGATCCCAACGGAAAGCTCGACATCGTGAAGTGCGCCGGCTACTGGCTCAAGGATGCCCCGGCCCGCGGGATCGAACACATTTGCTGGGACGGCTGCATGTTCCCCAACGACATGCTCGAAAGCGGCGACACGTGGAACACCATTCTGGACGCGATGGTCAAGGTGCGCGACGCCCATGGCTGGGATTGACCAATCACCAGCCACACGAGCACATCTGCTTACAAAAAAGGCCGTCCCGATCGGGGCGGCCTTTTTTCGGTAGAATCGACTTCAGTCGATTTCATGGAAGGCGGCCGAAGCCGCCTCTGCCTTCACGGGCGCACGCCCTGCAATTCCTTCTCAGGCTCGATGCTCATGATCCGGTCGTGGATCTTGAGAATCTCTTTGGATTTGTCGAAAAACGACTGCACATCCGCGGCGCTGGCCTCGTTCGATTCCGCGATGTCGTCGAGCTTGTCCAGAAAGTCGTCCGTATCCAGAGAGAGTTGCCTCATCTGGGCCTGGGCGTTGTTGTAGGCCTGCACCACCTTCGTCCGAGCTCGCTCAAAGGCTTCGCGCTGGCCCTGTTCCTTGAAGAAGGCCTCGCGATCCTGCTTGTAATCCTTGCTGAAGATCCGTTTCAGCAATCCATACCGCTCCTTGGGCGGCACCATCTGAGGGGCGGCGAGTTGCTCGGAGAGATAGCTCTCCAGTTCGCGGAATTCCTGGATCGGCTTGTTGTATTGCTGCTTCAGAAATCCGAGCCCGTTGACGACGGCGCGAAGCTGTTTGGCCTCGTCTTCGTCCAGTCGTTTGCCGGCCTTCAGCTTGTCCTGGACCGAGCCGATGTATTCCATCGTCTTGCGGCTGTCGTAGACCATCTCGTTGAAGCGGGCGTATGCCTCCTGGATCTCCTCGTTCTTCTCGGCCGTCAGTTGCTCGCGCTCCTTGACCCGATCGGCCCGTTCCTGCTGCAGCTCGGCATTCTTGTCGGCAAGCTGGCTCTGCAGGCTCGATTTTTCGCGTTCCAGATCACTGACCTTCTCGGTGAGCGTCTTGTTCTGCGTTTCGACTGCCAGAACTTTTTTCTGCTCGCCGCTCCAAAAATAGCCCAGAACACCCGCCGCGATCAGCGCCGCGATCAGTAACAGGCTCAGGATGATCACCACCACTTTGCCTTTGCCCCCGGGAGCCGGTTCCTCCGGAGGGAATTCCGTCTTTTCGATGTCGCTCGCGTCACTCATGGTATCTACGGTAATCCGAATTCGATCTTCTGCCAGTGATACGGCGGTCGTTTCGATCACCTTTCAGCTGAATTTGCCCGGCGGACCGCAAGATCCGGGCCATAAATCAGAATCCACCTCCACCACCTTCCGCGATGTCCGCGCATTCCCCGACAGACGCCCTGACACTGCGCGATCGCTTTCTCCGCGCGATTCCTCCGGAGCGACATTTCCACCGGCTGTTCGATCACCTGCCGGGAATCCTCTTCTTTGCCAAGGATACCGAGGGCCGGCTCCTCGCCGCGAACCGAGCCCTGTTGCGCCTTTACGGCTACCAACGCGAGGAGGAATTCTGGGGCGTCACCGATTTCGAACTCCTTCCCCGCAGCCTCGCCGAGAAATTCCGCCAGGACGACCTGAAGGTCATCGAAACCGGCGAACCCATGCTTCAGATCGTCGAGTTGTTCATGAATCCGCAGGGCATCCCGGGCTGGTTTCTGACCAACAAGCTGCCGGTCTTCGCGATCACCGGCGATGTCATCGGCGTCATGGGGACCATCCAGAACTACGATGAGATCCAGCGCGAAATCGAATCGCCCGACGCCGGTCTCTCCCCCGCCCTCAAGCTCATCGGCTCTCACTTCAATCGCGAGATCTCCATTCCCGAACTGGCCGAACGCTGCGACCTCTCGGTCCGGCAGTTCGAACGGAAATTCAAACAGCACCTCAAGACCACGCCGCAGCAATTCATCATCAAGACTCGCGTCTATGCCGCCTGCGATGATCTCCGCCGCACCAGGAAATCGCTCGCCTCCATCGCCACTTCGATGGGCTTCTACGACCAGGCCGCCTTCACCCGCCTCTTTCGCAAGCACATGGGCATGACGCCGATGCAGTATCGGAGGCAGTTCCGCTGATCGCTTACAAAATCCCCCGTTTTGTGGACTTGCCGCTCTCGTCCCGCCGCTTCATCATCCCATCATGGAAGGAAAAACTGTCGCCAAAGGATGTGGATGTGGATGACTCGGACTGATGCTGATCGCGGGACTCGTCATCGGAGGAGGAGCCTGGTGGGTCAAAGGCAAGTTGAACGAATTCACCCAGGAGTTCGTCGACAAGGGAATGGTCAGGGGATCGACCGGCCAGGTCATCACCATCGACAAGGCGCCGACCGAACCCACCTTCTATGTCGGCCAGGTGGTGCGCGTCCGCGTCGATACCGACGTGGAAATCGGAATCGTCGCGCAGACGGCGGAACTGTACGGAACCGCGTCCGAGAAAGTCTACTTCCGTGGGCAGGTCATCCAGATCAAGGAAGGCGGACATCTCGAGAAAGGCCTCGACGTGAAATGCCAGGTCGTTCAGAACGTCGGTGGCAAGGTCGAGGGCGGCGTCACCGGAGACGCCCAGGTCATTCAGCCGGACTCGCTGAAAGCGCCATCCCCGTAGAGTTTCCAGAGGCCGGAATGATCGAGGTCGGCATTCCCCTTTTCCTCGACGAATTCGATCCATCGGGCCAGGCTGTTCTTCAACGTCGGAAAATCCAATCCGAGGTCATCAACCAGTTCGCTCATCAGGCGAACGTCCTTCAATTGCAACTCCGAGCGCCCACCCGGCGTGAAATCGCGACGCACCATGCGATCGCCGTGCAGTTCGAGGATTCGGCTTTCGGCAAAACCGCCGCGCAACGCCTCCCGAACCCGTGCCGGATCGACGCCGGCTTTTTCGGCCATCACCAGCGCCTGCGCCACCGCGTCGATCGTCTGGGCAACGATCAACTGGTTCGCCAGTTTCGTCACCTGGCCGGACCCGGCCGGTCCCAGGTGAGTGATCTTTTCTCCCACGACCTCGAGAACCGGCAGGGCCCGTGCAAAATCGGCCTCGGAACCGCCGGCCATGATCGTGAGGTTGCCGGCTTCCGCGCCGACCTGACCTCCCGAGACCGGGGCGTCCACCCAACCGCAGTCGCGCTCTTCGGAAAGCCGCCTGGCAAACTCCCGGGTTTCCCTCACGCCCGTGGTTCCGAAATCAATCACCACAGAGCCGGCCACCAATCCCTCCGCAAGGCCACCCTCGCCGAACACCACCGAATCGACCACCTCGGTCCGGGTCAGATTGATCGCGACAATCCCGGCTCCCACCGCCGAACCCAGGTCGGCGAGTCGCGGGATCCGTGTCATTCCGAGCGACTCGGCCGCCGCGGCCGGTCCGTCGCCGCGGTTCCAGACAAACACTTTTGCCCCCGCCCGATGAAGATGCCCCGCCATGGGCGCCCCCATGTTGCCGAGGCCGATGAATCCGATCGCGCCCTCCATCACTTGGCCTGCTTGGCGTCGTAATCCTTCAGCCACACTCTTCGCGCTTCCAGATTGTCCTCCAGTTTCTTGATCTCGGCGCGTTCTCCGTTCAACTCGGCATACTTCCGGAAGATGGCGAAAAAATCCTCACGCAGGTCCGCCCGGGAATCCTGAACCAACTGCTCCACTTCGTGAGCCTCGTTCCGGGAAAGCGATTCCGTTTCCGGCGTGGGTGTCGTCGTGAATTCCTCCAACTGGGCACCACGCTGCCCGATCAAGGCCCGGTTGCGCTCGATCTCGCCCTGGTAGAGCTCCTTCTCCAGGTCGGAGAGATTGGATCCCTTCAGCTTTCCGGCGAGGTAGTCGTTTCGCTGCGTCAGGTGATCGATGCTGTCCTGCAAGGCGTTGACGACGCCTTCCCGGGCCGAATCGGTATGCCGGGTTTCCCGCCGATTCTGTTTCCAGGCTTCGCTGATCTCGATGTTCTCGTCAAAACCACCGAACCAACCCCACGACCAACTCGAATCGGAAGTCGAGGTGACCTCGTATTTCTCCAGTTCCTTTTCGTCGGTGAAGGTGGAGGCGATCGCCGTGATCTGTGCCACGCGCTTCTCGATTCTCTCATCGAAAATCGCGAGATCCTTTTCCAGATTCTCGCGGGGCACATTCGGATTGGCCTGCCGGAGTTGCTCCTTCAGCGCATCGCGGTTCCTCCCGTAGTAGTCGATCGAGCGTTTCAACGCCGCCATCACATCCGCTTTCAGTTTCGCCACCCGGACCCTGGACTCCTCGGAATCCTTGTACTGCTGGAGCGTTTCCACGATCTCGTCGACCCGTTCCTCCACCCGGCGATCGAGCGTCTTGATGTCGTCGACCAGTTCGCCCATGCGTTCCCGGCGTTGCTCGATATGCCGCTCCAGGTTCGTGACCGACTGGCGGCGCGCGTCGATGTCGGGCACGACGGTGTCCTGCGCCATCAATGGCGACGACAATGAGAGGGAGATCAGGAAAATGGAAAAGGTCGGTTTCATGGGAACATGAGAATCATGAGGGAACCCGTCTCATACCGAAAAAATCGCGGAGCGACAACCCGTATCTCCCCACCATGGAGCGGTGGTCGACGTTGACAAGGCCGCGCTATTCTCCAAGATCAGCCCTTCCAACTTATGAAAGTTCTCATCACCGGAGGCGGCGGTTTCCTGGGCAACCAGTTCGCCCGCAAGATTCTTCAACTCGGACAGCTGACCGGCCCCTCGGGCGCCGCGGAATCGATCGATGCCATGACCCTTTTCGACGCCCATTTTTCGGACGCGAGCAAAGAGGGTTTACCCGACGACATAACCCTGTTGGATCGCGACGTCGCCGACCGGGACGCGGTCTTCGACGCCGTCGACCGTGACGACATCGCGGTTTTTCATCTCGCCTCCATGGTCAGTGGAGAATGCGAGCTGCGCTTCGACGACGCCCTGCGCGTGAATCTCGATGGCGGACGAAACGTGTTCGAAGCCTGCCGGGCGCGAAACGGGACGCCACGGGTGGTCTTTGCGAGCAGTGTCGCCTCCTTCGGCGGCGCGGTGATGCCCGAGGTCGTCAGCGACGCCACCAAGCGCACCCCCCAGACCACTTACGGCATGACCAAGGTGATCGGCGAAATGATGATCAACGACTTTTCGCGCAAAGGTTTCCTCGATGGCCGCTCGGCCCGATTGCCCACCATCATCATTCGCCCGGGTCGCCCCAACACCGCGGCCTCGAGCTGGGCCAGCGGCATGTTTCGCGAACCGCTTCGCGGAGAGGCCTGTGAACTGCCGGTTCGCCTCGATCAGGGTCACCCGGTGCTGGGCTATCGCGACGTGATCGATGCCTTCATCGCGCTCCACGAAGCGCCCGGAGAAAAGTTGGGCGACGATCGGGCCTTCGGGCTGCCAAGCCACCGGGTCACGCCGGTGTCGGCACGGGCCGTGCTGGAGGAAGTCGCCGCCGAACGCGGGATCACACTCGGTCCCCTGGTCGAGCGATTCGACGCCCGCATCCAGGGCATTGTCGACACCTGGCCGACGGCGACCGATGGCTCCCGCGCGATCGCCGTCGGTTGTCCGCCACCGAAACCGCTGAAGACGATCATCGCGGAATACCTGGAGGACTTTGGTTGAAAATACGAGGGAGGGGCGATAATCCCTTCACCCGAACAACTCCCGCATCGGCTCGCCATGATAGAGCGGCATGGGGCGACCGATGATGTCGCGCCACTGGGTATCAGCAGGCAGCCCGAGGGCATCGAAAATCGTCGCCGCGAGATCCTCGGCCCGACGCCCGTCGCTGGCGGGATGGCCGCCGAGTTTGTCGGTGGAACCGAGGACGGCTCCGCCACGAACGCCACCTCCCGCCAACCAGACGGTCTGGACGGCGCCCCAGTGATCCCGCCCCGGCAATTTCGCGCCGGATAGCGTCGAGATCTTCGGCGTGCGCCCGAATTCGCTGGCCATGACCACGAGGGTGTCATCGAGCAAACCGCGCGCCCCGAGATCATCGAGCAGCGCCGAGACGGCGCGATCGGTGGGAGGAAGCAGAAATTCACGCAGGTTCGGGAACGCCGCCTGGTGGGTGTCCCAGGTTTCGTTGTTTCCAAGGTTCACCTGGACGAGCCGGACGCCGGCTTCCACCAGTTGGCGGGCCATCAGGAGCGACCAGCCGAAAGCGTTGCGCCCATAGCGATCCTGGAGGGCGGGATCGGCGCCGTGAACCTCGAAGGCGGCCTTTGTCTTAGGATCGGAAAGCAGCCCCACGGCCATCTCGCGATAACGGTCGTGACCGGTCACCTCCGCCGCTGTCTCGAGATAGCGTTGCTGATTGTCGAGCACCCGCCGCAATTGGAGGCGGTCCTGGAAACGCTCGAAGTCGATCGAATCGGGCAGATCCAGACTGAAGGTCCGGAACTGGAGATCGTCACGGCGCCGCTTTCCGTCGGCGTGGTGGAACAGGTATTCCGGGTAGGCGCCGTAGCTTTTCGGATTGTACTGGGAGGCTTCGAGAAAGAACGGATCCTTCTGGCGTCCCAGCAACCCGGCGAATTGTCCCGGGATGGTCCGCC
>JAGRPB010000214.1 GCA_020439945.1 Verrucomicrobiia bacterium
GGCGCTGGCGGTTATCAATTCAACGACTTCCCCAAAATCGGCGTGCCACTGAATCTGATCCTCTGGGTGGTGGCGTCGATCCTGATTCCGCTGATGTGGCCGTTTCGGTGAATCGGGAGGTTCTAGCGTTTGAATTGTGAAACCGCCATGCGTCAATAGGACTCACGCGATTTCGCACCGGCGCCAATGAAACCGAAGTTTACCAAGATACTTAAATCGGACTATCCATCTCTGATCAGCGTCATCTTTCCGGTCGCGATCGGTCTCATCTACGTCCTGATCGTGACCGATTTGATTGGGTTTATCCCGCTTCGGAAATTTCAGAGTGCGGCCGATGATCCCGAGGCCGCGAAAATCTTTCTCTGGTTTTTCCTCGGCAGTCTTCTCATTTTCCTGCCGCTTCTGGGCTATCGGGTTGCGGAACTCTTTGAGCGGTTTTCGAATGCCGTTGATGTGGAGGGCCAGATCATTGAGGTGAATCGATTTCGCGATCGAGGGAACATCGTGTTCGCCTTCAAGTATGAAGATGTCGAATACCGTGTCAGCAACGCCGTCCACTTCTCGAAAGAGGCAAAGCTTATTCAAGAGGGACAAATCACTACCATCGTGGTTCCCAGGCTTGAACCGAAAAAGGCATTGATCAAAAGCCTGTTCTGCGAGGACTGAATACGACCGGTTTTTCGCCCGACATCACGGTGCCTGATGACTTGCGGCCAGGAATTCCCTGCCCTATCATCGCCGCCTTTCCCCCTTTTCATGATCATCCGCTCCCAGTCTTACGCCCGCGCCGGTCTGATCGGCAATCCGTCGGACGGCTACTACGGCAAGACGATTTCCTTCATCGTTCGCAATTACGTCGCCGAGGTCGAACTGTGGGAATCGCCGGAGATCGAAATCCTTCCCGCGGCCCGAGATCACTCCGTTTTTCCCAGCCTTTCCGCGTTGAGCCGGGACGTGGCGTGGTTCGGTTACTACGGCGGCGTTCGGTTGCTCAAGGCGACGGTAAAACGTTTCTACGACTACTGCGTGGAGTGCGGAATCGAACTGGCGGATCGCAATTTCACGCTGCGCTATCAGAGTGATGTGCCCTCACAGGTCGGGATGGCCGGATCGAGCGCGATCATCACCGCCGCCCTGCGCGCGTTGATGGCATTTTATGGCGTGACGATCCCGAAGGCCGTTCAAGCGAAGCTGATCCTCTCGGTCGAAAACGATGAACTGAATATCCCGGCCGGTCTCCAGGATCGGGTCATCCAGGCCTACGAAGGTGTGGTGTTCATGGATTTCGATCGCGACACCATGGAACGCCAGGGCTACGGCATCTACGAGGAACTCGAGCCTTCGTTGTTGCCGCCGCTCTACATCGCCTTCCACGATCAGCTTTCCGAAGGCACCGAGGTATTTCACAACGACATCCGTAGCCGATTTAATCGCGGCGATCAGGAAGTCATCGATGCCATGCAGGAATGGGCCGGCCTGGCCCAGCAGACCCGTGACCTGCTCGTGGCCGGTCGAGGTGAAGAGATCGGTCCGCTGCTCGACGCCAATTTCGATCTTCGGAAAAAACTCTATCGCATCAGCGAGGGAAACCTCCGCATGGTCGAAACCGCCCGCGCTACGGGCGCCACCGCCAAGTTCACCGGGTCCGGCGGAGCCATCGTCGGCACCTACGAGGACGATGCGATGTTCGAGCGCCTGGTCACATCGCTCGAGCCACTCGGGATGAAAGTGATCCGTCCCCAGATCGAACCCGTCGAGCCTACCCAGGTTCCTGTATCCTGATTCGAAAGAGAAAATTAGAGAGATGAAAGTTCGCAAGGCCGTCATTCCCGCCGCCGGTTTCGGCACCCGTTTTCTTCCCGCCACCAAGTCGCAGCCGAAGGAGATGCTGCCTATCGTGGACACGCCAGTAATTCAGTATGTGATCAAGGAATGTGTCGACTCCGGCATCAGCGACATCCTCATGGTGATCGGAAAATCAAAGCGCGCCATCGAGGAACATTTCGACCGCAATTTTGAACTGGAGAGCGAACTGGCGGAAAAAAACAAAACCGATCTGCTGGATCAGATTCGCTCGATTTCCAGCATGGCGAATATTCATTTCATCTGGCAGAAGGAGCTCAACGGTCTCGGAGACGCCGTCATGTATGGGCGCACTTTTTGCGGAAATGAACCCTTCGCCCTGTTGCTCGGCGATACCCTACTCGGCACCAACGACGAGCTTGGCCGACCGATCACCCGCCAACTCATCGAGATCTGCGAGCGATTCGAAAGCTCGGTCGTCGCGCTCGAGTCCGTGCCGATGGACAAAGTCGAGCGCTATGGCATCGGAGGGGGAGAAGAGATTGAACCCGGCATTCTCCGGCTCGACCAACTGGTCGAAAAACCGAAACGCGACGAGGCGCCGTCCAATCTCGCCATTGCGGGCCGCTACGTGTTCACACCCGAAATCTTCGACTACCTCGCCGAAACGAAGCCGGGAAAAAACAACGAGATCCAATTGACCGATGCCATGGCGAGAATGCTCGCCGAGCGCGGCATGCACGGACTGCGATTCGACGGCAAACGTTACGATATCGGAAACAAGCTCGATTTCCTGAAGACCAATATCGAGTTCGCTCTCAAACGCGACGACGTCGGTCCGGGCTTGGCGAAATTTATTAAGGAGATCGCGAAGGAACTGGGACCATAGCCGATATTTTCGGATCGGATTGCTGATGGTAACCCTCCGACTCAGATTCAGTCGGCGCCAAGGCGATTGATTTGGTCGTCACTTGTGCGTAGCATGTTTCGAAAGGCTTCCATTCTCTTTTCTCGGCATGAAATCCAGATTCCCTTTTCACCTGATCGTGCTCACAGTGGTTTTTCTGGCAAATTGTGAAAAACCGCAATCGACAACCACCTCCGATACCCAGTCTTTTCCCGTCTCGGAAAAAGCGTTTACCCAAGTCAGCTTTCCCATCAAACGATCCCTCCGGGATCAATCCAATCGACCATTGGAAGCCAAAATCTTGGGAAAAACACCAGGAAAGCTCTTTGTAGTTAGAGAAGCGGACGGGCTGTCGTTCGAGATCGCCATTGCCAGTCTTTGCCAGGAGGATCAGGACTATGCGAATTCTCTGCCGATCCAAGTACCGCCAGCGGATTTCAATCGACCAACGATTCCGACACCCACCCCCTCAAAGCATTCGCCGGAGAATGATGACGAACCGCCGTACATTGCCAACCGAAAGCAGTCCATCAAAGAATTGGAGGAGCAAAATCAACTTCTGAAGTACGAAATCGAATCGACCTCGAATTCAATGCTTGTTAGAACGAAGAATACTCAGATTGAGAAGAACGAAATTGAGATCAATCGTCTACGAGCAGACATTGAGCGCTATCGCAGCGACAACAAATAGCCGTAAAAAGTCCGCCCCGTCACGATCAAAGCAGCGGCGCCGCCAGTCTCGCGAGCCTGACTCCGGCCCGAAAATGCAGGGGTTTGGAGGTGTAGTCGGTGCCGTCGATTTCCCGGCACGCTTCGAAGTCGGCTTCCAGCATTTCCGCCACCTCGCCGCAGAACCCGGCATCAAGAACGACCATACTAAGCTCGAAATTCAACCGCATCGAGCGATTGTCGAGATTCGCTGACCCGACCGAGGCGAGCTGATCGTCCACCAGCATGACTTTCTGGTGGAGAAAACCGGCTCCGTAACGGAACATCCGCACGCCGGCCGCTTCCATCTCCTCGAGGTAGGCGAAACTCGCCAGATAGACCACCTTGTGGTCAGGATGCTCGGGCAACATGATGCGGACATCGACGCCGCGTAGCGCGGCCAACTGCAATGCCACTCGAACCGATTCGTCGGGTACGAAATACGGACTGGCGATCCAGAGCCGTTCTCGGGCGCGATTGATGGAATGAATGAAAAAGAGCGTGCCGCCCTCCAATTCCTCGGTCGGTCCCGTGGCCAGTGGCAGCATGGTGGCGCCCTTGTCCGGAGCGATGAAGTGAGGTCGCCAGTCGAGTTCCAGTATTTCGCGAGTCGCCCAATACCAATCTCCCAAAAAGACCAGTTGCGTCATCAAAACGGCCGGACCACGAACGGAGACGTGCGTATCTCGCCAACGACCGAAGCGAGGATTTTTCCCCAGGTATTCGTCGCCCACATTGTGGCCGCCGGTGAAGGCGACCCGACCGTCGACCACCACGATCTTCCGGTGATTTCGAAAATTGATCTGAAACCGATTGCTCTTCCCCCGAGTGGTCTGGAACTCGGAAATCTCGATGCCCTCCCGCTCCAGCGAGCGCACGAAGGATCGCTTCAGTTTGTGACTGCCGATCTCGTCATAGAGCACATGCACCCGTACTCCGTGCCTGGCTTTTTCGATCAGGCGCCTTCTCAGCTCCCTTCCCAACTCGTCGTCCTTGATGATGAAAAACTGGATCAGGATGTAGGATTCCGCTTTTTCGATTTCCTCGAATATCGCGTCAAAAGTCGCGGCGCCATCCACTAGAAGATCGATCGCATTGTCCCGCGTGAAGCCCATTCTGCCCAGTTTCTCAATCAGCTTCCCGTAGCGGATTTCCTGACCGCTCAGTTGGCAAAAGTGGGGTTCGAGCGCATCGAAAACGGCCTCGACCAGATCTTCACGCTTTTTTTCGGCCTCGCGCAGTGTTTCCCGGTAACCGCGAAACTGTTTTCGGCCGAAAACCCAGTAGAGCGGCACCGCGACGAACGGAAACGAGAACAACCCCAACGCCCATCCCCAGGCCCCCGCCGCCGTGCGCGCCCGGATGATGGCGTGAACGATGCTCAACAGCGCCGCAATTTCTGCCACCACCAACAGCGCCGTCCAGAGAGTGGGTGACCGCAGCAAATCCGGGATGAGATCCGCGAGCGATTCGGTGATGACGGCTGCCGGAATTGGCATGGAACTACGATCGCCTCTTTCTGTCTCTTCTCCAGTCTGTCAAACCAGCGGCAGTCTGACTGATTTCCCTTCGCGGGCCGCGATCAGCCCCGCTTCGAGGATTTCCTGAGCGTCCCGTCCCTGGATCGAACCACACAACGGATGAACGGATGCCTCGGGATTCTCGATCAGATGGAGAAAGTGGGCGCTGGCGGTCGCCATCTCCGGAGCCACTTCAGGCACGGGAATGCTGACTCCTTCCGGCTCATCAGCGGTCGCCTTATACAGCGAAGCCCCGTGGCGAGGCTCCACCATCAGGGTGCCTTCGCTGCCATAGATCACGGTGGTGTAGGCCGTCAGTTTTCCGATCTGGGTCCAGCTGGCTTCGGTGGTCGCGAGAGCTTCCGGGTAGCTCATCATCAGGATCGCGTTGTCTTCCAGTTTCAGATCCGGTTTCAGCCCGGTATTCAGTTTGACGCCGCTGACATGCGACGGTTTTCCCAACAGAACCTGCGCGAGCAGCGATCCGTAGCAGCAATAGTCCATCAAGGCACCGGCTCCGTTGAGCGTTTCGTCGTAGAGCCACTCACAGAAAAATGGCGAGCAACCCAGTTCCACCGGTCCCTCGTGAGCGGCCCGATATTTCACCTGCCAGAGCTGACCGATCTCGCCGGAACCCGCCAATGTCAGCGCCCGTTGCAACTGAGGCCACCAGGCGAAAGGCCAGTTGATCATGAGGCGGACCCCGGCTCCTTCCGATGCGGCCAGCATCCGATCGGCCCCCGCCAGGGTGGAAGCCATCGGTTTCTCCACGAGACAGTGCAAACCACGTTCGCAGGCCATCACGGCGAGATCTTCACTGACGCGGTTGCTGGCAAAGATGTAGACCGCGTCGAGATCCTCGCTGTCGAGCAATGCCTCGTATTCCGGATAGGTATCACCACCATAGTGAGCCCCGTACTTGTCTCTCAGCTCCGGATGGGGATCGGCCGCCCCGACCAACTCCGCCTGAGTATCGAGTCGGGCGAGTTCCTCCAAATTGCTCCAGACATGATCGTGATGAAGGCCGAGGACTCCGATGCGGACTTTCTTTTCGTTGTTCATGTAGACGGGTGTGAAAGGTGGTGATTCGCCACTGGCGGTTGGACGGTGCCGGGCTCGTCAGGCTTTCTCCAAATCTTCCGTTTCATCGCGGAAAAAGATCGCAAACAGAATGGCACAGACGATGGCCACGGATCCGGCGATCTCCCAATAAGTGCCGAATCCGGCCAACGTCAGCTTGCCGTCGGCCGTTTCCGCCCGAGTCGCCAGCCAGCCATTCAACTTGGTTGCGAGGATGGGTCCCAGCCCGAACATCACCAGCGTGTAGAGCGTTTGGGCGGAATGTCGCATCTCTTTTGGAGCCACCCGGTCCACATAGATAAATGCTGCTGCGAAAAAGCAGGCAAAGCAAAACCCGTGCAGTAGCTGAGCGGCCACGTGAACTCCCACCGGGAGCCCGGTCTGCGCAAAAATCAGGTAGCGGACGCCGAAACAGAATGCGCCGAAAGCCATCGTCCATCGAAAACCAAACTTCATTAAGAATCCACCGAGCAACGCCATCACCGCAATCTCCGAAAACTGCCCGAGCGACATCGCCGGCATTACGTCGGAACCGTCCAATCCCGCGGCCTTTAAAAACGATCCCATCTGGAAAAAATAGATCGTATGGACGCTGGCAATCAGCAGGGAAACCAAAAGGACCACCACGAACGATTTCTTCTTCAGCAGGGCGCCCAACTGTGCCAATTCCATTCCCTGACCCGATTCCCTTTTTGCCGGAGGCGTGTGCGGCAAACCGAAAAAGCAAAATAGCCCGTAGGCGATCGCGAGCATACCTGCCACGGAAACTGCGTCGATCATCCTGGCGATGACATCATCGTATTCCGTGCCTTTCAAAAACGGCGGCAACCACTGGAATCCCAAACCATGCTGCAACCAGATCATTGGAAAGACCCACCCCACGGCAATCCAGCCGATGGTTCCCCAGACGCGGACTTTGGGAAACTCCGACTTTGCATCTCCAAGATGGCTCATCGCCAATGAGTTGGTAACCGATACCGTTGGGACATACAAAATGGCGAAAGCCGTTCCCAGAATCAGCCAGGCGTGATACGAAGTCTGCTTCGCCGTGATCATCATTAGAATTCCGGTCGCTACCAGCAGCACCCCCAGGGTTCGTTGCGCTGGGAAAAATCGGTCACAAATCTGTCCCACAAAGGGCGAAAGAACCGCTCCGACAGCAAATGGTATTCCAATAATTTTTCCTTTCTCTAACTCCGAGAATCCGAGTCCTCCTTTCGCTACTGTCTCCGTCAGAAAAACCGACGCGAGCGGAAACCACAGTCCCTTCACCGCGTATTCCAGGAACATCATCAGGTTGAGACGAACTTTTACGGGCATAAGCAAAACGGTGGTTCAGTGGGCGATCGGGAGCGCGATGATCCCTCATCGCCTCGTTCGACGAGAGCGAGCAAGGCACCTCGCGCTCCAGTTTGTCAGGTCAATCCAAAGCGTTCATCGATGGGTTTCTGGTAGTCGCGCACCGCGCCGCTGACGACTTCCTCGACGGAAACGGAACGGCCGGCGAAAGCGGATTCCACCACGGCATACGAACAGGCCAGATCGAGCAAGCCTTCGCGACCGGAGCACTCCGGTTGCGTCCGGTTGCGAATCGCATCGAGCCAGTCGTGTTGGGCAAGCGCAAAATCACTTTCGAGCCCCATGGGGAAATGCCTCGCCTTCACATGTTCCGGCGCATGAGCCTCGTAGAGCGCCGACAACGATTTCGGCTCCTCCTCACCATCGAGATGTAGGGCATCGCCGCAAACTCGGCCCTTCGATCCGTAGAACGTGGGACCGTTCCCGACGAGCGTGTTTTTGCCGTGCCCCGCCCAGCTGCCGAAAAGCATTCCGCTGGCGCCCGCCTCGTTTTTGAAACTTGCGTAAAACGTATCGTCCGCGTCGCAGGAAATCGGCTCCACTTTTTTCTTTTTACTGCCCAAGTAGCGCGTCGGCTCGACCACTTCCGTTCGTCCCGAGACGCTCGTGATTTCCGATCCTCCTATGTGGCGCAGGCTGTCGAAGAAATGCGGTCCGAGAT
>JAGRPB010000215.1 GCA_020439945.1 Verrucomicrobiia bacterium
ACCGTTCGGCTTTTTTTTTTTTTTTCGCGGGATCGATGGACCACAAACCGGCCAACTCGGCACCCGGGCAGGCGGCGATCGCTTCCGCATGGAGAAGGGAGATGTCGCCCGCGCCAATGAAGGCGATGCGTTTCATGGAAGTAGTGGCCATGGAGGTTCATCATTTCTCAGACGCCCGGCCACGGTCAATCCCGGGTTTCGTGCAAAATGAAACATGCCGAAATTCTCCTGTGACAATGTGGCTCACAGGAGCAAATCCGCTTTGACTTTCCCGTGACTCGCGGGACGATTCCGCCCGCCAAAAATGGCGGATCGATCCTCGTTCTCCCCTCTTTATTCCCATGCGCAAGACTCTCATCGTTGGCGCCGGCGGTGTCGGCAACGTGGTGGCTCACAAGTGTGCCCAGGACTCCGAAACCTTTGGTGAAATCTGGCTCGCCAGCCGAACGAAATCGCGCGCCGACGCCATCGCCGCTGATGTGAAAACCGCCACCGGCGTGGAGTTGAAAACCGTCGAACTGAACGCGGACGACGTGGAGGCCACCGTGGCGTTGCTTCGGAAGATCGAGCCGGAGCTCATGCTGAACATCGCCCTGCCCTACCAGGATCTCCCGCTGATGGAAGCCTGTCTGCAGGCCGGAGTGCACTACCTGGACACGGCCAACTACGAACCCCCGGAAACCGCGAAATTCGAGTACTCGTGGCAGTGGGCCTATCAGGATCGTTTCAAGGAAGCCGGCCTGACCGCGATCCTCGGATCGGGTTTCGACCCGGGAACGACCAACGTTTTCTGCGCCTGGGCTCTCAAGCACCTGTTCGACGAGATCACGACCGTGGACATCATCGACGCAAACGCCGGCGATCACGGCCTGCCTTTCGCGACCAATTTCAACCCGGAGATCAACCTCCGCGAAATCACCCAGAACGGCCGCTACTGGGAACAGGGCGAGTGGAAGGAGACGAAGCCGCTGGAGATCGGTCATGACTATCCTTTCCCCGATTCCGAGGTCGGCACGCGACGGATCTACCTGCTCTATCACGAGGAACTCGAAAGCCTGGCGAAGAACCTCCCCGGGCTGCAGCGAATCCGCTTCTGGATGACTTTTTCGCAGAACTACATCACCCACCTGAAAGTGCTGGAAAACGTGGGACTGACCTCCATCGACCCAGTCGACTACGAGGGCAAACCGATCATCCCGATCCAGTTCCTGAAAAAGCTGCTCCCCGACCCCGCGAGCCTCGGCCCGCTGACCAAGGGCAAGACCTGTATCGGCTGCCTGATCACGGGCACGCTCAAGGAAACCGGGGAGACCGGCACCCGGTTCATCTACAACGTCTGCGATCACCAGGAATGCTATGCCGAAGTGAAGAGCCAGGCCATCAGCTACACGGCCGGCGCTCCGGCCATGATCGGAGGTCGACAGGTGCTCAACGGCCACTGGCGCGAGCCGGGCGTGTGGAACCTGGAAGAGCTCGATCCGGATCCTTTCATGGAGGATCTCAACCGCTGGGGTCTGCCGTGGCAGGTGATCGAAGCCGAACCGTTGGAGTTGTCCTGAGCAGAACAGGTTTCGCCACCACATTTCGATCGATTCAACATGGGCGATTCCTCACTGGCTTCCGGCGCGAGTTCGATGCCGTCGAATCAGGTCAATGCGATGGCCGACGCTTTCGCGGCGAGCGGGCTCGACACGCCGTGCTACGTGCTCGATCAGTCGGCGCTGCTGAGAAATGGCGAGATCCTGGCCGACGTGCAACGCCGTACCGGCGCCCGGATCCTGCTCGCGCAGAAAGCCTTCGCCTGCTTCCCGGTCTATCCGAAACTGCGTCCCTTTCTTTCCGGCACCGCCGCCAGCGGTCTGCACGAAGCGCGGCTGGGCGCGGAAGAATTCGGTGGCGAAGTTCACGTCTTTTCGCCCGCCTTCAAACCGGCCGAGATCGACGCGCTGCTCGAGATCGCGGACCACCTCGTTTTCAATTCGATCGGTCAATGGCACCGCTACCGGAATGTGGTTCGGGCCTCGCCACGCCCCATTTCGTCCGGCCTGCGAATCAATCCCGAGTATGCCGAAGCCGTCGCCGAGATCTACAATCCCTGCGCTCCGGGTTCGCGATTCGGGGTTCTGGCTTCGCTCCTGGAAAACGCCGACATTGAGGGCATCGAAGGCCTCCACTTTCACACGCTCTGCGAACAGGGCGCCGGCGCGCTGGAACGCACTCTCGATTCGGTGTACGCCAGGTTCGATCGGTGGCTTCGGGAAATGAAATGGCTGAATCTCGGTGGCGGTCATCTCATCACCGCGCCGGACTACGAGGTGGAACACCTGGTCCGGCTGATCGCCGAAATCCGCGAACGCTATCCGCAGCTGGAAGTCTACCTGGAGCCCGGCGAAGCCATCGCCATTCGCACCGGCGTGCTGATCGGAAGCGTGGTCGATCTCGTGGAAAACGAGATGTCCATCGCCGTGCTCGACGTCTCCGCCACCGCGCACATGCCCGACGTGCTGGAAATGCCCTACCGGCCCGTCATCGAAGGCGCCGGCCTGCCCGGCGAGAGAGCCCACACCCATCGTCTCGGTGGGCCGACCTGTCTCGCCGGGGACGTGATCGGCGATTACAGTTTCGACCGTCCTCTGGCCATCGGAGACCGGGTCGTGTTTCACGACATGGCTCATTACACCATGGTCAAGACCACGACTTTCAACGGTGTTCCGCTCCCCGGCATTTCGCTGCTGGACGCCGGAGGAAATGTCCAATCGCTCCGCGAATTCGGTTACGAGGATTACCGGGATCGGCTTGGCTGACGCCATCAGTTAACAGGGTCAAATGGCGCACTCTACCCTGTTGGATTGCCAATCGCTCACCTCGCCCACGTTTTTCCCATTTTTTCGGTGGTCGCGGCCAGCGATGATCCGGTAAACTCCGTCGCCCCCGAATGATGAGTTTGCCGTTTTTCCATCGCTTCGTTTTTCTCCTTCTGTTTCTTTCGCTGCTTAGCCAAATCGGTCTGGCTGAATCTTCGCGAATCAACAGGAGCGCGCAGGCTCTCGCCAAGCATCTGGCGCCGACGTCGCCGGCCAAGAAGGCGAGCGACGGAGATTTCGCCAAGGCGCGCCAGCGAATGATTGCCGCGATCGAAGTGGTCGAAGTAAACTATCGCTCCAACGGTCCCCGGCCCGAAAGCCTGATCGAGAACGCGCTCGATTTCCGTGAGGGGATGGGAGATTGGGAGCGCCTGATCACGATGAACGCGGTCCTCGATACCTGGCGCGAAGCCAACGGACGGGGACTTTTCGACAACAACGGAAAGTTCCAGACCGAGATCACCAAGGGACGCGGTGTCGGCAATCGTTGCGTTTTCGAACGGATCGTTCGCGGCGAGGTCTACCCGGCGGCATCCAATCAACTCGCCAACCTGCGGCTCGTGCCGGAGGACCAAAAGCGCCCCGACGAATCCGGAGAACCGGATCATCAGGAACGCGCCTACCAGGCGCAGTTGGAAAAAATGATGGCGGAAAAGGAAGGTCTCAAGAGCCTGGCGGCGATCGCGAAGGGACCGAAGACCAATTCACTTGGTCAGACCGAGGAAGAAGCGCGGCTCGCGTGGGAGAGGGAGGTCGAGGAAGCCGGGGATATCTCGGAACTGGTTCCCAACATTCGGCTCGACGGCAGCATGACCGGCACGCCTTCGCGGATGACCAAGGGTCGATGGCGGGCAACCGCCGAGATCACGAACCTTTCCACCTTTCCCACCGAAGTCAGCCTCGATATTTACCTGATCGGGTTCACCGATCGGAAGCGGGATCACTACCTGATGGCGAAATCCACCCATTCAATCAAACTGCGCCGGAACGAGACGCGCTCCATCGACGCCTTCACCCGTTCGGAAGGTTCCTACAAAACCAAGGCCGACGATCACGACGAAGTGCCCAAGAAGGAGCGCAACCGGACGAGGGTTCGAGCCCGGGGTTTCGTGATGATCGTGAAACAGGGAGATAAAATGCTCACCTACGCGGGCTCGGACAAGATGATGCTGGGCTACGCGGATCCGGAAAACGACGACCTGTCGCTTCGGAGTCTGCCGGAATTCTGAGCGGCACGGACCGGCTTCAATCCGGGGTCAGCAGTGTCTCGACATGGGTCGCCACGGCCAGCGCCAGCCCGGCCTGGTTGTATCCGCCCTCCAGCACCGAGATGAGCCGGTTTTCCGCAAACTCACCGGCAATCCCGGCGAGCATCCCAGTTAGCTCCGCGAAGTTCCGGTCCGTGAGTTGAAACTGTCCGAGCGGATCGTCGACCCGCGAATCGAATCCGGCGGACACGATCACCAGGTCGGGTCGGTAATCCTTCATCCGGCGGGAAAAGTCCTCGCGAAATGCGCGGGCGATGGCTTCCATCCCGGTGCCGGCGGGCAACGGATAGTTCAGGGTCGTGTTTTTTCCCTTCCCGGCGCCGGTTTCGTGAACCATGCCCGTGCCGGGATACCAGGGATGTTGGTGGGTGCTGAAGTAGAAGACATCGCCGTCTTCATAAAAGATGTCCTGCGTGCCGTTTCCGTGATGAACATCCCAATCGATGATGGCCACCCGTTCCGCCCCGTGAATCGCCTTCGCGTGGCGAGCCGCCAACGCGGCGTTGTTGAAGATGCAGAATCCCATGCCGCGATCGGCGGTGGCGTGATGACCGGGAGGCCGAACTGCGCAGAAGGCGTTCCGGATATCGCCCTTCATCACCGCGTCGACCGCATTCAACAGCCCGCCGGCCGCGTCACGGGCGACTTCGAGCGATTGGAAACCATAGTTGGTGTCGCCGGTGCTCAGCATGCCGGAGCCGGTCCCGTCGATCTCGCGCAGCACGGTTTCCAGGTAGCCGGGGGTGTGAACGCGGAGGATTTCCTCATCGGTCGCCGCCCGTTTCTCCAACGACTGGCAACGCTCTACCAGGCCTCGGGCCTCCAACTCTCCGATGATGGCGCGGATTCTCCCCGGCGACTCGGGATGATGTTCGCCCGGATCGTGGGCGGCATAGAACTCATCGAGGAGCAGGCCGGTTTTCATCGGTTCCATGGAAAAAAAGACTCGAACGCCGAAGGTCGAAGACGGACCGCCGCGACGATCTTCCGCAGGAAACCCCGAAAACCGATCGCTGGAAACCGAAAACTCGCCGGTTGGCTTGCTAATCGGGGGAATCTCGTCTTTTCTAGCGCCGACTTCGATCTATGGAGAAACACCAACAGCAGCCTCTTCAAATCGGTTTGGCGGGCTTCGGCAATGTGGGGGCCGGCGTCTACAAGAACCTGATCAAAAATCGCGCCCTGCTCGAAAAACGCATCGGACGGGCGCTGGAAATTCGGCGCATCGTGGTGCGGGATCCGGCGAAAAACCGGGACGTCGCCCTACCGGCGGACCTGGTTTCGACCGATCTGGATTCCTTGATCGACGACGACGCGATCGACATCGTGGTGGAATTGATCGGCGGTACGGATCGCGCCTTCGAACTGGTCAAGGCGGCGCTGGAAAAGGGCAAGACGGTCGTTACCGGGAACAAGGCGCTCCTCGCCGAACGCGGCCTGGAACTGTTCGCCATCGCCGACGAAAAGAAGACGCCCATCTATTTCGAAGCCGCGGTCGCCGGCGGCATTCCCATCATCAAGACGGTCCAGGAATCACTGGTCGGCAATCACATCGAGTCGGTCGCGGGGATCATCAACGGCACCTGCAACTACATCCTCACCCGCATGACCGAGGCCGGGCTGGACTACCCCGAGGCTCTCAACGAGGCGCAGAATCTCGGCTACGCCGAAGCCGACCCCACGCTTGACATCAACGGCTGGGACGCCGCGCACAAGGCGATCATCCTCGCCTCCCTGAGCTATGGGTGCTGGGTGCCGACGGAACAGATCTACGTGGAAGGCATCGAGAAGATCACCCGCCGCGACATCGAGTTTGCCCAGCGTTTCGGTTACACTGTAAAGCTGCTCGCGGTCATCCGCCTTCACCCGGAATCCAGCGCCATCGAACTCCGGGTGCAGCCATCGCTGATTCCCAGGGGCCACATCCTCGCCTCCGTGAACGGCGTGTTCAACGCCATCCTCATCCGGGGCGACGTGGTCGGCGAAACGCTGTTTTACGGCTCCGGCGCGGGTCAGGATCCGACTTCCAGTTCCGTCATCAGCGACCTCGCCGATGCCGCCTTGTGGCGAAACACCTGCGAAGGTCAGACCGGCTTCGTGCCTCACGGTCTCTACGGCAAGCCACTGCCCATCGACGAGACGGACTCGAAATACTATCTCCGCGTCGAAGCCGACGATCAGCCCGGCGTGCTGGCACAGATCGCCCGCGTTCTCGGCGATCACGACATCGGCATTCTCTCCGTCATCCAGCCGGAGGATCACGATCCCGGCTCGGCGCCCATCGTCCTGATGCTGCACTACGCCCGCTTTGGAACGATACGCCAGGCTCTCGCGGAATTGCGATCTCTCGACTGCATTCGCGAAGAACCCATCCTGATGCGGGTGGAGTCACTCTGAAGGTCGGCAGCCCCCGCCGGAACGCGCCAGTCTTGCCAGTGAACCGGGCCCGGGATCTCGGGATTTGACGACAAATCGTTTGTCGGTTGGAGGTTTGCACCGACGTTCGGAACCGTAGTCAGCCTCCCAAGGAGGCTCGACAGGCTGAACCCCCCTCTCCAGATTCATGAAATACGTTTCTACCCGCGGCAAATCGGAACCGGTCGGTTTTGCGGAAGCCTTCGCCCAGGGACTCGCGCCCGACGGCGGACTCTATGTGCCGCAGTCGCTTCCCTCGATCCCCGCCGATCTGCTTCTGGAAGAAACTCCCATGCCCTACCCGGCCCTGGCCTGGGATTTCTTCAACCTCTTCGATACCGATCATGATTCCGAGGAGTTGATCGCGCTGATCGATGAGAGCTACGGCAACTTCGCCGAGACGATGACGGCGCCACTCCAGCAGATCGCGGAAAATCTTTTCATCCTCGAGTTGTTTCACGGCCCCACGCTCGCCTTCAAGGATTTCGGATTGCAACTCATCGGCAATCTCTTCGAACACCAGATTCGTCACACCGGCGAAACCATCAATGTGCTCGGTGCGACGTCCGGCGATACCGGGTCCGCCGCGATCCAGGGGCTCGCCAACAAGGCTGGCGTCAACGTTTTCATCCTCTATCCGAAAGGCCGCATCTCTCCGCTGCAGGAGCGCCAGATGACCTGCACCGCCGCGAAGAACATTTTCCCCATTCCCATCGAGGGCAGCTTCGACGATGCCCAGCGTATTGTGAAAGAACTGATGGGCGATCTGAAGGTGAAGCAGAAGCTCCGTCTTTCGGCGATCAATTCGATCAACCTGGCGCGCATCCTCGCCCAATCCGTCTACTACGTGCACGCCTACATGCAGCTGCCGCCGGAGAACCGGGACGACGTTCACTTCGCCGTGCCGACCGGAAATTTCGGCAACGTCCTCGCGGGCTGGCTGGCCTACAAGATGGGACTACCGGTGGAGAGATTCATCGTCGCCACCAATCGGAACGACATTCTTTATCGGCTCTTCAGCACCGGCGAATACGAGTCCGGAAAGGTCCATCCCAGCATGGCTCCCTCGATGGACATCCAGATTGCTTCGAACTTCGAGCGATTCCTTTATTACCACTGCGGCGAGGATGGAAAGAAGACCGCCGGCCTGATGTCCAAGATCGGCAAAACCGGCAAGCTCAAGATCCCGAATTTCGATCCCGACATTTTCACCGCCACCCGCTGTGATGACGATGACATCATCGCCAACATCCAGCGCGTGAAGGAGGATTACAGCTACGTCGTCGATCCCCACACCGCCTGCGCGTTTCAGGAGATCGATCCCGACCGCACCACCATCGTGCTCTCGACCGCGTCCCCGGCCAAGTTCCCGAACGTCATCAAAAAGGCAATCGGCGAAAC
>JAGRPB010000019.1 GCA_020439945.1 Verrucomicrobiia bacterium
GGTTTCACCGCTGAGCATCACGGCATCCGCCTGCTCCCAGACCGCGTTGGCGACGTCGGTGACTTCAGCGCGAGTGGGAACCGGGTTTTCCACCATCGATTCCAACATGTGGGTGGCTACGATGACCTTGCGTCCGACGCGCGCGCATTCCTGGAGAATGGTTCGCTGAACGACGGGCAATTCCTCCAGGTAAACTTCGATACCGAGATCGCCCCGCGCCACCATCACCGCGTCGGAGGCCTCGATGATCTGGCGGAGTTTTTTCATGGCTTCCTGGTCCTCGATTTTCGAAACGATCCTCGCCTGACAACCGCGCTCTCCCAGGAGATCGCGCAATTCCTGAACATGCCGGGCATCGCGGACGAAACTGATCGCGACAAAATCGACATCCAGCTCCGCGGCCAGATCGATGTCGTGCCGATCCTTTTCCGTCAGGGGTGGCAGGTTCACCTTCACCCCGGGGAGGTTGATGTGGCGTCGGGACCCCATCGTTCCTTCCGTCAGCACCTCACAGATGAGGCGCCCCGGTTCCTTGCGAACGACCTTGCAATGGATCACGCCGTTGTCGACCAACAGCGTGTCGCCGACACCGACATCCTCAGCCAATCCGTCGTAATTGGTCGTGGTCGAACGTTCCTCGCTCGGTTCGAGATCGGCGTTGCGAAATTCGATCTGGTCGCCGGGGGCCAACTCCAACGGTTCGTCGAGAACCCCGGTGCGAATGGAGGGGCCTTGCAGATCGACCAGCGTCGCGACGCTCTTTTCGCACGCTTTCGATTGCTCCCGGATGTCCGCGACGACCTGCCGGGTCCAATCGTGCCGGGCATGGCTCATGTTCAGTCGGAACACATTGACGCCGGCTTCGATGAGTTGCCGAATCATTTCCGGCGAATCCGTGGCCGGACCGAGAGTGGCGATGATTTTGGTTTTTCGCAGCATCGGTCTGCAAACTCGGCCCTCCAAGGGCGATGAAAAGCAGCTTTTCGCGACGATTTCGCCGATGATGACTCAATGCTTCGACAGCTTCAGGTGAGCCGCGACGTCGATCTCGTCCTTTACTTTCACGAGGCCCAGTACTGAGGGCGGTTTGATGTCGGCGGCTTTCAGGGAAACGACAAAAGCCACCGTGCAATCGATGGTGTCCGCGTCGTGTTTCCAGTCGGTGACCTTGCCGGTCAGGTGATGCTCCTTGCCCTTCAGCTTGAGCACGAAGGGGATGATCGTGGGGCGGGGAAATCCGTTCTCGCTGACGGGCTTGGTTTCCGCTGCCTTGAGGTTGGTCACTTCGACCTCGATCTCGGGATAGGTGCCAACTTCCAATGTCTCGTACATCTTCTCGTCCCGCTTGTCGTTGTCGGTGTCCATCTTCTTCGCCTCGGCGGTGATTTTGCTGGAAACCGCGGCCGTGGCGGGTTGATCGATACCCGAAATGGTCACCGTAAAGGGCTTGGTCGTTACGGTGCCTTCAAAGTCGTGCAAGGTTGAGTCGCCCTTGAAGGTCACATCGCAGGTGCCGTCCCAGTCTTCCGTGAACCCGGCATTCGGGAAGAGCAGGCACCATCCGGCGAGCAGGCTTGCCAGAAGTGCGGGGGAAGCGAACGAATGGAGGAAGGTTCGAGTCATGGCGAATCGGGTTTGGGTGGGAGGATTGGCGAAATCAGTTCGCCGGTTCATAACGTAGAAAATCGAGGCGCATCATTCCGGTGAGAAGCGGCTTGGTTTTTTCGAGGCGGAATCCATGGGATTGGTAAAGCGCTACGAGGGACTCACGATCCGGAAAGGAGCGGAGGCTCGAGGAAATGTAGCCGTGCACCTCGGGATTGCCATGCAGGAGCAGGCCCCAGAGGCTGCCCCAGGTCTTGAGCATTCCGAATTGGAGCGTCTGCATGGCGGAGGAATTCGGTTTGGAGAAATCGAGAAAGACCGCCTGTGCGCCCGGTTTGAGGACGCGGGCAAACTCGGTCAGGGTTTCTCCCAGGTCGGGCGCGTTGCGGATGGCATAGCCGCCGGTCAGGATGTCCACCGAGTCGTCTTCCAGCGGAAGGTGGCTCATGTCGCCGGTCGTGAAACTCACCCGCGTCTTATGGTTCCGGGCCTTTGCCAGTTCGATCATCTCCGGCGTCAGATCGATGCCGAGAATCTCCGCATCGGGAAAGCGTTCCGCGATCTGCAACGCGATGTCCCCGGTGCCACAGGCGATGTCGACGCAGCGCGGGGTGGATCCCTCCACGGGAGACAGGCCCGCTACGAGCGCGCGTTTCCAACCGGCATCTTGCCCGAATGAAAGCGCACGGGTAGCGATGTCGTAGCGTGGCGCCGATTCCGCGAAGTGTTTCTCATTGAAGAGCCGCTTGCCTTCGCTCGATCCCAAGTGATCGCGGGCTTTGAGAGTGAATTTTTCTTTCATCGGGCAGGGGCTTTTTTCTCGCCGTAGGCCAGTCTCAGGCAGGCGGGCAGCACGAGCATGTCGCAGATGAGAGCCAACCACATGGTGACTCCGGAGAGGAGGGCAAAATACACCGTCGGCTGGAAACTGCCGAAGATCGCGACCCAGAACCCGGCCGAAAGCGCCACCGTCGTGGCGATGAGCGCAAAGCCGGTGGTGCGCGTGGTGCGTCGGATGGCGCGGCAACTTCGGCCGTCATAGCCTCTTCGGTAGGCGGACAGGTAGTGAATGGTGTCGTCGACGGCAATGCCGAGCACCACGCTGGCAATCATCGCGGTGCCGGTGCTCAACGCGATGTGGAAGAATCCCATGATGGCGCCGGTCAACAGCAGGGGAATCACATTGGGAATGAAGGCCAGCAGGGTGTAGCGCAGCGATCGGAAAACGATGCCGATGGAAAGCACGATCAGGGCGAGCGCGATGCCGAAACTCTTGAGCTGCGAGGCGATCAGTTGATTCGATTCCACGATCACGCGGTAGAAGGCGCCGGCCTCCCGGATGCGGTAATCGCCGCCGAGGCGTCCGTCCGCCAGCGAGCGGACGCGTTCGACCAGTTCCGCGCCGCGCTTCGTGCCGATGGCCCGGGTCCGGATGGTGAGCCGGGCGTATTTGCCGTCCTCGGTCAGGTAGTGGCCGAGATCGAGCCGCTCCACGATGTCCGCAAAGGGAGCGAGATCGCGGAAAGCGGCAACCTCGTGCGAAAGCAAAAAATCCGCCGCGCTGAGCGTGTGAGTCACGTCGGGGATTTTCCGGATGCCTTTCTCGAAGGCGTCGATCGTCTCGATTTCCTCGAAACTGTCGATCGGTTCGTCGTCGGTCCGGTCGATCAACAACTCGATCGAGTTTGGTCCGGTCAACGTGTCCTCGACGAACTGGGTGTCGCGGTAGAGTTCGGTGTCGGTGCCGAGAAAACGGAGGAGGTCGGTATCGTTTTCGATTCGCCGGATGCCGATCACACTCACGCCGATGAGCGCGAATGCTGTGAGCAGGATCTTTCGCGGATGATGGATGCTGAGCCCCGCGATAAATCCGAGCGGCTTGGTCGCAAAGCGGCCGCTTTTCAACCGTCTCCGTGCCGGGGGGCGGGCCCGCAAGAAAGACAGGCCGACAGAGAGTCCGGTGATTCCGAGGACATACGAAATCATGACGCCGATGGCCGCAAACAGACCGAAGTCCCGGACGGCGGGAGTGTGGCTGGTGACGAGACTGAGAAAACCGATCGCGGTGGTGAGCGAGGCGAAAAGACAGGGGCGATAAAGTTTTCCAACCGCCGCCAGGATGCGTTGGTCATTGTCCGGTTCCGACTCGTGGAGCCAGTCCAGGTAGATGTGAATGGTGGTCGCGACCGAGAGCGTCATGATCACCGGCGGCAGCAGCGAGGTGATCATGTTGAGCGAATGCCCCGTCAGCGTGTAGAGGCCCAGCGTCCAACAGATCGTGATCGCCGAAACGGTCAGCGGAAAGAACAACCCGGAAAAACAGCGAGTGACGAAATACAAGACCGCGCCGAGAACGAGAAAGGACAGCGGTGAAAAGATTCTCTGATCGCGCAGGACAAGCCGTCCCGATTCGTATTTCTGAAGCGGAAGCCCGGTCAGAGCGATACGAACGTTTCCGTCTTCCGAATGTTCGCCCGCGATTTGTTGCAGCGATTCGATGACCGCGGCCAGGCGTTCGCCCTTGTCGGAAAAAGACTCGAGTCGTACCCGAATGCCGGCCGTGTTCCGATCCGCGGAAATCAGGCTGCCTTCCTGGAAATCGGCGATTTCGAAATCGGTGTCCGCCAGACTGTTCACCTCGCGTACCCCGTCGATGGCGGCGAATTGATCCGTGAGTTCGCGAATCAGATCTCGTCCGCTTTCGTCGAGCAGGTTCTCGCGATGCACCGCGACGAAGATCGCGTCGCCTTCATCAAAGCGATCGTTGAATTCGCGCTCGACTTCGGCCTGCTCGGCGTTGTCCGCATCCATCGACCGGTTCCCCCGGTCAACGGAAAGACTGAGACAGTGATAGCCGAAGAAAAGCGTCACCGCCGTGAGGACCGCGAGGTAGAGACCTCGCCAACGACCGAGCAATGGCGCCATGGTCAAAGTCCCGGAAGATCAGGCGCCGAAGAGGTTCAGCAGCAGAATGGGCAGAACGGGCACCGGGCTGTCGCCCAGCGCGCGGCAGGTCAGCGAGCCGCGGATCACATCGGGAAGAGAAGCAAAGGACATGGGGGGAACGAGGAGGTTTCTCAGGGGACTGCGGAGCAGCGACGAAGTCAGCTGCGTGAATCCCCGGTAAGGTCGGGTCATTTTCTCCGCTTGTCTCCCGTATTCCCGCAGGGCCACCTCGGAGGTCACCCCGTCCCGTAGCTGGGCAACGAGGGCGCGTGCCGCGTATTCCGCCATGAGGATGCCGTGGGTCATGCCCATGCCCGCGATGGGATCGAGGCTCTCGGCAACATCGCCCAACAGCAGGATATCCTCGTGAAAATACCCGCGACGGGTCGAGCCGACTGGTCCCACCTGGAGCGGTTCGCCCATGGGTTGTCCACGAAAGTAAGCCTTCTCCATGGCTTCCCGTATCAATTCCTCCCGCCAGGCTCGGTCCTGGAGGGCGGCCACCTGGGATTTCTCGGCCAGGAAGGCGACGTTGAGATGGTTTTTCCCGACCGGCGTGCAGTTGATTTCGAAGCCGCGTTTCAGGATCACCAGCACCTCGCCGGTGACTTTTTCATAGCGTCCTTCGAGGATGAAACTGATGCCCCACAGGGGTGAACGCGTCTGCGTCTTGGGAATTCCGAGTCGTGAGGCGTTGTGCGAACTGGCGCCGTCGGCGAGAACGATTCTCCGTGCGAGAAGCGTATCGCCTTCATCGTCGTCAACGCGGTAGAGGGCCCCTTCGCGAGTGATGGCTTTCACCGGGCGACCGAATCGCGAGTCCACCGATGGCAGTTGCGAGGCCTGGTCGGTGAGCGCCTGATCCAGCTTGAGCCGTTGAATGCCGACACCGCGCAGCTGACGATGACGACGGGTGGCAAATTCATAGGAGCGTTTCCCGAGATCGATCCGGTAGGAGAAAAAGGGTTTCCCGTCCAGTGCCTCGACATCGGTCTCCACGCCCATCCGCTGCAGCGCGGCGAGGGCGATGTCCGAGACTCCCTCGCCACAGGCCTTGCGACGGGGGAAACGGTCGCGGTCGATCAACGCCACGCGCAGTTCTTCCCGGCCCAGGCGATTCGCCAGCGTGGCTCCGGAAACAGAGGCGCCGACGATCGCGACGTCGAAAACTTCATTCATATCGATCCACAGATATATGGCAGAAGGTCGGCGCCGTCTCTACCCTGATTTTCTGAAAATGTCCGCGAATACTACGTGGACCGGACAGGGTTGAGTCCGTGACCATACCCTGTTGAGTCGGGCTTCAACCGAAGACGATGGTCCGGTTCTCGTAGGGAAGAATGCGGCGATTCACGTGCAGCCAGACCGCCCGGGCGAGCACGATGGTCTCGAGGTCTTTCCCTTTGCGGACAAAATCGTGGACCGAGTCACGGTGCGAAACACGGGTCACGTCCTGGGCGATGATGGGGCCCTCGTCGAGATCCTCCGTGACGTAGTGACTGGTGGCGCCGATGACTTTGACACCACGCTGGTGGGCGGAGTGATACGGCCGCGCGCCGGGGAAGGCGGGGAGGAAGGAATGGTGGATGTTGATGATGCGGTTGGGAAACGCATCGACCATCTGCTGGCTCAGGATCTGCATGTAGCGCGCCAGCACGATGGCGTTCACGCGATGCTCGCGTAGCAGGGCGATCTCGGCGGCTTCCTGCTCCTGCTTGTTTTCCTTGTTGATAGGGAAATGATGAAATGGAATGCCGAAGCGCTCGGCCACTCCCTGGAGATCGGTGCGATTGCTGACGATCAGCGGCACGTCCATGGCCAGTTCACCGCTCTCGTGGCGGGAGAGCAGATCGTAGAGACAGTGATTCTCCTTGGTGATGAACAGGGCCACGCGCGGGCGAACATCCGAAAAGGCGAGCGACCAGGTCATGCCGAATTTTCCCGCCAGCGGTCCGAAGGCTTCGGCGATCGCGTTGCGCTCGATGCGAAAGCCGTCGATCTCCCACTCCACGCGCATGAAGAAGGCGTTGGCTTCGGGATCCACGTGTTGTTCGAGGTGAACGATGTTGCCGGCATTCTCGTGGATGAAGCCGGAAATGGCGGCGACGATCCCGCCTTGATCGGGGCAGGACATGAGGAGGATCGCGGTCGGTGAGGCCATCGAATCTGGGGATTTCGATCAGGAACAAAAGGGGCGGAGTGTGGTGGACTCCGCCCGGCAGTTCGTCGCGGAAATCGGTTCCGCGTCTGGAAAAAGAAAGTGCTCGAGGGGGGACTCGAACCCCCACGGATTGCTCCACAGGATCCTTAATCCTGCGCGTCTACCAGTTCCGCCACCCGAGCTTAGGTGACCACTCCCGAAGCGAGGCCCGGAAGTTGGCGAGCGGGACCTTTAATGTCGAATCGGCGGGCTCGCAAGTCAGGATTTCCCGGCCGGAGCGAGAAAACGAATTTGGGAGGATTTCCCGGCTTGTCGCTGAAGATGAAACAGTTCTGTGACTGTTTTGGTCCGATCGGGTTCGTGGGTATCGAAATTGCTATGGAATTCCGCTTGCGAAGCCCGTGGTGTTGAAGCACTGGCGGGCGCTCAAATCTCATGGCCATTCACTGCGCACTCCATCACCGAACGGTTTACCGCTACGATCGACCGGTCACGCTGGGTCCCCAGGTCGTCCGCCTGCGCCCCGCACCGCACAACCGGACGCCCATCCTGTCGTACTCGCTGAAGATCGGCCCGCAGCCGCATTTCCTGAACTGGCAGCAGGATCCCCAGGGAAATTTTCAGGCGCGGATCGTGTTTCCGAAACCGGTCAAGTTTTTCGATATCACGGTCGATCTGACCGCTGACCTGACGTCGATCAATCCCTTCGATTTCTTTCTCGACGAACACGCCCGGACGGTGCCGTTCGAGTACGATGAATGGCTGACCAACGAACTGGCTCCTTTTCGCCGTCTTCCGGCGGGGGAACCGGGTCCGCTGCTGAAAGCGTTGGTGGAGGAATCCCGGCCTAAGCCGGAGGAAGTGACGATCGATTTCCTCGTTCGCGTCAATCAGTTGCTGGAAAAGAAGATCGACTATCTCATCCGCATGGAACCGGGCGTTCAGGCCCCGGAGGAAACGCTGGAGAAGGGATCCGGGTCCTGTCGGGATTCGGCCTGGCTACTGGTGCATGTACTCCGGCGTCTCGGTTTCGCGGCGCGGTTCGTTTCCGGATACCTGATCCAGCTGAAGCCCGACATCAAGGCGCTCGACGGTCCGACGGGCACGGATGTGGACTTCACCGACCTGCATGCGTGGGCGGACGTTTACCTGCCCGGCGCCGGTTGGGTGGGGATGGACCCGACTTCGGGCCTGATGGCGGGCGAGGGTCACATTCCGCTGGCGGCGACGCCTGACCCGCCTTCCGCGGCCCCGATGACGGGCTACGTGATGACGGAGGACGTGGAGACGGAGTTCGAGTTCGACATGAAAGTCGAGCGCGTCCACGAGACGGCTCGAGTCACCGCGCCCTATACGGAAGAAGAGTGGGAAGCCATTGATACGCTCGGCAAGGCGGTGGAAGCGCGGTTGGAATCGGCCGACGTGCGCCTGACCATGGGTGGTGAGCCCACCTTCGTTTCGATCGACGACATGGAAGGCGACGAGTGGAACACCGCCGCGATGGGGCCGATGAAACGCGGTCTGGCGGACGAACTGCTCCACCGGCTGAAGAACCGTTTCGCGCCCGGCGCCTTTCTCCACCATGGCCAGGGCAAGTGGTATCCGGGGGAGCAACTGCCTCGCTGGGCGTTCAGTTGTCACTGGCGTCGCGACGGGATTCCCGCCTGGGAAGATCCCTCGCTGATCGCGGACGAAAAGGAAGACTACGGGCACACCTGCAAGGAAAGCGGTGAATTTATCAATCGCCTCGCCAAGAAACTTGGCGTGGGTGGCAAACACATCCAGGCCGGCTACGAAGACGCCTGGTACTACCTGTGGCGGGAGCGCCGACTGCCGGCCAACGTCGATCCTTTCGACTCGAAGCTCGACGATAAGATCGAGCGGGAACGTCTGGCGCGTGTGTTTGAGCGCAAGCTCGACAGCGAGGTCGGGCACGTCCTGCCTCTGTCGCGAGGCAACTCGGAGTCCGGCTGGGTGTCGGGACCGTGGTTTTTCCGGCCGGAGCGGCTTTACCTGATTCCCGGTGATTCGCCCATGGGATTTCGCCTGCCGCTCGAAAGCCTGCCCTGGACCGAGGAAGACCTCGGATGGATGACCACGCCGGTCGATCCGACGGTTTCGCGCGATCCTTTTCCGAGACGTCGCATGCAGGGGCTCTGGACAGAGCCGGGTCGGGCGTTCGCAGCCGATACTCCGGTCATCCGTGAGCAACCGCGCGACGGATCCGGCGATGAACGGATCGGGACCGGCAGGGATCGCAAAGGGGACGCCAAAGGCGCACCGGGCTATCAGGGCAGCCTGCCGATTCCCGAATGGTTCGGAGAATCGATGGACGGACTCGTCCGCACCGCGCTCTGCGTGGAGCCGCGCGAAGGGAAGCTGAACATTTTCATGCCACCGCTGCGGGCGGCCGAGGACTACCTGGAACTGGTCGCGGCGATCGAGGACACCGCCTCGGAGCTGGGCACACCGGTGATGCTGGAAGGCTACCTGCCGCCGCGCGACCCGCGCCTGAATCACATCAGCGTGACACCCGACCCGGGCGTCATCGAGGTGAACATTCACCCGGCCGAAAACTGGGAGCAGCTCAAGGGGGTGACGCGGGGAATCTACGAGGATGCGCGGCTTACCAGACTCGGCACGGAAAAGTTCCGCGTCGATGGCACCCACACCGGTACTGGCGGCGGCAACCACATCGTGGTCGGCGGATCGACGCCTTCGGACAGCCCGTTCCTGCGGCGTCCCGATCTCCTGCGGAGCCTGGTCGCCTACTGGCACAATCACCCGTCGCTCTCCTACCTGTTCTCCGGCGCCTTCATCGGACCCACCAGCCAGGCGCCGCGGGTCGATGAAGCGCGAAACGATTCAGTCTACGAACTCGACCTAGCTTTCCGGCAACTGCCGAAGCGCGACCAGGCGGGGGGCAATCCGCCGTGGCTGGTGGATCGGGTGCTGCGCAATCTTCTCGTCGACCTGACTGGGAATACCCACCGGGCCGAGTTCTGCATCGACAAGCTCTACTCGCCCGAGGGTGGCGCGGGACGTCTCGGTTTGTTGGAAATGCGCGGGTTCGAAATGCCGCCGCATGCGGACATGAGCCTCGCCCAGCAATTGCTGGTCCGGGCATCGATCGCACGGTTTTGGGAGGATCCTTATCTGGCCGATCCGGTCCGCTGGGGCACGGGACTGCACGACCGCTTTCTGCTTCCGCATTTCATCTGGGACGATTTCACGGACGTGCTGGACGATTTCAACCGCGGTGGCTTCGCCTTCGACCCTGCGTGGTTCGAGCCGCACTTCGAATTCCGGTTCCCGGAACTCGGGTCGGTGGCGCCGTCGGGTGTGAAGCTGGAAGTCCGCCAGGCGATCGAGCCATGGAATGTGCTGGGTGAGGAGCAGACAAATTCCGGCACGGCCCGCTACGTGGATTCTTCGGTCGAACGCGTGCAGGTCCTGCTCCAGAACCTGACCGATCCGCGTCACGTGTTGTCGTGCAACGGGCGCAAGGTTCCACTGCATCCCACCGGCCGGAACGGCGAATACGTGGCCGGCGTTCGCTACCGGGCCTGGTCGCCGCCCTCGGCGATGCACCCGACCATTCCGGTGAATTCGCCGCTGACTTTCGACCTGGTCGATGTCTGGAACGAACGGTCGATTGGCGGATGTGAATATCACGTCGCTCATCCGGGCGGACGTTCCTACGAGGATTTTCCCGTCAATTCCTACGCAGCCGAGAGCCGCCGGCGCACCCGGTTCGTGCCCTTTGGTCATACGCCGGGACGGGTGGCCCCGCCGACAGAGGTGCGTTCCCTGGAATTTCCGCTAACGCTTGATCTCCAGATGCCCGTAAGGTATGCCCCGTGAACTCGGGCACCACCACTTCTGCCTCTGACTCCCCGCCGAATCCGGCGTCGGGAAGCTCGAAGGCGTTTCAGCGTTGGATCCGCGATTACCAGGGCGGCGAGGGTGTCTATGACGAACTCCTCGGCCGTGACGGCCAGGTGCGTCCAGAGTGGACCCGTTTTCTGACGCAGCTCTCGAAGCTGCGGCCGAACGATTTCGAGGAACGCTGGGAACACGCCCAGAAGCTGATTCAGGAAAACGGTGTCACCTACAATGTCTACGGCGATCCGGAGGATCAGGAGCGCCCGTGGCAACTCGATCCGCTACCCTGGGTGCTGTCCGCCGGCGAGTGGGACATGCTCGAGGACGCACTCATCCAGCGAGCCACGCTGTTCGAGAAACTGCTCGCCGATCTCTATGGCGAGCGAAAGCTCCTCGAAGGCGGCGGTCTGCCCCCGGACGTCGTCTACGCCAACGAACGATTTCTCCGTCCCTGCGTCGGACTTCCGGTGTGGAAAAGCGGTCGCTGTCTGCCATTCTACGCGGCCGACGTGGTTCGTTCGCCGGATGGGAGATGGTGGGTGGTTTCCGATCGCACCCAGGCGCCGTCGGGAATGGGCTATGCGTTGGAAAACCGCATCGTTCTGGGACGCATGCTGCCGGAGGTGGCGCGGGAGTGTCAGCTCGTGCGTGTGGCCGGATTTTTCGAGCGTCTCTGGGAATCCCTCGCCGCCGCCGCGCCGCGACCCGACCACCATCCCCACATTGTTCTCTACACGCCCGGTCCGCGGAACGAGACCTATTTCGAGCACGCTTACTTGGCGCGTTACCTGGGGATCACCCTGGCCGAAGGGGAAGATCTCACCGTACGCGACGACCGGGTTTACCTGAAAACCCTGGACGGTCTTCGGCAAGTCGACGTGATCTGGCGACGGGTGGATGAGAGCTTTTCCGATCCGCTGGAGCTGCACTCCAAATCGCAACTGGGAGTCTCCGGACTGCTGCAGGCGATCCGGGCCGGCAATGTGGCGGTCTTCAATCCACCGGGCAGCGGGCTCGTCGAATCCTCGGCGCTGATGGCGTTTCTTCCCGGGCTCTGCCAGCGACTGCTCGGCGAGCCGCTCAAGATTCCGTCGGTCGCCACATGGTGGTGCGGACAGGACAAACCGCGCAAGACCGTGCTGTCCCAGCTCGATCGACTCGTCGTGAAGCATGCCTTTCACAAGGGGGCGCCGGTTCTCTTCGGCCGCGGCATCGAGGCGGCGAACCGGGCCGAGCTGGCGACGTCAATCGAGGCAAATCCCGGCGCCTACGTGGCTCAGGAAGAGATCCCGTATTCCACCGCCCCGGTCTGGGAGGATCACGGTTTCCGTCCCAGCCAGGTTGCGTTGCGGGTCTTTCTGGTGGCCCAGGGCGACAGTTTCGTCGCCATGCCCGGAGGGTTGACCCGCGTGGCCGGCGATTCCCAGAAGCATCCCGGTATTTCGATGCAGCAGGGCAGCGGCAGCAAGGATACCTGGGTGTTGTCCGCGCACGAACACGAGCCGCAGATCCCGGCCTTCCGGAATCGCTACCCGATCGTGATCCGGCGAAACGCCTCGCAGTATCCCAGTCGCATCGCCGACAACCTGTTCTGGGTGGGGCGCTACGCGGAGCGCTCGGAATTTGCGACGCGGATGCTGCGGAGCGTGATCAACCGGGTCACTTCCGAAGCGGGCTTCGGTGCTCTCAACGAGGTGGGGCCGGTGTGGGATCTGCTCGTTTCCTTCGGTCATTTGTTGGCGCCTGCCAGCCGTTCCGAGCCGGCGGCGCAGGGATTCGACCCGCTCGAGAAAGCGCTCAAGCGAGCCATTTTCGACATGACGCAGCAGAGCAGTCTCAGCGAACTCAACAGCCGACTTCATCGACTTGGTCAGACTTCGCGAGATTCGCTGTCGATGGATACCTGGCGAATCGTGCGGCGACTCGGCGAGTGCCTGAAACCCGGGGCGCCGATGCGCTTGAACGACCTAATGCCCCGTCTCGACCTGCTGGTGAATCTCCATGCCGCGCTGAGCGGACTCTCCCAGGAAAACTCGACCCGCACCCCGGCCTGGGCCTTTCTGGAAATGGGCCGGCGCCTGGAGCGTGCCCACTACGCGGCGGAGCTGGGATCGCGACTGCTCGACGCGCCCGAGTCGGTGCGCCGATCGTCACTCGACGCCATGCTCGAGGTGTTCGACAGCAGCATCACCTATCGCCAGCGCTACTTTTTCGAACCCCGGCTGCTGCCGGTGCTCGATACCTTTATTTTCGATCCGACCAACCCCCGCTCGCTCGCGTTCCAGGTTGAATGTCTCGACCGGCAACTCGCGTCGTTGCCCCTGGAGGTCCGGCAACCCTATTCGACACCGAGCCGAGCCGTGTCCGCTCAAGCCCTGGCGAATCTTCGGACGCTCGATCTTGGCGCCAAAGACGCCGAGGATGAAAAGCGGATCGCCGACAATGTCCGTCATTTGCTGGAACGCATCGTGAGTGACCTTTCCAGCATTGCCGAAGATCTGAGCCACCAGTATTTCTCCCTGCTCAAGCCGGAGCAGTTCGCCGCCCAGGCGCAGGCGGAGTTCAAGGTTTCCGTCTCGTGATGAATCCTGCTCCGCCATCGCCCAATCCGGCGCCCGCCATGCCGCCGCCTTCGGTTCGCTACCGGATCGAACACTTTACGGCTTATGATTATAGTCAGTCGGTGTCGGTGTCTCACCACCTCGGGAGGTTGTGCCCCCAGGCAAATGCCTGCCAGACGGTGCACGACTTCCGATTGGAGGTGAATCCGGTGCCGGCACTCTGCGTTCATGACCTCGATTACTTCGGGAATCGCGTCGATCGTTTTTCCATCCAGGAAGCGCATGAACGCCTCGAGGTGACCACCCACAGCGATGTCGAAGTCAACTGCCTCGCCTGGACACCGAAGCAGGTGACGCCACCCTGGGAAGAGGTGCGGGACGGCATTCCACGCGACCGCAGCCGCGATGGGTTGGCGGCTTTTGAAAGCTGTTTCCGATCGGAAATTGTCCCGTTGGGAAAACCGTATGCCGACTACGCGAGCTCAAGTTTTCCAAAGGGACGACCGTTTCTCGAGGGAGTGATGGATCTGACGAAGCGGATCAATGCCGACTTTTCGTTTGATGCCACCGCAACCACGGTGGCAACACCGGTCGGCGAGGTTCTGGAAAACCGCCGCGGCGTCTGCCAGGACTTTGCCCATCTCCAGATCGCGTGCCTGCGATCAATGCGACTGCCGGCGCGCTATGTGTCCGGCTACGTCCGCACCGAACCACCACCGGGACGCCCCCGGCTCGTCGGTGTGGATGCGACTCACGCCTGGGTGGCCGTGTATTGTCCCGGTTTCGGTTGGGTGGAGTTCGATCCCACCAACCAGTGTGTCGCTGCGAACAATCACGTGCGTGTCGCCTATGGGCGCGATTTCGAGGATGTGAGCCCCCTTCGCGGTACCGTGGTGGGCGGTGGCTGGCAGCAGCTGACCATTGGTGTGACGGTTCGGCCTTCGGATGAAGATGAGCTGGCGCCCGCGCCCGCGCCGCCGCAGAATGCGCCCCCTCCGCTTTCCCAGTCGCAAAACCAGTCCCTTTGAGTCAGACTGGAAGCGATGCAACTGGCCACGCTTCGCAACGAATACGGCGACGAATCGCTCTACTACTTTCACGAGAATTATTTCATCGCGGTGGAAGACGCCGCGTCGGTCTATGGCGCATTTTTCCCCACCGATTTCCAATCGCTTCTGGAAAGCGGCAATGTGCCGGAGATGATCGAGTGGTGGGATCGCGAGGCCGACGAACGCCTGCCCCGGATGCCCGAGTTTTCCATCCATTCCGATCAGGCGATGTTCGGTCCTCTCTATCGGCGACCTCGCAAGATCTGGGGGATCGGCCTGAACTATCGCGATCATGCCGCCGATCTCGATGAGACCTCGCCGTCGGCCGAGCCGGCCAGTTTCATGAAACCTGACACCGCGATCATCGGACACGGCGATGCCATCATCCTCCCGGAAATGTCCGAGCGCGTCACCGGCGAAGCCGAGCTGGCCATCATCATCGGAAAGGAATGCCGCGATGTGCCGAGCGAAGAATGGCTCTCGGTCGTGGCGGGATTTACCACCGTGCTCGACATGACCGCCGAGGACATCCTGCGCCGCAATCCGAGGAACCTCACGCAGGCGAAAAGCTTCGATACTTTTTTCAGTTTCGGACCGTTGTTTCTGTCACCGGATGAACTCCCCGACGAGATCGGAACCCTCACCGTTCAGACCGTCCTCAACGGCGAGGTGAAAGCCGAGAACCAGGTCGCCAATATGACTTTTTCTCCCGCCGAGTTGGTGGCCTACCACAGCCGCATCATGACTTTGCTTCCCGGTGACATCATTTCCACGGGAACGCCCGGAGCGACCGTGTTGTCGGATGGTGATTCCCTGGAATGCCGCATCCAGGGCGCGCCGTTTTTACCGCTGGTGAATCCGGTCAGAGCGGCTTCGCCTCCAAGATCGGAGATGGAAGATGGGAGTTAGAGTTCGAAGCGTTCCGATTCGACCTTTATATTTGCCCCATCTCCGATCTACTATCTTCCCTCTTCGAAAAACCCATGAATCTCGGACTCGAAAACAAACCCGTGCTCGTGATGGCATCCTCCGGCGGTCTCGGCCGCGGGGTGGCCACGGAATTCGCCCGCGAGGGCGCGCGCGTGATGCTCTTTGCCCGCTCGGAAGAGAAACTGAAAGCAACCGCCCAAGCCATCGGCGAGGAAACAGGAAACGCGCCACTCTACATGGTCGGAGATATCACCAGCGCCGATGACGTGTGCGGGGCGGTGGAACGAACGGTCTCCGAATTCGGCGGGCTCTGGGCCCTTTTCAATAACACCGGCGGCCCGCCAGCGGGACCCTTCACGCAGTTTTCGGACGACGATTGGCAACGTGCCTTCGAGCTGACCATGCTCGGCTACGTGCGCGCGATCCGGGCGGCGCTTCCGCATCTGAAGAAAAATGAGAACGGAGGGCGTATCGTCAACAACACCTCGGCATCGACCAAGCAGGCCATCGACGGGTTGCTGCTTTCGAATGTGTTCCGGTCAGGTCTCGTCGGTTTCGGGAAGACGCTGGCTCGTGAATTGGGATCGGAGAAGATCCTCGTTAACACGGTCGGCCCGGGAAGGATCGATACCGAGCGCGTTGCCCAACTCGACCAGATCTGGGCGGAACAGAAAGGCATCACCTACACCGACCAGCGTCACCAGGCCGAGGCATCCATCCCGCTCGGAGCCTACGGACAACTCGGGGACTTCGCCCGCATCGTGGTGTTTCTCTGCTCGGAGGCCAACGCCTACCTCACCGGCCAGAATCTGCTCATCGACGGCGGGATGGTCGGGGCGTATTGAGCTGGCGACTCTATTCGTAGAACGGGTCTCCAGGCCCGTTCCTTGGATGCGGGACCGGCGTTGAAACGGGCCTGGAGACCCGTTCTACTTTTGCCGTCACGAGATCTTCACGACTTCACCCGTCCGAGCCGATTCTTCGGCGGCGAGGCAGGCTTTGACCGCTTCGCGACTTTCTTCGGGGGTGATGATGGAGGGCGTCTCGCCTTTCAGCACGCAGTCGGCGAAATACTCGAGTTCATCACGCAGGGCACCGCGCAGCTGGCCACGCAGGTCGGGCCAGTAGGTGGTGTCGGGGCAGCGAGAGCCGTCCTTGTCCACGATCATCAGGTTGGGATGGGTGTCGTGAATGGAGACCGAGCCCTCGGTGCCCACGATTTCGAGCCGCTCGTCGATTTGGAAAGGCGTGGTGTCAGGCAGGCACCAGACCGATTCCAGAATGCAGCTGGCGCCGTTTTCGAGCCGGTACATCACCTGTCCGAGATCAGGATTGGCGTGGTCGCGAAACTGAACCGTCTGGGCATAGGCGGTGACGGCGCGTGAATCGCTCATCCAGAACATGAGGTCGGTGTCGTGAACGCAATCGCCGATGATGGGCCCGATCTTGTCGAGCACGCTGGCGCCGACCCAGGCGGGAAGATTGCGCCGGGAATACATGGAGATGACGCGTCCGATCTTTCCCGCCGCGATGGCTTCCCGGGCGGCGGCGTAGCGGGGATTGAAGCGGCAGATGTGCCCGACCATGAAGGAACCGCTGGCCCGGTTGGCGGCTTCGACGATCGCGTCGCAGTCCTCGACCGACGAGGCCATCGGTTTTTCGAGAAAGACGTGTTTTCCGGCTTCGAGCGCGGCGACAGTGGGCTCCACATGTTGGTCCCACATCGTGGTGATGCTGACCGCTTCGATTTCCGGGTCGGCGAGCATTTCCCGGAAGTCGGTGTAGCGTTTCCCGGCCGGGACGCGGAAGCGCTCGCCGACCTCCTCGAGTCGCGACTCCGTGCGGGTGCAAATTCCGGCGATCTCCACCTGCGGGATGCCATCGAGCGCTTCGCAGTGTTTCTCGCCGAACCAACCCAAACCGATAATGCCATGTTTCACCTGTCTCATGGCGCGGATTGTGGACCGGCGAAAAGGGGCGAGGCAAGCACGCGATGAGGGATATGGAATGAGGAAGGCAGGAAAGCAGGATGATTTTCTTGTATGAGGAAGGGATCGTTCGTTAGGTTTTGGAATGTCGTTGGAATTGAAAGATTTGAGCTCGGTAGTAATCGGTGCCGCTATCGAAGTGCACCGACAACTGGGACCCGGTTTTCTGGAATCGATCTACGAGAACAGCCCGCGAATCGAGTTGCGGAAGCGGGGCGTAGTCGCCGAATTTCAAAAGGAAGTGCGGGTGTTCTACGACGGTGAAATGGTAGGGCTTCACCGCGTAGACCTGTTGGTGGCCGACCAATTGGTCGTCGAATTGAAGGCGATCAAAGCTCACGATGACGTGCACTTCGCCCAAGTCAGGAGCTACCTGAAAGCCCTGAACCTCAAGCACGGTCTCCTCATCAACTTCGCCACCCATCCCCTCACCGTGAAACGCGTCATCGCTCCAACGGAGTGAAAGAAGAGAATAGAAAAAATTCCTGCTTTCCTGCCTTCCTTATTCGCTCTGTAGTCGTTCCAGGTACTTTGCGAGCATATCGAACTCCAGGTTCACTCGCTTACCCGCCGCAGCGCTTCCGAGGTTGGTGACTTCGGCGGTGTGGGGGATGATCCAGAGGGTGAAGCGATCGTTCTCCAGTTCGGCCACGGTCAGAGAGATGCCGTCGACGCAGATGGATCCCTTGCGAATCACATAACGAGCGAACTCGGACGGAAGCGCGATCTCCAGGCGGTGATCCTGCCCGACCGCTTCCCAGGCAAGGATCTCGCTGACACAGTCGACGTGTCCCTGCACGAAGTGTCCACTGAGACGATCACCCACGGCGAGGGCGCGCTCCAGGTTCACGAAGTCGCCGGCTTTCAGATCTCCGAGATCGGTCACGCGCAGCGTTTCGGCCAGCAGATCGAAGGCCGCTGTCCCCTCCGCCAAGTCGATGACAGTGACCGTCAGGCAGGCACCGTTTACCGCCACGCTCTCGCCGATGGCCAACTCGTCGGCAAAAGGAAGTCGCACCACGAGCCGGGCGCCGGTTTCCACCGGTTCCAGTGCGGCGACTTCACCGCGTGCCTCAACGATTCCCGTGAACATGATCGGTGTGACTCAGATAGGAGACGACAAACAACAGCGCCAACAACAGGACCGCAAGACAGGCGGTGATGCCAATCGGGAAAGCTCCCTGTTCGCAGCGGGTATAGACCACCGCTTTTCGTCGCGCGATCTCGTCGGCATCGTGGCCCTGCATTTTCCAGACGGGCATCATCGCGGTGGTGGCCAGGTAGGAGGGCCCGTGGGCGAAGAACCGGACGATGGCGGGAACGGCGCAACCATTCACCACGCGGCCGACCACGGCGTTGATGCCATTGAGTGAACGATCCATGAGATCGTAGAAAAGTTTGCCGCCCTTGCGGTAAAACCAGTCGGTATCGAGCGAGATGGTCGAAGTTCGTTTCAGCAGCGGCAGGAACAGGAAGAACACCAGCGCCGAAAGCATCAGCAGCTGCATCTGGGTGACGACGTGAGAGACGGTCCAAGCAGTGTAATCGACGTGGTAAGGGAGAATCGCGTAAAGCGGAGCGGGATAAATGCCGAGGAAAAGGCAGAGGAAGGCGAGGAACCCCATCGCCGCCAGCATCGATTTCGGCGCTTCCTTCGGCCGGAGCCCGCGATCGACGTTGAAGAAAACGAAATACGGAAACTTGATCCCGGCGTGGAGGAACACACCCGCGCTGGCGGCCTCGAGAATGAGCCAGGGCCAGAAGAGCCAGGATCGGTGTTCGGCACCCAGTTCCGCCGCGTGAAGGATGATCGTCTTGCTGGTGAACCCACTCGTTAACGGCACCGCCGAGATCGCCAGCGCGCCGATGGTGCCGAAGATGAGCGTCCACGGCATGGTCTTGTAGAGCCCGCCGAGTTCGGTGCACTTGCTCCGACCGACCCGGTAGAGGACGGCGCCCGCCGACATCCAGAGCAGCGACTTGTAGATGATGTGGCAGAAGGCGTGGGCGGTCGCGCCGCTGATGGCGATCGGACCGCCGATTCCCGCGGCCGCCACCATGAAGCCGACCTGGTTGATGATGGAGTAGGCGAGAATGCGCCGCATGTCGTTTTCGAGCAGCGCATAGACGATCCCGTAGATCGACATCAGGCAGCCGATCCAGATGAGCGGATCCCAACCGTCGAAACCGCGAAGCAGCACGTAGACCGCGGTCTTGGTGGTGTAAGCGCTGAGAATGACGCCCCCGGTCACGCTGGCTTCGGGATAGGCATCGGAAAGCCATGCCGACAATGGCGGCGCGCCCGCGTTGACCAGAATGCCGATCAGGAGCAGCCAGGTACCGAGGTTTTGTTGGGTGCTGAAATCGAACCCGTTGAAAGCGATCGATCCCGTCTGGTGAATGGTCAGCACCAGGCCGGCGAGAAAAAAGAGCCCGCCAAACAGGTGAATCATCACGTAGCGGAAAGCGGCGCCCTTGGCTTTCTCGGTCTTCCGGGCCAGGATGACGAAGGTCGAGCTGACCGCCATGATCTCCCAGAAGACGTAGAGGGACAGCAGATCGCCCGCAAAGACCGCCCCGAGCGCGCTGCCGATGTAGACAAGCGCCGCGATGTGCTGGGTGCTCTTCTTGACGTAGAACGCGAACACAAAGGCGGCGACGGCGTTCAGCGTAAAGATGAACCCGAAGGCCTTGGCCAGGCGGTCGACTCGCAGCAGGGACAGCGAATCATTGAGCCAGGGAAAGAATTTCACCGACCAACTGAGAGTGGCCTGTCCTTCCGCCGGTGTCGGCAGCAGGCAGATGTTCAGAAAGGCGAGGCAGGGGAGAAGAATCACCCACGCGCTCCGCCAGTGGCCGCGAAACAACGGCACGAACAACGCCCCAATAAAGAGGATGAGAAACGGGGGGAAATCAGCGAAGAGATTCATCGATGTCCTCCGGCAAAGTTTTCTCCCCAGGCTCGCCGTAGTAGTCCTCCGGCTTTTTCAACAGGTAGCCGAGCCACTTCGCGCCGATGATCATGAGTGAACAGGCGATGAAACCGAGCGACGCGTAGAAAAAGATCCAGCCGTCGACTGAGTGCTCTCCGAAATGTCCGTGCCGCTTGTGCAGGAAGAACAGGGGAATCTCCGCGATCACGCTGACCGCGCAGGCCGCGTAGAGCAGCTTACACAGCAGCCGTCGGGACTCCGGCCGGTCGAACCAGTCGAACTCCGCTTCCTTTTTTGATGGGGACTTGTCGTCGTTTGCTTCCATGACTGACCTGCTGACTCAGAATCCGAGCCCACTCACAAATTGACCGACCAGCTCGCGGAGAAATCCGGAGCCGAAAAACAGGATGATCGAGAGCAGCGCGGTGATCGAGAGGGGAACCACGCAGGCCCAGGGCGCTTCGCGCACGGTCGACCACGAAAACTTTTCGGGAGTTCCCTCGGGAACCGTGCCCGCTTTCGGAAAGAAGGCCTGGTAGACGACCGGCAGGAAGTAGGCCGCATTGAGAATCGTGCTGACGAGAAAAACAAGGAGCAGTCCCTTTTCGCCCGCTTCGGCGGTGCCCATGACGAGATGGAATTTGCTGATCAATCCGGCCGTCGGCGGCAGCCCGATCACGCCGAGCGAACCGATGAAAAAGGCGCTCATGGTGATCGGCATGGTCCGGCCGAGCCCGGCCATCTGACTGATGTATTTTTTTCCCGTGGCCACGAAGATGGCGCCGGCGCAGAAGAAGAGCGTGATCTTGCCCACGGCGTGCGCGGCGATGTGAAGAATGCTGCCCGTGACTGAAAGCTTCGTTGCCAGGGCGGCGCCCAGCACGATGTAGGAGAGTTGCCCGATGGTGGAAAAGGCGAGCCGGCGCTTGAGATTGTCCTGCGACAACGCGATCAGCGACGAGACGATCACGGTGAACGCGGCGATCCACGCCAGCACGATGCCGACGTCGAGACCTCCGGGACCGATCAGTTGCACGCCGAAGACGCCGGTGACGACACGGAGGATGCAGAAGACCCCGACCTTCACCACCGCAACGGCGTGGAGCAGGGCGGAAACCGGAGTGGGCGCGACCATGGCGCCGGGCAGCCAGGAGTGAAACGGCATCATGCCGGCCTTGGAGAAACCGAAGGCGAAGGCCAACAACAGGACCAGCCCTTGCAGATGACTGAGGCCGGCCGAGGCGAGGATGGCGTCGCCGCCGAAACTGAGATCGCCGCCGGATTTGATCCAAGTGAAAATCAGCGCGGGAAGCGCGAAGCCGATCGAGGTTCCCAGCAGATAAGTCAGGTAAGTGCGGCCACCGGTACGGGCTTCCTTGTCCTGGTGATGCGTCACCAGCGGCCACGTCGCCAGCGAGAGCATCTCGTAGAACAGATAGAGCGTGAGAAGATTGCCGGCGAAAGCGACACCCAGCGTGGCGGAGAGCGAGATCGCGAAGAAGGCAAAGAAACGAGTCTGCGAGTGCTCGTGGAGCCCGCGCATGTAGCCGATGGAGTAAAGAGAGGTCACGATCCACAGGCTCGATGCCACCAGTGCGAAGAGCATGCCGAGGCCGTCGACGCGGAACATGATCGGCGCGTTGATGCCGGCAAATCCGTCGATCAGGGTGAATTCGATGACCTTGCCGCCGGCAACGATCGGCAGCATGGCCAGCACCAGGCCCAGCTTCACGAAAGCGGACACAAACGTGGCTCCCTCGCGGAGGGACGGCTCCCGCCGGAACAGCACGATCACCGGCGCTGCCAGCAGGGAAGCGAGGCAGGCCCAGAGCGGAAGTGAACTGTGAACGGCGTTATCCATGAAAACAAAAAGCGAATCAGCGTATCGCGGCGCCAACGACCGGCATTCCGTCGAGCGCCTGCTGGATGATCTCGACGATGGGTCCGTTGAAGACACCGAGCAGGACGATGATGGCGGCGGTGATCAGCAACGGAATCACAGTGGTGGGACGTCCTTCGCCACTGAACAGGGTTGAGTCGCCGACCGAAGAGGGTTGAGTCTCGTCTTCGTGGTCGTGATGCGCATCGTGACTCTCGACCGGGTTCTTACCGAAGTAGGCGACCTCGAAAATGCGGAAAAACAGGATGGCGTTCACGAGACTGGAGATGAGCAGCGCCACGACGTAGCCCCACTGGCCGGACTCGATGCCGCCGCGGAGCAGGTACCATTTCGAGAAGAACCCCGCAGTTGGCGGCACGCCGATCATCGCCAGGGCGCCGATGACGAAACCGGTGGTCGTGATGGGCATCTTCTTGAACAGCCCTTCCAGTTGGTCGATGCGCTCGGCTCGGCGGTTCTTGATGAAAATATTCGCCGCGATGAACAGGCAGAGCGTCATGAAGGCGTCGGAGAGGATGTGATAGATCGCACCGACCATGCCCCAGTGATTGGCCAGCCAGGCGCCGCCGACCATGTAACCGACTTCGGCCACGATGAGGTAACAGAGCATTTTTTTCAGCTCCACCTGCGCCAGCGCGAGGACGGAACCCGCCACGATGGCGATGCAGGCGAGCCAGACGACGGTGTGGCTCCAGCCGAGGCTCTGGAAGATCCACTCGGATCCGAAGACGGAGAGCATCACGCGGATCATCACGTAGACCGAGACCTTGGTCATCAGCGGGGCGAGCAGGCAGCTGGTGGTCGACGGGCAGTAGCTGTAGGCATTGGGCAGCCAGCCGTAGAGCGGGAAGAACGCCATCTTGGTCCACACGCCGACGAGGATGAGAATGAAAGCGACGTAGACCGTCGGCGAATGGCCGACGTTGGGATCCGAGAGGATCTGGTGGATGGCCGCCATGTTCAGCATGCCGGTCTTCATGTAGAGATACCCGACGCCGAGCAGGTAGAATGAGGCGCCGATCGTCCCCATGATGATGTAGTTGAAGGCCGCCATGGTTCCGCGTGGCTTCGAGCCCATGGCGACGAGGGCGTAACTGGTGAGCGAGGAAACCTCGACGAGAACGAAGAGATTGAACGCATCAGCAGTGACGGTGATGCCCAGCAGGCCGACGCAGAGCATCTGGGAGAGCATGTAGAATTGCGGCGTCTTTTCGGTGTTCTCCTCGCCGGCGCGTCGAATCGAGTAGATCGAAGTGAGCAGGGCGACCGTCGTAATCACAACGAGGAGGAGCGCGTTGATCCCGTCGATGCGAAGCTGGATGCCGATGCCGAGCGGAACCCGTTGCGGATCCCAGCCGCCCACGAAGTAGTCGATCGGTCCGCTTTTCACCACCTGCGCCAGCAGCGAGATGGCGCAGAAAAGCGACACCGTGAGCGCCGTGGCGAGGATGGGGAAGCACCGGCGATGATCCGTCATTCCGACGAGCCCCGTGATGAGGGCGCCGAAAAGAGGTGAGAGGAGAAGGATCGCGGGGAGTTGCTCAGACATCGATGCCGGGCCCTCCCTGTTTGATCTTCTCGAGGATTTCGTGTTCTTCCAAGGTGCCGAAGTCCTTGTAAATCGATTGCGAAATCGCCAGGGCCACGCCGAGGGTGGACACACCGACCACGATGGCCGTCAGCATGAGCACGTGGGGCAGCGGGTTGGCGAAATGGTCCGGATCCACCGCGTGAATGCTGTCGTGGGATTCGTGCTCACCGGGCGCCTCCTCGTGGTGGCCGCCGGTGTCGGTGACCGCTTCCCCGTGCTCCTCGGCGTGATGCTCGAGGATGGGAATGGTGGAGCCGGTCTTCACGCCGATGGAGACGTAGAAAAGGATGATCGCCGTCTGGAAGATCGTCATCCCGATCAGCTTCTTGACCAGGTTCTTCTTCGTGATCATGGCGTACAGCCCGATCATCATCAGGATGACGTAGACCCAGTAATTGAAGTGGGGCAGGACGCTGTTTTGGATGAACTCCATCGGTCAGGGGGCGGCGAGAAACGGGTCGATCAGAATCCTTGTTCGAGACGGCCTTTGGACGAGAGGTTGGCGTAAATGGCGAACATGATCGCCGTGACGGTGAAAGCGACGCCGACCTCGACACCGAGCATGCTGTGGGAGCGCGCCATGATCTCGTCGGTCGCGGGCATGAGGCGATGGAGGATTCCGTAGTCGAGGAAGTTGCGTTCGAGCGCCACGCAGAGCAGTCCGAAGCCCGAGTAGATGAAGATGCCGACGCAGGCCAGTGCGAGGTAACGTTTTTCCGAAAACCGCGCCAGCGCTGTATCCAGTTCCTTGGCGAGGGCCATGAGGATGAAACTCGCGCCGAGAATGACGCCGCCCTGGAACCCGCCCCCAGGGCTGTGGTGCCCGTGGGCAACCACGTAGAGCGCGAAAAGCTGGATCACTGGAATGATCAGCTTGCAGGTCATGCCGATGATGATGCGCTGGTGATCGCCCTCGACCGAGGTGTCGATGGCGGTGGGGTGAGAGGGTATCGTGGTGCCGCCGAAGCTTCGCAGGATGGCAAAAATGGCGACGCCGGCGGCAAAAATCACCACCGTTTCGAACATGGTGTCATAGCCCCGGTAGTCCGCGAGCACCGCGGTGACGATGTTCGGCACCTTCGTGTCGGTGTAGGTCTCGGTGATGTAATATTGCGATACCGAGACACCTCCATTGACCCCGGCATTCGCGGGGCTGTTCGGGTCACCGAAGCTCGGAAAGTACGGCGTCGCCGACAGCAACAGGATGCCGGTGAAAGCCGTGGCGATGAGTCCGAGCCATTTCATGGGTAAGAAGATCGGGGAATGAGGGGTGAGGATCGGAGGAGAGATTCAGTCGGACGATCTCCGGCGGGTGTGGTAGATCGTGGCGATCATGAAAACGGTACTGACGCCGGCGCCGACCGCGGCTTCGGTGAAGGCCACGTCCACGGCGCCCATTTCTGCCCAGAGCAGGCAGATGAGAAAGCTGTAGACGCCCAGGATCATGGCCGCGCTGAGCAGATCACGCACCCGCAGGCTGATCGCCGCGGTGATGATCAGGAAAACGAGGATGACGAGGTCGAAGGAAACGATCACAGCTCGGAAATCGGGAAAATCACGGTTTTTTGCGGTCGGCGGCGAGGGCGTTTTCGCCGTCCTCACCGATCACGGGCTCGATGCCATCTTCGTAGCCCGCGTCCATCAGTGCGTGGGTCGCCGTGGGGCTGGTCAGCATGATGAAGGCGCAGATGGCCAGCAGCTTGCAGAACACGATGACGTCGGCGCTGCCGTCGAAGTGGCGCAGTTCGTGAATCGCGAACCCGAGCACCACCAGCAGGTTCGACAGCGTGTCGCCTTTACCCGCCGCGTGCATGCGGGAGTAGAAATCCGGAAACCGCACCAGCCCCACGGCCGCCCCCAGGAAAAACACGAGGCCCGCGACGATCAAAAGTATGGCGATGATGTCGAGGATCATGGGGTAGGGGTGGGGGGAGAGGAGGATGCCGCGCCCTTTTCCGGTTCGGATGATTCGGAAATTGGGACATCGGATCCGCCCGTGGGAGGCGTTTTGTGCAGGTAACGTGCCGCCGCCAGCGAACCGACGAAATTGAGCAGCGCGTATGCCAGCGCGAAGTCCACGAACATGTCGACGCGCTCGAAAACCACCCCGATGACCACGAGCAGGACCGCGGTCTTGGTCCCGATCACGTTGACGGCGACGATGCGGTCGATCGAGGTGGGGCCGACCACGATCCGATAGAGCGCCGGCAGCATGAGCAGCAGGAGCACCATGCCGGCGATGATGGCGATCGCTGTGAATCCCCCGCCCATGATCTCAGTTCTCCGCTCCTTTCGGTTCGGGTTCAGCGAAAATCGCGGCGATGCGGCGCTCCATCTCGCCGTCGAGCCCGTCGGCGGCGTGCTTGCTGATCGCGTGCACGTAGAAGGCGTCGCCGAGGATTTTCACGGTGATGGTGCCCGGGGTCAGCGTGATCGAATTGGCGAGCATGAATTTCTCGAAATCCGATTTCAGGCCAGTGTGGAATTTCACGATCCGCGGCTGCACCTCTTTCATCCGGGAAGGCGAAAGCGCGAGGCGCAGGATGTCGATATTCGAAAGCACCACCTGCCAGAGGAGCCAGAGCAGGTAGTGAACCATCCGGCCAGCCTGGCGGATACGGCGCGACAGGGTGGTTTTCCGATCCGCGAAGAGGAGATCCGAGGAAATCCAGGTCACGAACGCCGCCGAGAGGATGCCGAGCGTGGTGTGGAAGGCGTCGAACAAGCCGGAGAAAACGAGCCACGTCGCCATCAGGAGGGCGAAGATGAGCAAGCGATAAAGCATGGCAGCCGGCGTGTTTCGTGATTCGCGTTCGGTGGGGCCACGGGGTTCCGAACGCGGGAGAAACCCGTTAATTCCCGGCATGTGGCGTGTCAAACAAAACAGGAACCGCAACGATCACTTCCGGGACGCCGGGACTTTTCTCGGGAGCCGTGTCGCGCTATCGTGGTTCTCCATGTCGATTCGTGCAATCATCCCGTCTCTTTGCCTGGCGACCGGCTTCCTGTCGGCGCCAGCCGCTCATGGTCAGGAGGCTGTGAGCGAAGAAAGCGGATCGAGAATCGGCGAGGAACAGACCCGTTCCTACGTGTTGGAGGACTATGCCCCGCAGAGGGTTCCGGTCCGGTTGGATGATCCCGATAGCGCGATCTGGGAAGTGAATCCTCACTTTGCCTTCAGCCTCGCCCAACGTCTCCAGCGGCCGTTGCTGCTCCTTTTCACCGCCAAGTGGAATCCCAGCTGCATGAAACTGAGCGAGGAGGTTTTCGCCACCAAATCATTCAACGAACTGGTGAAGGAACATTGCGTGATCTGCTATCTCGATTACCCCGCCAATCGTTCCAGCGCCCCACCCGCGCTGCAGCGGTGGAAGGAACAGTTCGACGTGATGGGATATCCCAATCTCCTCGTCTTCGATCCGGACGGAAACGTGGTGCAGGACCTGACCGGCTACACCGCCGGCAAACCGGTGACCTATTTCAATCAACTCAAAGCCATCGTGATGCCGCTGGCTTCGGCGATCGAGGAAAAGAAAACCTCGCTGCGGAAACACGGTTTCCGCGAATGGGAGAACGCCGAAGGCGAGCGACTCTTTGCCCGATTCGTGCGACGCGCCGGCGAACTGGTCACGCTCCAGGGCGCCAACCAGAAAACGTGGACGATCGAGATCGCCAGCCTCTCCGGGAAAGACCAGGAGCTGATCCGGTCGTTTCCCGAAGCCGGAGAAGTGCGGTAGCGGTCAGGGCCGCTCGATCGGGATCGGAATGATCTTGTCGAAACTCTGGGTGAACTCGCGCACGCTGAACACCCACACGACGACCTTCTTTTTCGACCAGTAATCCGGCGCCTGGGTGGCGGTCATGAACAGATTCCGACGCGCCTGCACCAGGCCGCTGCCGCGCACGCCCACCAGGTCGATGGGGAAGCCGCACTCGAAACTCAGCTGGTCGAACAGGCCCGCGCCCTTGCAGTGCATGCCGCCGCTGGCACCTTCCTGAAAGACCAGCGTGTGACTGTCGCCGAGAAGCAGCACGGGACTCTCGCGATCGGGTTCGACGGGCTCGATGCGGTCACCGCCGAGACGACCCGCGTAGCGGACGGGAAGTTTCTCCTTGGGCACCTGCCCCTCCCATTCGCTACCCTTCACCTGGTCTCCCACGATCTCCAGCTCCGCCGGATCCGAACGCTTCAATTCCTCCTTCGGTTGGGCGGCGAACCAGTCGCCCTTTTCGATCTCGGCTTTCACCAGGCCGGCGACGATCTCGCAGGAGAGCGGCGAGTAGTGCGCATCCTGGGCGCACCAGAGTTTCTCACCCGGCTGGGCCTCGCGTCGCTGGCGCATCAGCGGCTCCAGGTCGATCACGTTGAGCCCCTTGGCTTTCATCTGATCGAGGAAAGGCGTGAGCGGCCACGGATCGCCGGGCGCGAAACTGGCGTCGAGCTTGTCCGGATAAATCGAGGCCTTCGCCGGAATGGGAACGATGATCAGCTCCACGCCCTTGGCCTTCAGCAATTCATTGAACTCGACCATCGAGGGGATCGGGTCCGTCTGATTCTGGGCGACCTCCGACCAGTTCTTTTCCCAGAATTTCCCGAGCGCCATCTGCTTGAGTTCGCGGACCAGGAAAAACCACGCCGGATCGGCGCCCTGGACGTTCGGCTTTTCCTCGACTTTTTTCGCGGCGGCTTCGGCGAAAGCGGCGGCCCGTTCGTCGCTGCCGGACTGGCCCGCGGCGGGATCGGCGATGGCGGGCGCGCCAATCACCTCGGGAACTCCGGACGAGGCGTTTTCGGCCGGTGGCGCGCCGGCATCCTCGTTCACGGCCTCGGTCTCGGGAGTGGTGGCGCCGCCGCCGCTCCCGTTGCAACCGATCGCCGTCAGGGCCAACGCGGCCGCCAGGAGACAGGAGGTAACAGGGTTGGATGCGCGACCAAACAGGGTTGAATCGGTGGCAGGTTGCCGGTCACGGCTGGGGAGTCTCAACATCGTAGTAAGGTTCGAGAGGTTCGGTGAGGTCGTTCCACTGCCGTTCGCTGATCAGCTCGGGGTGGGCGGAACCGGGTTCCAGGAGCAGTTCGTAGCTTTCTCCCAGTTTGCGCGGAAAGGCCTGGAGCGGTTGGCGATCCAGGATGGTCCAGTGCATGACCAACACTTTATCCGCATCATAGCTTCCCTCCAGCACTTCTTCCACCTCGTAGAGATAAGCGAGCAGGCCGCGATGGTAGGTGTCGAGCGCCTCGACGGGCCGGTCGGCGGTCATCTGCAGCAGCTTTCCACGCACCCGGACGCGGGGAATCGGCGATCGCTTGGCCAGCTTGCCCTGCAGGTATTTCCAACTCGCCTCGATGCGCGACTCGTCGAGGTGACCGGGTGCGATGGAAACGGCTTCGACGGCGCCGTCCCACCCGCTGCCGAAGGTGAGCCCGCGGCGGCCCGCGAGTCTTTCCACATGACTGAGATCGTTGCCGCCCTGGTTCACGGTCTTTCCATTGTGCATCACGTGGAAATCCGCCCCATCGAAGGAAACGACGAGGTGATTGGGCACGCCGGTCACGGCTTTTCCGATCCAGAGTTTGGCCGGGCGCGGCTTGGTGGCGACAAAAATCCAGGCGTCACCCTGCTGATCGATCTGGAAATAGTCATCGCTGATCACGATGCCGCTCTGTTGATCGGAGCGGGGTGTGGCGAGGACTTCGAGCGTGAACTCATGATCCGAACCGCTGAACAGGCGTGCCACTTCGGTGGCCGAGCTTCGGTCGGCCTCGAAAAAGCCCCCGTCGGTCCGCATGTCGAACCACGGTCCGAACCGCGCGCCGTCCCGGGCTTCGACGCCGCATTCCCGGATGGCCTCACCCTCGCCCGCGAGGTTCTCGGCCTTGCGGTTCTCCCAGAGAAACGCAAGCGGCAGGCCGGTGATGGGCCATTCACGTTCGGGGGTGGCGGGAGCCTTGGCGGGGGACTTTTTGTCGGCCTTTTCGGCACTGCCTTTTCCAACGACCGTCGGCTCGACGTAGTTGACCCAGAGGTCGGGAAAAAAGTCGCCCTGATCGTCATCGGTGACTTGCAGCCATGCCTCGATCTTTTTCATCTCCTCATCGAAGCGACCGATGTAGGCCTCGACTCCCGAGGAATCGGACCGCCCGATGGTCTTGCCGGTGTAGGGACCGGTCATGGTCATGAAGCGGACGTGATTGCTCCATCGGGGGTGATAGGTCTCACGGCCGTCGACACCGGGCGCATGGTTGATGGCGACGTCCCAGTGCTCCTCCGCGCCGTCGGTGAACATCTGGAGGTTCTTGTGGGCGCCGTCGAAAACCCAGGCGAGATAGCTGTCGTCCGGCGCCATGGAGGGCCAGCAGCCGTTCTGGTAGACCTGCTTTCGCTTTTCGGAAACGAAGAGCACACCGGCATCGGGCCACGGAAACAGGCAGGAAGCGCGCGAGCCGTCGAAGGAAAGCTGGATATTCTCGGTGCCGATCTCGCCTTTTTCCCAGACGACTTCGCGCTCGCCCGGGTCGAGCAGTTTGAAGCGTTCCAGCTTGTCGCCGATCAGGGTGCCGCGATCGGCGGGAATCAGGTCGACCACGTAGACCCACTCCACATTGTCCGCGGGATCCCGCCAGACATCGACGGCGTAGCCGCTGGCGAGTTTTTCGAGGTAGCGTCCATCCCAGTGCACGCGAAAGACAACCGGTTTGAAGTAAGCCCTGCCGTCCTTCTCCGTTCGCCCGGTGTGGGTGAAGATGATGTCGTGACCGCTCGGGCTGATCAGTGGCCGGGCGTAGTTGGAACGCTCATCGAGAATCCGGCGCGCGCCCTTGCCGTCGCGAGTGTCGATGCCCCACAGTTCCAGTCCCTCGTAGCGCGCGAAGATGTCTGGCTTGGTGCCTTTTCCCTGGCGGACCCAGACCATTCTGGCCCGGCCGCCGACGAATTCCTCGATCTTCCGGGAAAGCGGTTCGGTGGCGAGAATGCGGGGATTATCGGGAATCTCGTGGTCGACCGGCGGTTCGCATCCCGCCAATGCCAGCAGGAAAAAAGGCGCCAACAGGGGCCAGAATTGCTGGGACGGATTCACGATCAGGGTTCTGGATAACATCGCGGGCCGGTTTCAGGCAGAGAACCCGTTCCCCAAGTCAACGCAAGGGCAATCGGCGCCGGGATTCGGCCAGCGCGGCAGGATTCAGGGGGAACTGATATCGAACCAGGGTTCCGACGGATCGAGCAGGTCGTTCCACTGTCGTTCGCTGATCAGTTCGGGATGATCCGAGTAAGGTTGTAGCAACAGCTCGTAGGTCTTGCCGATCTCGCGCGGAAATCCTGGCAGTGGTTTTCGATCGAGGATCGTCCAGTGCATTACCACGATGTTGTCCCCGTCAAAGTCTCCCTCGAGCACTTCCTCGACTTCGTAAAGGTAACCGAGCAGGCCGCGGTTGTAGGTGTCGAGTGCCTCCACGGGTCGGTCGCCGGTCATCTCGATCAGCTTGCCGCGCAGACGGATGGTGGGGATGGGTTTGCGGGCGGAAATGAGCTTTTTCCAGTGGGCGCTGTCGGCGGCTATGGAGTTTGGGGATTCGGCAAATGCCCCAATGGCGATCCCTTCGATCGAACCTTTCCAATTGCGCCCCAGTGTGATCTCGGCTGGGGGAATCGTTGCGTGATCTGTGGCGGCGCCGGTAGAGCCATTGATGTATACGGATACGGATTTGCCATCGGAGACGATCGCCAGGTGGCTTGGCTGTTGAGCTGTCACCGCTCCCAGTGAACCCGACAGTTTCCCCACGGAGTAGGTCCACTGTTGGTTGTTCTGGCCAATTTCGAGATTCCCTGATGAAAAAATGGTTCCTTGTTGTTTCTCTGAGTTGGGAGTTATCACCAGCTGCAAGGTAAACACCGTCGAAAGATCGGCTTTGATCGCCCCGGCCGACGCATCATCCATTTCGAAATACCCGCCGTCCGTCAGCATCTCGCCATGCGGTCCGAAGCGGGCCTTGTCCTTTGCCTCGACGGAGCATTCCCGTTCGCCGGCGAGGTTGTCCGCTTCGCGATTCTCCCAGACGAAAAGGTAGGGACCCTCACCCGCCGGCCAGACCGTCTTTTCTGAATCGGCGCCATCCGCGGTCGGAGCGGCCGTTTCGTCGTCCGCCGCAACGCTGGCTTTTTCGCCGCCCGCGATCCAGAGATCGGGAAAGACGTCGCCGGCGTCGTCGTCGGTGAGTTGGAACCACTCCTCGACCTTTTTCAGATCGGGCGAAAATTTCCCGAGGTAGACTTCGACCTCGCCAGCGTCCGAGCGCGTCACCGTTTCGCCGCGGTAGGGTCCGGTCATGGCCAGGTAGCGGACGTGATTGCTCCAGCGCGGGTGATAGACTTCGTGATTTCCGACGCCGGGCGCGGTGTTGATCGGCACGACCCATTGCTTCGCCGCGCCGTCGGTGAACATGAAGACATTCTTGTGCGAACCGTCGAACACCCAGGCGTGGTGGCTGGCATCGGGCGCCATCGACGGCCAGCAACCGTGCTGGTATTTCTTCGAGGTCGACTTCTCGAGGTTCAACACGCCGGCGTGCGGCCAGGGGAACAGGCAGGACGCCCGCTTACCGTCGCCGGACACCTGCACGTTGTCGGTGCTGACACGGGTCTTGTCCCAGATCAGCTCCCGTGTGCCGGGATCGTCGACGGGAAACCGCTCCAGTTTTCTACCGGAAATACTGGACCGCTTGGTCGGCTCGAGATCGGTGACGTAGACCCAGTCTCGTTGCGTTTCCGGATCGCGCCAGACATCGACCCCCATTCCCTTGCCGAGTTCGGTCAGGTTTTCACCGTTCCAATCGACGCGCCAGACGACGGGATGGAATCGCTTTTCCCCCGAATCGCCGCGGTCGGCGTTCTTGTTGGTGAACACGATGCCGCTGCCGTCGGGCATGATCATGGGGCGGGCGTAGTTCGATTGTTTCTCCAGGATGGGCCGGACACCGAGCCCGTCGCGAGAGTCGATTCCCCAGAGTTGGAGCTTGTCGAAGTTGGCGAAAACATCGCTGCCGCTGCCGAGATAGCGCGCCCAGACCGCCTTGGTGTGTCCGCCGGTGAAGGCTTCGAGTTTCTGCGAGAAAGCGTCCTCGGCCTTGCCGGTGTTCGAGGGCTTGGGCTTCTTTTGGTTGCCGGCTTCGGTTTTGTCCACCTCGCCGCAGGCGGCAAGCAGGCAGAGGCACAGGGAGAGGAAAAACGGGGAGGCAATCTTGCGGAACAAAAACATGAGCGGCTGACGGACTCGGGACGAGCCGATATTCGGGGTGTGGTTCGGGTTCACAACGGCTGAGAGAAAGTTCTCGCAGGGAAATCGCGCGGTTTTTTCGCGACCTTCGGTCTCAGGAGGCGAGGTAGCGGCTGCGCAGGTGCGCGAGGTGCGCGTCGGGGGTGGCCGGCGATCCGGCGGCGCGTGCCACCAGTTCGGTCGGCAGAAAGCGGCTGCCTGGCTGGTGAATTTTCTCCCGCATCCAGCCGAGCAACCCGGAGTAGTCGCCTTCGCCCAGTTGCGACTCGATCTCCGGTTGCTGCGCCAGGGCGGCGGCATAGAGATGCGAGGCGTTCAGGTTGCCGAGGCTGTAGGTCGGAAAATAGCCGAAGATGCCGAGGCTCCAGTGGATGTCCTGCAGGCAACCGTCGCTGTCTTTCTCGACTTTCAGTCCCAGGAAATCCTCGAAACGTTGGTTCCACTCGCCCGGGATGTCGGCGATGGCGAGATCGCCGGCGAACACGGCCGACTCGATCTCGAATCGCAGCATGATGTGCAGGTCGTAGGTGACCTCGTCGGCCTCGACACGGATGAACGAGCGCTCGGCCTGGTTGCAGGCGCGGCACATTTCTTCCGGCGTCAGGCCCGCCAGCTGCGGGAAATACTCGGCCGCCCTCGGCAGCCAGCGATCCCAGAAGGCCCGGCTGCGACCGACGTGATTCTCCCAGAGCCGCGACTGCGATTCGTGAACGCCGAGCGACACCGCCCTCCCGACCGGTTGACCGTGGCAATCGCCGCGCAGGCCCTGGTCGTAGAGACCGTGGCCGGCCTCGTGGAGCACGCCGTAGAGCGAGCTGCGGAAATCGCTCTCGTCATAGCGCGTCGTCAGCCGCGTGTCGCGCGGTCCGAGTCCGGTGCAGAACGGATGCACCGCCGTGTCGATGCGGCCCGCGTCGAAGTCAAAACCGATCGCTTCGGCGACCTCGCGGTTGAACGCCTGCTGCTTCGCCTCGGGATACTCGCCGGCCAGCTTAGCGGGATCGACCGGTTCGCGCTCGAAGGCTTCGCCGGCGATGGCGACCAGTTCCGGGCGCAGGCCACCAAAGAGTTTTTTCAGGTTGGCGGATTTCGCGCCCCGCTCGAAATCGTCGATCAACGCGTCGTAGAGACAGTCCTCGTAGCCCCAGTTTTCCGCGCGCTGGCGGCTCAGGTCGATGAGCTTTTCCAGGTGCGGGGCAAAGGCGGAAAAATCCGAAGCCTTGCGAGCCTCCGCCCAGGCCGACTTGGCGATGGCCCGCGTTTTCTCGAATTCCTCCACCAGCGCCGAGGGCAACTTCGTGGCGCGATCGTAGGCATGGCGCCACTCGCGCACGTTGGCTTCCTCGTCCGAACCTTCCTCGGAGCCGACGTCCTCGCACGCGGCGATCCAGCCGCCCACTTCGTCACGGGTGAAACGCCGGTGCATTTCGCCACCCAGCCAGGCCAGCTGCTCGGCGCGCCAGGCCACCCCGTCGCGCGGCATTTGAGTTTCCTGGTCCCAGTTCAGCAAGGCCTCGGTGTCCTGCAGCAGCGCCAACTCGTGCGAGAGAGCGAGCAGTTTCTGGTAGTCGGGATTTTCGGCGGAATCGGACATGGGCATTCGGAAGGGAAAAAATGAAAGGGGCGTCACTCAACCCGAACTCCACCGCACCTGTCAAATGGCTTGGCCGCAATCTCGAAACCCGGATTTTCCGTTGGTCAACGACCGGGAATGCCGCTCTTATTTCCCGCGCATGGTTTCCCGCACGGACATTCCGTCGATCGTTCTCCCGATTCTCATGACCGGTTTCGTGGGCTTGGTTTCCGGTTGCTCGCTGATCAAACCGGCGCCGGAACGCTACGGTGTCGCCGCCCTCCGGGGCGCCAGCGAGCTGCTCAGGGAGGCCCGCGTCGAAACCAGCGAGGAAGGCCTTCCCGTGGCGCGGGACTTTCTGGTCGAAGAGCTCGCCGGAGACGATGGGTCCCGCGGTTCGCTCGAGCGCCGCGTGATTCGCACCACCCGCGATCCCGCGCTCGTGCTACCCGATTCCTTCGCCGCCCTTTCCGCCGCCGAGCGTCGTCGCGTGGCCATCGTCATCGTGCCCGGGACCCAGACCGGATTCGGCGGACCATCCATGACGCGCCCCTGCCTGCGGGAGGCCGCGAATCGCGCTGAGGCCCTGGGATTTTCCACCCATTTCATCGATACGCCTCCGCGGGGCGGGGTGCCGGAGAATGCGGAACTCGTCGCCGAATGGGTCGAGCCGATTTTCAAGGAGGCAGATCACGTGGTCCTGGTGATGCTGTCGAAGGGCGCCCACGACGTGGTCTACTACCTCCAGCATTACGCCCTCGACCTGCCGCCGCAGGATCGAGCCAAGTTGAACATGGTCCTCTCCCTCGCGGGCACCCTCCAGGGGTCGGTGGTGGCCGATTACTTCGCCAATGCCGCTCGATTTTCCCCGGTATGCACCCGGATTTTTCTCTGCATGAGGGGTCAGAGTGCCGACATCGGGATGCTGAAAACCGTGGCCCGTTCGCCCTGGCAGGCGGAAGAGGCGGGACGCATGGGCGAGGCCTTTCCGCATCTCACCTGGGTCAGCGTGGCCATGATTCCCGACGGCGCCGACGGCGAAATCGCCCAGCGTCTCTGGTCCCCGTTCGTTCGTGGCCGGATCGTGAATAATTCTCCCTACTACAGCCCCGCCGACGGGCTCGTGGAGTCGGCCGCTTCCGTGTTGCCCGATGAAGTCGAGGTCGACGAATGGATCGTGCGCGCCTTCGGTTCCCATTCCATGCCGAACGGTCACTACATCGACGGCACCCTGGTGGCGCCTGTAACGCAACGCGCCGGCGACGAACAGTTGCATCCCGAAAGCGGCGGCGAGGTGATGGATGCCTACCTGCGAGCTTTGCCGCAGTCGTTGCTGCGTTGAGTGAGTCTGGCGGAGAGGATTTCCCAACCATGATGCGGCGGATCAGTCAGAGTGAATGGCTCGCCGATCGGGAGCAGTTCGATCGGGCGGTGGCCGCCACTCCGGAGATCTCGCGATTCTGCTCGTCGTCGATCTGGACCGCCGCCGCGCGAACCCACCTACTGGGGCTCGGCGAGGAAGAAGCCGCCGACGATCCGGATGCGGCTTCCCTGCGCCTGCCGGCCGCCGCCATCATCGACGACACCGCCATCTGGCGTGACGGCAACGAAGGAGCCGACTGGTTTCTCTTCGGCCGTTCGCCGTGGGGCTACTGGCAGCCCTTCGAATCCGCCTGGATGTTCGCCTGTCCCGTCATCGGTCCGGATCCCGAGCGCTCCCTCGCTCAGCTTCGCGAAATCGTGAACGCCGATCCCGATCTCACGCCGGGATTCGCCCTCGGCGGCGTGCCGGTCGACGGACGACTCCATGTCGCGCTGCGCCGCCAACAGGAAACCGGGAATCTCCACCAGTATCGGGAATTTCCCGCCACCGACAGTCTTTGTCTCGATCTGAAAAACGGCGTCGACGCGTGGCTGGGGCGCCGCTCCCGAAAATTTCGCCGTTCCCTCCAGGCCGCCGAACGACGCTGCCGCGAGGCGGGGCTGGAAATCGAAACGATTGAAGAGGGTCAGGTCGCCGACCCAACCCTCTTTGATCGGCTCCTCGCCCTCCAACCGCGCACCGCGAAATGGGCGTCGGGCACCGACATTTTCCAGGTCGCCCGCTACCGAAGTTTCTACCGCCAGGTTTTTGAGGAACTGAATCGTTCGGGACGTCTCCGACTCAGTTTCGCGACCAGGGATGGCGAGGACGTGGCCTATATTTTCGGCGGGATTTTCGCGGGAGAATACCGGGGACTCCAGATGAGCTATGCCGAGGAGGTTTCGGCCCTCGGAGTGGGAAACTGGCTCCAGATGGAAAACCTCAGTCGCCGCGCGGTGGAGGGGGTGACGACCTACGATCTCGGCATGGATTCCGATTACAAGCAGCGTTGGGCGGACGAAAAACGGTCGCGCCTGATCGCGTATGTGGTGCCGTAACCCGGTTCCGTGAACGGGTATTCACTTGATCCCGGCGACGAGTCGCCGATATAAACCCTCCTCCACCGCGATTGCGATTTTCAAAAACGGCCAGCCCGGCGGATGCCTCTCTCGAGGGCAGGAACGCTCCGTCAGCTCGCCGGGTTGGAAACGCCGTCGCCCGTGATTCGCTCCAACCTCCCGTCCGATTCTTGAAAGCCCTCCCCCTATTTTTTCGCGCGGTCGCTCTCGCTTCCGCTCCCGCCTTGCTGCTGATCAGCTGTGCCTGTGGCCCGGGTCCGGAAGATCTCCCGCCGCCCGCCTCCGCCACCGGCGCGGATGAGTTCGTCGACGAGGTCCGCCAGCTTTCGGCGGAGAAGGGATTGCCCGCCGCGCGCCAATACCTGGTCGGCGCGCTGGCCGAGCGGGACGATTCGAACGGTCGCATGGAATCGCGGCTCAAGAAGGCGAGCGCCGACCCGGATTTCGTGTATTCCGATTCACTGGCGGCGCTGCCGGAATCCGAGCGGGCCCGGATCGGGATCGCCTTCATTCCGGGCATGAAAGCCAAGGGTGGCCTGAAACCCTCGAAACCGGTCCAGGCCCTCGCCGCCGCGGCGGCGGAATCGCGCGAAATGGGATTCCAGGCGCGGCTGATCCCCGCGGTGTCGCGCGGTCGGATCTCCAAGAACGCCGCCGCCATGTCGTCCGCGTTGGCGGAAGTGTTTGCGGAATCGGACCAGGTCATCCTGCTGGCGAAATCCAAAGGCGCCCACGACCTGATCTACTACCTCCGTCACCAGGGTGCCGAATTGCCCCCGGAGGAACGGAAGAAGCTGAAGGCGGTCTGCATTCTCGCCGGCACGGTGCAGGGAAGTTTCGTGGCCGACTGGTTCGCGAATTCCTGCGCGACCTGGGCGACGAGTTCGCGCGCCCTCCTTGCCGCGACCGGTCGCGGCGCGCAGATCGGCATGCTGCAGAACGTGGCCACCTCGCCGTGGAAAGGCTTGCCGCACACCTTCCCCCGCGACACCTATCCCAACGTCTCCTTCATCAACCTGGTGGTCCTGCCCGACGGCGAAGACGGCCGTTCCACCGGCACCGTCTGGTCGCCGTTCATGCGGGAACAGATCGAGAAAACGGCGGGTTGGGAAAGTCCCAACGACACGCTCGTCGAGACCGCCGCCGAAACCCTGCCCGAATGGGTGGACGCACCTCAATGGATCGTGCGCACCTCGGGTTCGCACGCTTTCCCGAAAGGCGAGTATCTCGATGGCTCCAAGGTGACACCTTTCACCCAACCGCTGGAGGACGGGACGCTGAATCCCGAGTGCGGCGCGGAAATCATGAACGCTTTCCTGCGCTCGCTGCCGCGTTCGTTGCTGGACTGATCGCCGCTGAAAGAATCCGCCGCCCGGCGTGGTATTGGGAAGCCATGAATGGTTTTCCTCTCTCGCGAATTCTGAATCGGCGTTTCTTTTTTGGATCGTTCGGTGCCGGAATCATCGCCTGCTCCGGTTTCGGATGGATCGGTTCCGAGAAATTCGTGGTGCCGAATCGGCGGGCCCTGGAACCGCGACATGAAGCGGCTTTGAAGGCACCGGAGGAGTTCGGTTTCGAACTGAGCGAGGCTTACTCCGTGACCGCCGGCGACGGAATCGCGTTGAGCTGTCGATTGATTTCTCCCGCGAAGCATCCGGGGGCGGCGGTGAAGACGCGGCGGATGCGACAACGACTCGGCGCGGGAACCAGCGTCCGATCGACGGTGGTCATGCTTCACGGGCGCGGTGGGATCAAGGAGGACGCCTTTCCGGTGGCGGAACGCTTCGTGGCTGCCGGTTTTCGTTGCCTGATTTTTGACGCGCGAGCGCACGGCGTTAGCGGCGGTGATTTCACGACCTACGGAGCGAAGGAAGTTGGCGATCTGCGCGCGGTTCTGGATGATGCCGAAACGCGGTTCGGTCACGAGACTCTCGGACCTTTTGTCGGGTTCGGCATTTCGCTCGGCGCGGCGGTGTTGCTGCAGGCGCTTCCCGAGGAACCACGCCTGCGGAGTGCCGTGGTGGTGGCCCCCTTTGCGGACCTGCCGACGGTGGCACAACGGTCGGTGGCGAATGTCATCCATCCCGCCATGCCGAGATTCCTCACAGGCATGGTCACGACGGTCGGAGGCATCAGGGCCGGTTTCTCGCCCGAACTCATCAGCCCGGTGGAATCCGCGGCCCGGATCCGGGTGCCGGTGATGGTTGCCCACGGCGATCGGGATCGCGTGATTCCGATGGCCGAAGGTCGCCGGGTGTTCGAGGCCCTGCCGGAGAACGGCATCAACCGCTGGCGACCGGTGCCCGGAGGTCGCCACGGCGATGTGCTCGCGGTGGGAAACGACGATCTCTACCAGGAAATGATCGAGTTCTGGATCGCGAACCTCGGATCGAACTGAATCACTTCGCCGGTTGAGACAGGATCCACTCGATCCCGGCGGGAATGCCCTCGCCGATCATGGACTGGTAGTGACCGCCACGTTCCACCGTCTTCACGGTCACGCCGGGATTGATCGCCTGAATCCGGTCGGTGAAGGCCTTGGCGCTCGCGGGAGAAACGAGCCGATCGTCGTCGGCAAAGAAGAGGAAAACGGGGCGGTCGAGGGTGTCGAGGTGGGAGACCGGCGAGGAATCTCTGGCGAAACGGCGCAGGTCGGGAAACAGGATGGCCGATTGAAAACCGGTGAGCAGGTCGCCGAAGTGCGCCTCGAGATCGGTGGCCGGAGCGTAGGCGAGGCTGCCGGCCAATCGCGGCTCGTGAGCGCCGAGGAGCAGCGACAAGGTGGCCGCGGAGCTGTGACCGGCCGAGTAGATGCGGGCGGGATCGACCTCGGGCAGGCGGGCGAGCACGAGTTCGAGGGCGTCGCGGCCGTTCACCACGCCGGCGCCCGCGGCTTTGAAGGCGAGGTAGGCTTTTTTCATCGCCTCGACCTTGGCGGTTTCGTCCTCGAGTTCTTCGCTCGGATCCTGGCCATCGATCGAGTAGAGCACGGCGGCGATCCCGGCCTCGGCGTAGGGCAGGGCCTCGTCGTGGTAGGCGAACTCGTCGAGATCGTCGAGGTCGGCGCCACTGAGCAGATTGGTTCCCGCGGGAGCGACGAGCACGCAGGGCAGGCTTTTCGGCGCGGCTTCCCGAGCCGGGAGATAAATGCGGAAACTCATTTGGAAACCCGGCCTGCCGCCCTGCTCATCGTCGAGGGGAAGCTGGAACTGGCAGACCCGCACCTCGGAAGGTTCCAGGCGGCTGAAGGGTGGCAGTTCGGGAAAAGCCGGCACCGGAGTCTCGGCGAGGTGGACCGCGATGGTGTCACGCTCCCGGACCAGTTGTTGTTCTTGGTAATATTGAATAAAAAACCAGCCGATCACCGCCCACATTGCGACGGAACCGTAGCCGAGAATCAGCCCGGTGAGGGCGAACCCGCCGCCGCTCAGTCGGCCGGCGGACCTCGCCAAGCGCGCGCGGCCCAGGTGTCCGCAGATGATGGCCGCAATCGCGAACAGGACGCCACAGAGACCGATGAGTCCCAGGACAAAGCTCCACACCGCCAGCGTGCTGGTACGGGCGGTGACAAGCGATTTCCGGCGTGGTGGCTCAGCCATGGCAGATAATCAGATAACGAGGGGGATTCGCCCTGTCGAGTGGCTTCCCGTCAAAACATGCGCCATACGGGCCCGGGGGTGGCGCGCTTTTTTGATTGCCGCCGCCCGGCGCCGAAAGTTTAGTGGGAGTCCCGTTTTCCGCGATTCATGAAAGCCTCGATCCTCTCTCTCTCCGCGATTCTGCTTCCGGCGCTACTGCTTAGCTCTTGCGTCACCACTCAAAGAGAGGGCGTGTCCGGCGTGCCGGGCGAGGGCAATCCCAACAATCCCGCGGTGCAGAGACGAGCCGCGGAAATCGCCGCGGAACCGAGGGGCGACTACTGGATCGGCCGGCGCTGGTGGACGGAGGGCACGCGGTTCTGGGGCTACCTGCGTCGTCCCGGTCAACCGTGGAAGGAGGCCAAGCTGGTGATGGTGAACGAGACGGTCTGCCATACGCCGGACCGATTGCCGGAAAGTCCCGAGACGGGTCCCGCCCACGGTTTCGACCACAACTACGAGTATCGGTTCTTTGGCAATTTCACCGGGCAGGAAGTCTACGACCCGAACTCGAACCTGATGCTGCCGGAGTTCCTGCTGCAGCGATACGAATTGATCAACGCCACGCCGGGATTCCTTTTCCAACCGGGCGAACGCTACAACCCGAAGCGGCTCCCGCCCAAGTTTCCGCCCATTCCCCGCTGAGTCGGGATTTCGGCCGGCACGCCCATGGCTTCCGTCACTCCTCAGCCGCCCTGCCGCGTGCTCGTCGTGGAGGACGAGCCCTCCATTGCTGAGAATATCGAGTATTCGCTCAGGACGGAAGGCTTCGAAGTCACCCTTGCCGGCACGGGCGAGGAAGCGCTTTCGATTCTCGCGGAAACCGGGCCCGGATTCGTCATTCTCGATGTCGGGTTGCCCGGCATGAGCGGCTTCGATGTCTGTCGCGAAATCCGGCATCGTTCCAACGTGCCGGTGCTTTTCCTGACGGCCCGCGAAGGGGAGATCGATCGCGTCGTCGGGCTGGAACTCGGCGCCGACGACTACGTGGTGAAACCCTTCAGTCCTCGGGAACTCGCCGCCCGTGTCCGGGCCATCCTGCGCCGCACCGCGGTGGTTGGCGGCGAATCGGTGAGCCAGGCATCGACCGGGAAACCGTCGGCCGTCGGCCTGGTCATCGATCCGGAACGCCGCCGCGCCAGTTGGAACGGGACAACGCTGAACCTGGCTCGCTACGAATTCGGGCTGGCCGAGGTATTCGCCGCGCACCCCGGGCGGGTCTACACCCGCGACCAGTTGATGGACCTGGTCTGGGATGAGCCGGAGGCCTCGCTCGATCGTACCGTCGATGCCCACATCAAGTCCCTCCGCGCCAAGCTGCGCGACGCCGGCGGGCCCGATGACCTGATCGTCACCCATCGCGGCGTGGGTTACAGTTGGAAGGAACCGGCCTGAAACGATCCCGAATCCCGAGTCTCTCGACATGCGCATCACCCTGCTGATCATCGCCGGTTTTCTTGTCATTGCCGGCAGCGGATTCTTTCTGCTCATGCGAACGATCCGCGACGATGTGGAGCGACAGTATTCCCAGGCGGCCGAGGAACCGCTCGTCGATCTCTCGCACCTGCTCGCGGCCATGGTCGAGCAGGATCTCCTCGACGGCCAGGTCGACGCCTCGCGTTTCCGGCAGGCCTTCGAATCCGCGTACCGACGCGAGTTTCACGCCCGCATCTACCAGCTCGAAAAAACGAAAATCGACACTCACGTCTATGTGACCGATCGCGAGGGCATCGTCCGTTTCGATTCCGACGGGGGACGCCGGGAAGGCGAGGATTTTTCGCGGATGAACGACGTTTTCCTGACCTTGCGGGGCGAATACGGAGCCCGGGCCACGCGCACCGATCCGGAGGACTCGCGCTCGTCGGTGTTTCACGTCGCCGCGCCGATTCGATGGCAGGGGGAGATCATCGGTTCGCTGACCGTTTCCCGTCCGGAGACGGTGATGGCGCCTTTCGTGAATGAAACGAAGCGGCGCATTCTCCGCAGCAGCATCATCGCCGGGGTGGTGGTGGTCACGCTCGGAGCGCTGTGGACCTACTGGTTGCTGAGCCCGATCGGTCGACTCACTCGCCGGGCGCGCCAGGTGAAAAACGGCGAGTACGTCACCGTGCCCGAGATCGGCCACGCCGAGATTCGCACCCTGAGTCGCGCCCTCGAAGAGATGCGCCGGGAACTCGAGGGCCGTCACTATGTCGAGAACTACGTTCAGGCACTGACCCACGAACTGAAGAGTCCGCTCGCCGCGATTCGGGGCGCCGCGGAATTGCTCGACGAGGAAGGGATGGCTCCGGAACAGCGAGCCCGTTTCCTCGAGAACATTCGGGCCGAGACCGATCGCAGCGAAGATCTGGTGCGGCGGCTCCTCCAACTCGCCTCCATCGAACGGCAGTCGGAATTGAAGCGGCGGGAAACGATCGACCTGCCCGAATTGGTCGTGGAGGAATGCGCCAAGCTCCGAAGCCTGGCGGAATCGAAACGCGTGAGGATCGACTTCACTCCCCCCGAGAGCGGCTCGTCGATCCGGGTGTCGGGCGACTCCCTCATGCTCGCCATCGCGGTGAGAAACCTGCTCACCAACGCCATCGATTTTTCCCCGGAAAACGGAAAGGTCGCGGTGTCGCTGATCGACGACAATCCGATCCACCTTCGCATCGAGGACGAGGGCCCCGGCATGCCCGACTACGCGGCCGCCCGCGTCTTCGATCGCTTCTATTCCCTGAAACACTCCGTCACCGGTCGGAAAGGCTCCGGGCTCGGGCTGTGCTTTGCCCGGGAAACCGCCCGACTGCACGCGGGAGAAGTGACGCTGGAGAATCGTGAAGAAAACCAAGGCGCGCGGGCCACCCTCATGCTGCCGGCGAGCCCTCAGCCGAGCGTTTCGTCGTCCTCTTCCTCGCCCGCGTCCTCGTCGCCGTCAAAGCCGGTCGCTTCCTGATCGTTCCGCGTCATCACCTCGATCAGGATGCTCTGGAGAGCGGTGTAGAATTCGTATTGCGCCAGCAACAGCAGGCGCGCGCCATCGAGAGGCGGGACATCCGTCCCATCGCCGTCGGGCCAGTGGAAACGCTCGGTCGCATCGGCGAGATCGTGCGCCTCGTTCATCAGCAGCCGTGCCTGGTTGAGCGCGCTGTACCAGGCATCGGAAGCCTCCCGGGCCACTTCGATCCGGGCGGGGATGGGTTCCGGTCGCGGGATGAAGTGATCCGCGCCGGCTTCCTCCTCGTCCTCATCATCGACGACCGTTTCATCGATTTCCTCCTCGTCATCCTCCACGAGTTCGAATTCGCCATCGACCGCCGCCAGCGCCAGGTCGCGACTGACCTGATCGCGGGCCGCCACGAAGGCCGATTCCAGATCGGGCCTGACATACTCGCCCCAATCATTGAGGAAGCCCTCCTCGTTCTCCCTTTCCGAAGCAGGCACGTCGATCGGATCCGGCAGCAGTCGCTGACGAAACTGGGGCGGCAGCGCCTCGCCCGCCGCCATCTCGGGAATGCGATCGAGAAAGGTCCACTCGATGGGATCGAGATCGCTGAGGATCCAGGATTCTTCCGTGAGAATAAACTTCATGCCGTCTCGTCTGCTGCTCTTCCCCTTCAATCGGATGACTTCTGCATCGCCGCCAGCAGCTGGTAGGACTGCAGTTGCTGCACGTAGAGTTCCGCCTTTTCCCGTTCGCCGCTCCACACCACCGAGCGTCCCAGGTGATGGACCTCCAGCATCAGTTGAGTCGCCTTTTCCTCCGAGTAGCCGAAAATCCGGCGCAGCACCATCGTCACGAAGCCCATCAGGTTCACCGGATCGTTGAACACCACCACATTCCACGGCAGCTCGAGTTCCGCCTCGCTCCGCGTCTCGATGACGGTTGTCTCCTGGGTGTCGGTGTCGAAACTCATGATCATACGCAGGCCAGGTGGCCGGGCGCATCGTCGCTGTCGTTTTCCATGGAATTGCCGGTCGGCCAGGCCGGACGAAACACCCGGCGCGCCGCCTCCAGTCCCTCCGGATACCGGGCCGAAAACGCACCCGGATCGAGTCGTTTTCCACC